>JAKVBB010000099.1 GCA_022448215.1 Candidatus Altimarinota bacterium | reverse complement strand
TCTTCTTACTCTGTGTATTTTTTGACTCATCTGATGCAGCGAAACGATTCAAAAAGAAAATTTTTTGGTTGAAATCAGAAACGATACATGAGTTATTTCCAGAGAAGAAAATCCAAGTGCTATTTTTGGCTCAAGCATAAATGGAAATGGCTATGGAATAGTACTTTCTTCAGATACTATTCTCACTGCACATCATGTGATTCCTGAAAAAAAGAAAGATATAAAAATAGTTTTTGGTGAACAGATACACCAAGCAAAAAAAATAAAGAGTGATGAAAAAAATGATGTCGCTCTTCTGGAAACAACCCAAAAAATAAAATGATATAGTACCGCAATTCTTAGTTCAAAAGCTCCTGAAGTGTGAGAAAAAGTATATATTCTTCAAGATACACAAAAAACAGGAGAAATTATTGCTTTCTCCTGAGGTCTTATCACACATACTATTCCTCTCGTTCCAGGTGATTCTGGGTCACCTCTTTTGAATAAAAAATGAGAAGTCATTGGTATCAATATTCGTGCAAAAACTGATTCATCTCTTGGGTATGCAAGATATATTTGAGGGAAATAACCACTAAAGAATACTCTATTTTTTAGTATTTTTCCTCTTTTTATTCCCTTTAATAAAGGGAAGTACCCGAAGCGGAGTGGAGGGGGATGGGATTCTTCAGCGTTTACAGAACTCGGAGTACTTCTTCAATAGTCGTATAGCCTTTAATAGCTTTTAAAATACCATCTTCCTGCATAGGAATCATATCTGTTTTACGAGCCTGTTTCAAAATTTCATCTGCAGTCGCTCATTCCCTGATAGCTTCTCTTAAATTTTCATTGAGAGAAATGATTTCATAGAGTCCAATTCGGCCAAGATACCCACTGTGATTACAGTGTTTACATCCAGCTCATTCGTACAGTTTCATATTTTTTACCAGCATTTTGTTCATACCTGTTTCTTCTACCATAGCTCCGATCAAGCTCTGCTCAGATTCTGTTTTTTGTTTTTCTCTCTTACAATGAGGACATATGCGTCGTACCAGTCGTTGAGCAATAATAGTATCCAGAGCAGAAGCCATCATATATGGCTTGAGCCCCATATTCATCAGTCTATCAAGAGTTTCTGCAGCTGACTTAGTATGCAGTGTAGACAATACTAAATGCCCGGTTAAAGAAGCTGTAGTAGCCGTTTCAAGTGTTTCTGAATCACGTATTTCCCCAACCATCATAATATCTGGATCCTGCCTAAGGAGAGCCTTGAGACCAGTAGGAAAATCGTATTTTTTTGATTCATCAATCTCAGACTGAATGAGTCACTCTACTTCATATTCAATTGGATCCTCAAGAGTAATGAGTTTTTTGTCTCTGGTATTGAGCTTTGTGAGAATAGTATAGAGGGTGGTTGTCTTACCTGAACCAGTTGGTCCGGTGACCAAAATCATACCATTTTTCTTTGAAATAGCTTTATTGAGCATGCGTTCTGATGTCCAGAAAAAACCAAGTTTTTCAAAGTCAATCATCACTTTTGAAGTATCCAGGATACGACAAACTATATTTTCTCCATATTTTATGGGAAGAGTCGAAACTCGCACATCAATATTTTTATCTTCAATTTTAAGACTATATTTTCAGTCTTGAGGAATATTTGAAATATTGAGTTTCAGATTAGAGGCATATTTGAGTCGTTCAAGAATGAGCTTGTATTCACCAAGAGTGAGTGAAAATATATCTACCAGTATCCCATCAATACGGAATCGAACCATGATATGGTCATGGTACATATCATAGTGCACATCTGAACATCCAAGGATCAATGCTCATGTTGTCATATCACGAAGTGCGGTATCAGTATCTTGTTGTTTCAGAGCTTTTTTTACCTGTTTCTCAAGCAAGTCAAAACGCTCAGAAGTATAATTTCGTTTTTCTTCTGAAGCCAAGATAGACTCTTTCAAATCATCTGTTTTTTTCTGTTTTGTACTTGCTTTTGTTGTCATATAGATATACTAGAATTCATATATATAAATATTGTAGCATATTTGTTTTTATGATGCAAAAAAAGTATGTCTTTTTTCTTATTTTTTTCTCAGGACTGTTATTGGTTCTTGGAAGTGTTTTTGCTGCCGCAAAAACTCCAGAAGAAAGATACGAGGAAAGAATAGAAAATATTTGTGACCCTCTTCAGAGTGAATACAGTTTTTATGGAACCAAAAAATATGAATTCCTCAAAGACAAAAAAGAAGCTCTCGCAGAGTGAGAACAGGCTCTTTGAATACCAAATATACTGGAAAAAACGAAGAATCAGCATATAGAAAATATGGACGGAATTTATCAATGTGCTCTTCTTGAAGTAAAACGAAATACTCTGGAACAAATCAGTCAAAATGATATTCTCAAATGAAAGGTAAAAACAAGGGTAGAGGACAAAATTCAAAAACAAATTCACAAACTGGAACTCTCAGAAAGTACCCTTGGTTGTAATATACCGAATGATGAGTCTATTAACAAAAAAGTAGAAGTTCTCAAACAAACGAGCTATGAACTCTGTTCCCATCATTCATACCTTGAATACCTCAGAGAATATAGTAATAATTTAGGAAATTTACTCGAATGAGAATCAGCTCCTATTACTCGAATAGCCGAACTTCAAGCAGGTAT
>JAKVBB010000098.1 GCA_022448215.1 Candidatus Altimarinota bacterium | reverse complement strand
AAAAGACTGAACTATCTTACACCTCACGAAGTATTTCATAACATTCCTAAAAGTTGCGTTTGACTTTAGATTCTAGAAACAGAGTGAACTATTCTTTTGGAAGAATATTATCCACTGCTGCAAAAGTAGCTTCTTTCCCATCTGGAACAATAATAGCCACTGTATCACCGATCTCTCCTCCAAAGTGAGTGACAGCTGCAGTGAGAACATCATAGGTTTTTCCTTCAGCGACTACTTGATAATTTTCGTGTTCTTTTGTGAGGAGCCCCATGATAGTTTTTCTCTCAATGGGAGCTATTTGCTTGTATCGCATTTGTCCATTGGCTGCGATAGTCACCTTGAGTTTATCTCATTGAACGAGTTTTGACTTGGAACAATAATTGGCAGGAATAGGGTATTTTTTATCATCGACTCAGAGCATATGTTCTCCGGTGTATACTCCTTCGATTACTTTTTCATCTCCATTCTCATATTTATGAAGACCAGATATATCTATAGAAGAATCAGAAGAAAAATCGATGTCATTTTCTTTCATGAGTTCTGCGAGGAGTTTATTCGCATTTTTGAGAGATTTATCTGCTGAAGAGATAAAATCTTGAACCGCTTTGATTGCTTTTTTATTGTCCATGTGTTTGTATTTTTATTTTTTAAATCTACACACTATTGTACTAAAAAATATCTTTCTTGTAAATAAAAAAACCTTTACAAGATGTAAGGGTATTTTAAAAATAGATACTCATGAACCATTGTATTTCCTGTTGCCAGAAAAGCACAACAAAACATCCGAGTGCAATGAAGGGACCAAAGGGTATCTGAGATGATATCTGGAGTCATTTTTTCTGAAATATTTTTTGAATTCCTATAATACTCAAACTGATAATACTTCAAAGCAAGTACGTAGCAAAGAGTCATGGAAGAATCAAACTATTTCAGAGAAGAAGTCACACTAATAGTGCAATTCTCAGGTCTCCTCATCCGATCCATCGTCCTCTTGAAATAATAATTTGAACAAAAAAGAAACCAAATATTACGAGCATAGCTGTGAGAGCATCAAGAATAACATTTGTTCCAAATAAGTAATAGCCTCACCATGTGATTCATATGAGAGAGCAAAAAATTATTGCATCCCATGCTTCGTGTAATCATTTGAGAAGGATAGTATAGTATCATATAAGAGAGACAATGAGAATGATTATATTTCATAGATGCAATCATCATTCAAAAAATGATATGATCAGAGGAAGAACAGCAATACCAACTCATACTCACATAATTCACTCATGAATTTCCATAAAGAGGAGATCATAAAAAACATACAAAATGGTTATGAAACTCATAGTAAGCCAAAAGAGAAGTGAAAATATTTCTGTTATATTTCATTGAAGTACTCAACTCATATCTACCAAGAATATACTTGAAAGAACAAAAAGCATTCCTGTTGAGAGTTCAAGGAGAGGATAGATTCAGGATATTTTATTGCCACACACATTACATTTTCCTCTCTGTTTGAGCCATCCAAAAAGAGGAATGAGGTCTGTAAATGTGAGTTTTTTGCCACACCTACAGTGACTTCTTCCAAGCAGTATTCATTTCTCACCACTTTTGAGACGGTATATAAGTACTGATGCAAAGCTTCAAAAAAGTAAACCAAGCAGAGCAATATATGAGTAAAAAAGAAAGTGCATAAATAATTTTGTAAAAATACTGGGAAGAATTATAGTGTATTTATAGAGTTTCCCAAATTTTTATATGAAACCTTCTCAATCTATCTTCCCCCTGGAGGCCTTTAGGTCATCCTTTAGGATAAGGGGGGATAAGAGGGGGGTTAATTCTTTACTATGTTTCACTGCAAATGTTCTCGCTGGGTTTTGGCATGAGTGCTTCTGAGTTTTGGTATCTTTTTTTCTTTTTTGAGTGTAGCTTTTTTCCAACTGGATACTCCAAATATTTCATCTGATACTATCAAGCAACATCTCTCAGAGTTGAAACAGAAAAAATATGCTTTTCTTGCTGATATTGATACCACTACTGATGACTCTCTTTATAAATTTGTACATCCAGATATATCGTTTAATGAAAAATCATATATTCCTGAAAATCTCGTAAAAATAAATTCAGAATATGTGTTTGATACCAAAGGATATTCTACACTCAGGACAGAAGCGAATGAAGCACTTCAAAGTATGGCCAAAGCTTTTCAGCAAGAATTTGGTATCAAATTGACAGTAGTGAGTGCGTATAGAAGTTATGCTTATCAAAAAGGTATCAAGGATAGAGGCTGTCCGGATAATCTCTGTGCCAAAGCAGGGCATAGTGAACATCAATCTGGTTTGGGAGTAGATTTTTTCAGAGCCACAACCCAAGCAGACTGGTTGAATGATCCAAAACTTTCTCAGTACTTTGACTGGCTTTCTGAGAATGCCCATTTGTATGGTTTTCATAATACCTATCAACTCGGGATAGAAATAGATGGCTATGAAATCGAACCATGGCATTGGAGGTATATGTGAGCACCTCTGGCTGGATATTTGAAAGATCATAATATTACTTTTGCTCAGTGGGTACTATGAAAGTAGAAATTCAAAAATCTTTCCGAAAGAGTATCACTGTGAGAGTCAAAGATGGGATAGTTATTGTCAAAGCACCATTTTTTGTTTCTCACTGACAGATACAGGATTTTTTAGACAAACATGATACCTGGATACAAGAGAAACTTTCTCAAGATGAAATACCAGAACTGAGTGACCAAGA
>JAKVBB010000097.1 GCA_022448215.1 Candidatus Altimarinota bacterium | reverse complement strand
TAATTTAATTCAATAACGCTTCCAAAAGTATGGCACGAATCGCTGGGGTAAATCTTCCCAAAGGAAAACATGCAGAGATTGCACTGACTTATATATATGGTATTGGTCGATCTCAATCACAAAAAATTCTTGATGGTCTTAAAATAGAGAGAACCGTTAAAATAGAAACACTTTCTGAATCAGATCTTGATAAAATTCGAGATGTTATTAAACAATTGGTAGTACATTGATATCTCATAATTTTGGTGGCATTAAATATAACGCGACTCCAAGAAATTAATTGTTATAGAGGACAACGTCATAGAAAACGACTTCCGGTTCGAGGGCAAAATACTAAAACAAATGCAAGAACCAGAAAAGGAAAATCTGTTGCGATTGCCGGGAAGAAAAAATAATCCCACTTCTTTATTTTTGAATCTAATTAACCTAATTATTATACCGCTATGGCTAAAAGTAAAAAAACCAAGCAAATTGTTCAACATGGACAAGTACATATCCTTGCATCATTTAATAATACTATTGTAAGTGTAACCGACGAAAAAGGAAACGTTCTTACGTGGTCATCTGGATGAAACGCAGGATTTAAATGAGCAAGAGAAGCAACTCCGTATGCTGCTCAAATTACTGCAGAACAGGCTATTGAGAAAGCAAAAACACTTCATTCTCTTGAAACAGCAGATGTATATGTAAAATGAATTGGTATCGGAAGAGAACAAGCTATTAGATGAATTATTTCTGCTTGAGTTGATGTACAAAGTATTTTTGATATTACACCTGTTCCACATAACGGATGTAGAAAAAAGAAAGTACGAAAACTCTAATAGAAATCATAATTATCCTTAGCATCTAATTTTATAATAATCAAATCATGAGATATACTTGACCAAAGAAAAAGCTCTGTAGAAGAGAGGGAATTAACCTCTTTGGAACAGAAAAATATGATCTTTCAAAATGAAAAAGAGGTCCACTACGAGGACGAAAAGGAAGTGAGTTTGGAACTCAGCTCCGAAAAAAACAAATGGCAAAACGAATGTTTGGTCTTTCAGAAAAACAATTTCTTTCATACTTTAAAAAAGCTCAAAAATCAAATGCAGCTGGAACAACATGAGAAAAAATGCTCCAACTTCTTGAATTGAGATTGGATAATGTAGTATATAGAGCCAACTTTGCACGAACACGAATGCAATCAAGACAGTTTGTTTCTCATGCACATTTTACTCTCAATGGGGTAAAAGTAGATATTCCTTCTATTAGTGTGAAAGTGGGAGATGTTATCGCTCTACGAGATAAACAAAAAGAATCACCACTTTATAAAAGTCTCTTTGAAGAACTTGAAGAATTTTCAAAGAATAATAAAGGAAGTGTAACAAACTGTAAATGGATAGAAGTAGATATTAAAAAACTTACAATTACTATTACTGGCATACCTGCTCAAGATGATTTTGATCAAATCATAGACATACAAAAAATTGTTGAGTTTTATTCAAAATAATAATCTTTCTTTCAAAAATTTTATTCTCTTACTATTCATATAATGCACATCATTCACAATGTTATTGGAGTTCCAAAAATTGTTCAAAAAGATGGAGAAGGAAATGTATCATTCTTTATAGTTGGACCACTTCCACGATGATATGGTGTTACACTTGGTAATTCATTTAGAAGAATTTTACTTTCTTCTATTCCATGAACACGCGTTACAGGTATTAAAGTAAAATGAGTAACGCATGAATATGCTACTCTTCCAGGAATTAAAGATAGTATTATTGATATAATGCTCAACTTAAAAGACTTGGTACTCGAAAAAGAAGAAATTGGAGTAGAATGGCTTCAGCTCAAAAAAAATAAACAATGAGAAGTAACTGCTTCAGATATTAAAGCTCCAGCTGGTATAAAAATTCTCAATTCAGATCTCCATATTACTGAAATCGATCAAGATGGTCTTGAATTACAAATTGATATCCGCGTAGAAAAATGAGCTGGATATCTCTCAGTAGAAGAATTAAAAGAACGAGAAGAAGATCCAGAAGTACTTCTGATAGATACAAATTTCTCACCAGTGGTAAATGTAAAATATACCGTTGAGAATACTCGATTTTCAGATATGACCAACCTTGACTCTCTTGAAATGGAAATCGAAACAAACGGAGCTATTTCGTCTGTAGATGCTCTCAAGTTTTCAGCACAAATGATGACATCTTATTTCTCACTCTTTAATGAAGAAGCACTTCAAATTGAAGGAAATTTCATTAGTGACGTAAAAGATCTTATTAATAAAGAAAAAGAAGAGGTACAAGAAGAACTCGAAAGAGAAACATATACCCCAATCGAAATTATGGGACTCTCTCCAAGAACCCTCAATGCACTGATTAACGGAAATATTCTTTCTATTGAACAACTTACAAAGTGTACTGAGACAAAACTTTCTTCTATTAAAGGATTCGGAAAGAAGGCGATGACTGAAATTAGATCTGCACTTGCTGAAAGAGGTCTTAAACTCCTTGGGGACGACTAAAATTTACAATAATTAATTTATAACAGAGAGACAATGCGACATAGAGTAAGAAAACATCTCAAGTTTAATAACAAAAGTTTTCAACATAGAAGAGCTATGGAGAGAAATCTTCTCACTTCGTTTTTTATGCATAAATCTATTCAAACTACTGAAAAGAAAGCAAAACTCATTGTACCAATGATTGATAAACTTATCAATACAGTGAATACAAAAGACGAAATGAATGCTATCCGATATGTAATGACTTACCTTTTTACAAAAGAATCATCAAAAGAACTTTTTGAAAATGT
>JAKVBB010000096.1 GCA_022448215.1 Candidatus Altimarinota bacterium | reverse complement strand
TGAAGGTTTGCAAAAAAATTAATTATAAAACTAATAAAATGAAAAAATCACTACATAAAAAAATAAGATGAAGATATTAAATTTATTGAAGTTTGAAAGACCAGAGTATGAACTAAGTCAAAAAATAAGCTTACAAAAATATACTGAATATTTAACAGTGGCTAAATCCACGGATTTCTATTTGTTAGTTCTTTAAGAAGATATCTGGTTAAAAATTTAATTACGATGTTCTCATAAAAAATGAATGAATTCTTCTCAAAAAAAGAGTATACCCAACTGAAGGAGAAAGAGGATTAGAAATATTTTTTTACCATATTTTATGGGTTGAATCGTAAAGAATGTCTTCCTCTATTTTTTTAAATTTCATCACAATGAGATATTCAACTCGATATCTCGATTTCAATTTTCTTTTAGAGATTTATGAGATGAGTAAAACAATTACGACAGATGATGATCGGTGTCGATCGTGTCAAAAAAGTTGTGGAAATGGTTTATTGTCGACTTTAGTTCACGATATTTTCTGCATTGACCGGAATCAAGAGATGGTGGATTTCACACACATGTCGAATGAAGAATGTTCACCGTCGTTCATTGGATCACAAAACCCATATGATGAAAATTCCATACTAAGGTAAGCCAGAACTCGATACCCTGTAATTTAAAAAAATCAATTCAGTCTATTCTAATGAAATGAAACTATATAAATTTTTTCACAAAGTCGAATAAAATCTTCCTCGCCACCTATTAAATCGTCTGATTTTTTCTAGATCTGACGATGATGTTAGTTTAGTGTTAAAAAGGTTGTATTTGGAAATACCGCAATGTATTCGTGTGAACGACGAAACTCAACAATTAGATTTTCCCATAACCGTCACGGATGATGGCGCCTTGGAATTGAGAATCCCTATGCAACGCGATGTGCCGAGAAAAATCCCTAAAGACACTATTGAATATCGCATGATACACCAACTGGTTACGAATTACGTCTCCCCAGAGGTGAGTGTATTAAGTCCACTTTTCATTGTAAATTTTCTGCATCGTTATATTTTAACTACGATTTTTTTAAAAACACCCTGAATACGATTTTTATTGTAGAAGTTGGTTGATAATCGACGATCTAATTTCGATAAAAATCCTAAGTCACGGTTTCCACAGGCACCGCCTCCTAGCCCTATATAGGTGTGCATAGTGAAGAGAAGTAGTCGTCGTGGGATTCTCATTCATCACGAATAATCATGATAATTTTACAAATTTATTTTTTATTCACGTAATATAATAGTATTGATTAAAAATATAAGCCGATTCCTTATCACCCTGTTAAAAAACTTATATGGGTCATTTTTTCAACAGACTGCACGTCTGTTTCGTGTAAAAAAAAGAAAATTGTTTTATTTCTTACCCACTGTCACCCATTCTCGATTCTTCAAAAAATTACTTTTAAACACGCTAAAATTTTTATCATAACAACTAGCGGAAAATATGGGTTACATAGAATAGTCATACCAGAGAAAAAATATACTGGTCATACTTTCGTAAGAACTTTTCATCTTTTCGAATAATTATTTCTCAGGGGGATGTTGAAAAACTGTTATGACATTACTCCCATCTCCCAAACGGTAGAAAAAAAACAATACCGCGCATATCCAACCGCATAGACCTTGTCATAGGATTGTATAAGGTCCCCCTAAAACAGAAAAAATGACCGACAATACCGTGTCTATTTTTTGAACTCTCGTGTTATAGTGATAAAAATTATAAGATGAGAATGGTGAGTGTTGAGATGGAGAGTAGTGACAGTGATGAAGGAGTTAACCCCTACGACTGGACATCTGACGCGGAAAGCGACGAACACGATGAAAAAAATGATGAGGAAGATAAGTTCAACGAAGACGATGTGAAAAAGATTATCGATGTGAAGTATCGCAGCGATGGGGAGACCGAGTATCGTTTGAAAATGAAAAGTGGCGATAAAACTTGGGAATCCGCCAAAAATGTCGACTGCCCAAATCTCGTAGAAAAATTCTACATAAAAAAAGACGCAGAGAAGAAGAAAGCCGTGAAGGCGGTGGAAAAAAAAGGTAAGTATTATTAGTATTCACTCTTCCGTCGTAACGCATTAACGCAATAAACATCGTTTTTTTATTTTTCCCCAAAATTTCATCGTGACTATCATATCTCACTATACGGATTTTCTCATCATCTGTTTTTTAGATTCTGCAAAAAAGAAAAAATTAAAGAGTCCAGTGTGGCGATTCTTCAAATGGGTTAGCGGCGAGGAAGGTCGGTGTAAGAAATGTGACGCCGTTGTCCGCAGAAAAGATAGTTCTACAGGTCCCTTGTTCATCCACCTTCGCTCAATGCACAACATCGATTTGAAAAACGGCGGTGAGAAAACTTCACAAGTACTGAAGAAGAGCACACCTCATTCAGAACACACCGAGCAGGATTCGCAAGCAGCGAATGAAGACGTCGATATGGAGAGCGAATCAGAGCCGCAGAAATCGGAAGCGATAACTTGTCATAGAGACGACGACATGAATAACGAATCTCATTCAAAACATGACGAGCAGGAATCGCCCTCACCTAATGAAGATGATGATAATAGATCTTTACTTTCGAAACATGACGATCGACAGGAATCGACCACATCGAGTGAGGAGGATGATATGCGTAACGAATTTCATACCGAGCGGGAATCGGTCGCATGTGACAACAAGGATGACGGCGATGATGATTTGTTATTTTGTAAAATAGGTAGGTTTTTTTTTACAATTTACAAAATTATATTCTACGCAGAATGAAAATATCTGATTTAAA
>JAKVBB010000095.1 GCA_022448215.1 Candidatus Altimarinota bacterium | reverse complement strand
CAATTTCTACATAAAATTACAATAATATATCTTCTCAGACATTCCTGAAAAATTGCACTTGGGGGTTGAATTTAGCTTTATCAAGTACCATACAATATAGTATTATATGTAGATTTGTAAATATTTTTTTATGAATTCAAATACTTTTTTAAACTACATACTTACCATCTTCAAATATCATTTTCCCATCTACTGAAATAGATTCTACATCGGGAAAAACATCTATATGAAATCGTTGTGTTAGGGATCTAGGAAATTTCTTTCGGTAAATATTATGTTTCTTTCCGAGTGAAATATGAAACCCTGATACTCTTTCAAAGGCTCCTACATGGGAGAGTCTTTTTTGTTTTGAGATTCCTGTATTCATACCAAATCATAGTTCTCGTACGTATACTTCTCCATCCTCTCATTCAGCAATTTGATCCATAAGTTCTCGAAATTTTTGAGGACACTTTGGGTCTGAACAGCTAAGAATACTTTCTTTTATTTCTACCTCAAATGGTTCACAAAACTGCACTTGGTATCGTTCATCTGGATAGGCATAAAGAGTAAGTTTTCCATTTACTCGGGAAAAGTCTTTTGCTTCGGTAAAATTTTCTCCTATAGGAAATGTCCCTCCCCTATATTGATTGCTATAATCTCCAGTATTTCTTTTGATTTCTTCAAATCCTCATTCTACCGTCAAAGTATTTCCACCGGAAGTCGTCACTTTGAGATTCTCCCCTGGTTCAAATATTTCCTGCATAGTATCAGAGAGTGTTTCATAATAATCACTTCTATATTCGAGTGAATCAATATAATTTTCTGCTTGTTCATCAGGAATATATCCAAGATGATTGTGTTCTATACAGCCAACTCCAGCATTTTTGAGATGAAGTCTGATACGGAAATCATCGAGTCGAAAGTTGGTAGACTGAACGAGTACCACACTCGATCACTCTGGAAGAGAAAGAAGTTTTTCTTTAAGATCTTCCTTTTGATAATTATTAAAATCTATGCATTCTGATGTATTTCTATTTTTAAGATTCTGGATATATCACTCTGCAAGAGTACGAGAGAGAAGTGAATCAGTATCATAAATACAGATGACAGGAAAATCTTTGCAAATATCTGAATCTATAGTCAGATTTTTATAGAGAATATCATGTGTGTTTTGAAGTGTTTTTTCTTTCATATGCTTAAATTACAAGACTCCTACCTCCCCCTTTAATAAAGGGGGATTGAGGGGGATTTTTATAGCCTCCTATATATACTCAGAAAAGTTGTTTTTTCAAACAAGAATTATATAATAGTAGGTATTATTTTAGTAATACTTTTCAGATGAAAATATGTAACTTTCTCAAACTCTGAGAGCGGCTCAAAGAAACTTCTCATAGGTTTCCTCTTGGAGTGTGAATACTGGTACTGCTTACTCTTATTTTTCTCTATGTGATTCATTCTGATGGAGATAATGTAGAGCTGCTTATACAAATAGTTTGTTCTCTTATTATCACTTTTTTTTCATATGTATGACTGGTTATCTATACAGAGAATATGAAAAAAATATCTCATATAAAAAAATACTCTATCCAGGCACTATCTGTTCTGTTTGGATGACTCTTCTTTTGGAGTTTTAACGGTGATCTCGAATCATTTGAAACTCTCATATTTTTTATACTTTCAATGATAGGAATATTTGGTTTTCTTTTTTCTGCTCCATATTTACAAAAAAAAGTCTTTCCAGGAGAAGTATATTATAACTATCTCTACACCACACTGAGTGCTTTTATACTGGCATATATTATGGGTATTTTTATTCTTCTACTATGAGTCATTGCCTTATGAGCTATTGATACCCTTATTACCAATGTTGACGAAACTTTTTTTGGATATTGGATAACCATATCGTGTGTTTTGGTAGCTCCTCTTTTTGGTCTCTCATACTTACCAGATAACAAAGAAGTGCATAAAGAAGTAGCTCCTCTGAATAGTTTTGTAAAATTTATGATTCAATATGCTCTCTTCCCTGCTATATGTGTGTATTTTATTATCCTGTATATATACAGTATCAAACTCGCTCTGAGTTTTTGAGACTGGCCAAAATGAGAGGTGAGTTGGCTCGTGATAGGATTTACTATTTTTGGATATATCACCTATATTCTTTCATATATTTACACGAAGAGCAACAAAGCTATCTGAATATTTAGAAAATATTTTCCATATGCAGTTTTACCTCAGATCCTCATACTTTTTTATTCTATCTATCTGCGTATTGCTCAGTATGATCTGACTATAAATAGATATTTTATTGTTCTGTTTGGTATTTCTCTCACAGTTCTCTCACTCTATTTTATATTTTCTTCTGCGAAGAGGCTGATTGCCTTTCCAGTATCACTTATCTGTATATCTCTTCTGGTATCTATTGGTCCATGGTCTATATATCAACTCCCAGCGAGTAGTCAGTTAAAATCACTGAAATCAGAACTGGTAGAGGCAAATATACTCCAATGAGAAACTATTGTTCCTCTCGCAAATAAAACAGATATTAGCAAAGAGCTTTCAAATAGCATTTATACCAAAATAGATTATCTGTGTGATTATCATTCATGTTATGGCTTGGAAGAACTCTTTGCAGAGTTATATGCCACTCTTGAAGATGATCCAAGCAGGTGGACAATTGTACATAATATTACTGAAAAAATAGGTGTAGATAGACACTATAGTTATGGAAGTACAAATGATAATTATTTTTCTGTAGGACTCGGTTATAATTCATCTTTTTTTCCAATAGATGTATCTGGATACTCTCAGATCATCGAGATAAGTAGCTATAATAATGATAATATTTATATAGACTACGATAAAAAAATACTTGTATTAAAAGAGTATCCTGAAATTTGAGAAATATTTCTAGGAGAAATATTTTACTCACTGGAAAAACATCAAGTTGCTACAC
>JAKVBB010000094.1 GCA_022448215.1 Candidatus Altimarinota bacterium | reverse complement strand
AACTGGGTTGTTTTGGTACTATGTGTCGGTATGCTGCAAAATGACATGAGGTACATTTTTTGGTATTATCTCAATGAGAATGATGAACCGAGGAAGGGAATAGAATTGATGAAGCAAAACAATCTGCCGGGCTTTTAAAATCTCATCTCCATATCGAAGATTTACCAGATAGGTATATGACCAGTGGTCATGAGACGATCTCTACTATAGAACATCATATCAATGCCATACAACCTGATGTTGTGTTTATCCCATCTGGGAATGATACCCATCAAGATCATAGAGCTGTATATCTAGCATCTTTAGTAGCTGCTAGAAAAGTAGATGAAGTGTATATATATCAATCCCCAAGTACTACAACGGATTTTAAACCCACGGTGTATTTTGATATTACTGATTTTATGGATCAAAAAATGGAAGCAGTACGAATCCATACCTCTCAATCACAAAAGATTTATATGGCTGATCGAGCAGTGAAATGATTAGCAGAATATAGAGCCTTTGATGTATTAAAAAATGATCACTTTTTTGAAGCATTTGAAGTATTTAGAATTATAAAATAGTTATATGATCTGCTCTATTCATCAACCAAACTATATTCCTTATATAGGTTTGTTTCAAAAAATATACCAGAGTGATATTTTTGTCTTTTATGATACAGCTCAATATACAAAATGAGATTTTCATAATAGAAATAAAATAAAATGACCCAACTGAGAAATCTTACTGACTATCCCAGTAAATATTTCTCTATGAATGAAAATAAATGAAGTAAATTTTAATCAAAAAATACTCCAAAAACACCTGAAAACTATAGAGCAGAGTTATAAAAAATCACCATATTTTGAAGAAGTATTCTTGTTATTATCAGATATATATTCTTACGATACAAATAAACTATCAGATTTTAATATCTATACTATAAGAAAAATTTCGGAGTACCTATGATGTAATACCAAATTCTACACACTCTCAGAACTGGATGTAAATCTACAAACAATGAGTACTCAAGCATTAGTAGATATTTGTAAATTCTTGTGAGCAAAAAAATATATTTCATGAGCTGGGTGAAGAGACTATATAGAAACATCAAAATTTAGTGATGCTGGTATAGATTTAGAATTTCAACAATTTGATAATACATCCTATAACCAATTATGGTGAGATTTTATCCCGTATATGAGTATTGTTGATCTACTGTTTAATGAATGAAAAAGAAGTATTGAGTTTTTAAAATAATGTACATGAGAATAGATATGATTATATGACAGATAATGCGTATTTTGGTAATACCAAAAATACTGTTTTATAGAATATTTTTTGGGATACAATTTCCATTTGGTTCTACTATTTACTGATTCCCAAAAATAAGAAGTGGAAAAAATATAAAATTATCAAAAGGATTTCAGCTTGGGAGACTTTGTCGTATGAACGGAAAAATTATTATAGGAAAGAATTTTTTCATGAATGAATTTGGGACTATATCAGCTGGAAATAAAGACGAATCTATGATATCTATCTGAGATAATGTCATGATATGACCACTCTTTTATATGATTTCACAAGATCATGGTTTTGTCGCTTGAGATACATTTAATACTTCTCATAAATGAAAAAAATGATCCATTACTATTTGAAATAATGTATGGATAGGTGCGAGAGTCACTATCCTAAAATGAGTAAATATCTGAAATAATGTAGTTATTGGAGCATGAAGTGTTGTGACCAAAGATATTCCTGATGACTGTGTGGCAGTTGGGAGCCCATGTCGGAAAATAAGAGGTATAGACTAAGAATATCCTTGTGTTGACAAATAAGTAATAAAAAAGTATAATAATTTATGTATTGTACTTTTTTATTAAAAATAAAATATGGATATATCATATTTATGAAACGAGCAGATTACAGATGATGACTTGAACTTAGTACATTCAAGGGTATTTTCCGATGCTACTAAAGATGCTGAACAAAGAGATAAGGACCATCCGGATGATTTAAATAAACGTTTTAATACAGTAACGAACCCAGAATTTCTCAAGTGTCTACAAAAGTGATTTTCACTTTTTCAAAAACATATATCAGACTGAAATTTTAATATGGAGATTTATTTGAACGATCTGGATCAACAAATAAAATGATATAAAGAGACTTTTCGAGGCATATGAAATGCTTTAAAAATACAAAATTTAGATATTCCGTCATCTGCAATAGTTATTAATGGCTGACCAGTATGAGAGATGCAACAAAGAGTGAAAGACAGCGTTGCTTTTATTAGTGAGTATAATCCTGATATAATTATCACATCATGATGAGATACTCAGATCAGCAAAGATATATGATTTTCGAGTGAGGCCCAATATATCAAGTCTCAGCTTGAGAATAATAAAATAGGATGAAATATTCTGACTGAGGATAATGCTCAGCATACATGAGAGAATGCTCAATTTGTGAGTAATTTACTTTGAAATGTTGATTCTATGACTACTTTTACCACAGATTATTGATCTCTTCGAGTTGCTCTTACGAACCAATGCCAGATGCCTTTTGCATGAAAAAAAAGAACACATGGTTCTGAATTTCGCTATAATGATAATATTTTATGGTCTCCAAATGAATGGTGGATGACGGAGAGTTGATGGAGGGCTACTATGTATAGTCTTTCTAGATTGATTCGATATAGAGCTAGAACAGACCCGTTTATCTAATTGAAATATAAAAAAACTGAAGAGTCATTATGACCTCTTTAGTTTTTTTATTTCCATAAAAAATATTTTGAATTGCTCGAAATTAATAAGAGCGAATATCAAGAACCATACAGTAGAAATAATTCATAACACCACAAAGCTTTCGAGTCGTGAGAGAGAAGTAAACATATCAAGAGAATATGTATGTAACAAAAATCATATGACTCAGAGAAGTATTATATTTTTACTCAAAAAGAGAGTGT
>JAKVBB010000093.1 GCA_022448215.1 Candidatus Altimarinota bacterium | reverse complement strand
TGACAAAAGCGAAATAAATACAGATATTATTGAGAGAACCAAACGAGCGATTGATCAGAGTGATCTGCTTATTTGGCTCATTGAATATGATAGAACGACCGAATTTGACGATCAGATTCTCAAAATACTCAGAGACACATGAGCAAAAGATGTTGTTTTAGTTGCGAATAAAGCAGACAACGAACAAAAAGTTATGGAATCATATTCTCAAGCATGACTCGGATGATTTGAAACATTTTTCCCCGTATCTGTATCGCACAATGCTGGTATGAGAGAAGTGAAAAAATATGTTTCAGACTTTTTACAAAAAAAAGGTCTCAACTATCAGCATGAAGAAATCGATGAAGATTATATCAAATTATCACTCGTAGGACGACCAAACGTGGGGAAATCAAGTCTGATCAATGCAGCCGTTGGACGGGATCGAGTTATGGTAAAAGATATGAGTGGTACTACACGGGATAGTATTGATACCTCGTTTAATTTTGAATGAGAAAAATTTGTCCTTATTGATACAGCTGGGATCAGACGACTTTCAAAAGTAGGAGTACGAAATATAGAAGACTGGTCAGTTATGCGAACGAACAGAGCTATTACCCGAAGTGACGTAGTAGCGGTAGTTATTGATGGAATAGAGTGAGTCGTGCACTGGGATCTCTCTATTATTTCAAAAGTCCTTGAAGAAAAGAAATGACTCATTGTTGTGGTAAATAAGTGGGATGAAGTCCTTAAAAAAGCACTCACTCCTCGCTCATCATCTTCGACTTCAAAACCTGAATCAGCAGAAGAAGTAAAAAATAGAATGATGAACAGATATATCAGCTATCTCAAAGAAAAAGTTGAGTTTCTTCCATGGGCTTCAGTGGTATTTACATCAGCTGTAGAGAATAAACGAGTCGATGAAATACTCGAAAATGCCGTGAATATAAAGAAAGAACGACACAAACGAGTTAAAACAGGAGTCTTTAACAATTTTCTCGAACAAGTGGTATACAAGCATCCACCAACGGGGAATAAAAAATCTCATAATCCAAAAATGTACTATGGTGCTCAAGTAGATACCAATCCACCAAAATTTGTAATCACGGTAAATAATCCAGATCATTTCCACTTTTCATACAAGAGATATTTAGAAAATAGAATCAGAGATAACTTTGGATTCTTTGGAACTCCGATCATAATTGAGTTTAAGGGAAGAGGGAAATATGCTGATAAAGTGAAATAGAAATTACTTACTTGCATTTTTATCGATTTTAACTTGCATTTTTTATAAAAAAATGTAAGTTATTTTTAATATCCTCTATTTTAAAGGACTTATTTACTTGCATTTTATACTTCTTAACTTGCATTTTTTATGAA
Organism: Candidatus Altimarinota bacterium; assembly: GCA_022448215.1. Classification (GTDB taxonomy): domain Bacteria; phylum Patescibacteriota; class Gracilibacteria; order BD1-5; family UBA6164; genus JAKVBB01. Next base: position 1,654 of record JAKVBB010000093.1, on the reverse strand, counting down.
GAATAAAGACCTCATTTTACAATTCCTGATCGATCAATGAGAAACTCAATACAGTATTCTCAAACAAAAATTTTCTCATATCAATGAGACAACGCTCGTAAGAAATCTGAAAAAACTTGAAGAGCTTTGAGAAATATCAAAAAGAATAGACAAGAGAAATACCTATTACTCAGCTATTTGAAAATGAGCCATTCAGAAATATCTTTCTCAACCATTTTTTGAACGACCAGAAAGGTCTTATAATTTTGATTTTCTCAAAAATTATATCCCTAATACAACGAGTTTTTTATGAGATGCATACCAGAAAATTCAAGCACTGTATCAAGATCAAGACACTCTCAGTACCTATGATTATTTGAGTAATATACGATGAATTGAGAACCTTCTTATCGATCTTTCTTATGCTTCAAGTAATTTAGAATGAAACACTTATTCATATCTCGACACTGAGATCCTCGTGAAATACAATGAGACCGCTGAAGGAAAAACAGCTCAAGAAACACAGATGATTATAAATCATAAAAATGCTATTCGATTTATTATAGAACATAGGAACGAAATTATGTTTGTGACAAAAGATTTTTTTGAAACACATATATTATTATGAAAATGACTTTTATTAGTAGATTATTTATGATGTATACGTGATAAAGAAGTTAAAATCGGTGGATCTACCTATACTCCATTAGACAATCACTTTAAACTGAAGGAGGAATTTGATCTTTTTTTAGCAAAGCTCAACGATATTACAAATCCGTTTGAACAGTCTCTTTTTATTCTGGTGTTTATTCCGTACTTTCAAATATTTATGGATATTAACAAGCGAACTTCTCGAATATCAGCAAATATCCCTCTCATAAAAAAATGACTGGCCCCTATTAGTCTTCTCCAGGTCAAAGAGCGAGACTATATCAATGCGGTACTGGCTATCTATGAGCTCAATGATCCAACACTCATGCGAGATATCTTTGTTGAGAACTATATTTTGAATTTTAAACGGTATATATAATGTGAGAAAATAAACAGACATTTTTTGAGAAAACAAAGAGGTTTTTTGAGCCTATATCACAAAATAAAGTTGTTTTTTGAAAAGGTTTTTTTGTGTCATTTTTATGGTGAATAAACGCTATAGTACATGTGTTATTTTTAGAGCGGATTCTCTATTATCTGGAGTCATGATTTCAGGAAACTTTTACTGTTATATTATGATATTATTTGTTCTATATATTAGGTTATGAGATCATTAATTTTAGTGTAAAAAAATGGGGTTGGGTTGAAGCTATGCCAAGAACCTGGATAACTCTTTGTGAAAATTATCTTAAAAAATACATTTTATTAGATAATAATCGTGTTGAAATTGAATGAACCTGAAAAATGATTTCTATTATATACGGAGGAATTCGTCAATGGGGATTTTTATTATGGAATAGTATTGAGCTCGGATTAAAAGTTTTGGTTTCAATGTTATTTTGATTTTATATGCTGACTAATATTAATGATTATTATGCTTGGTTATTTTTTATACTTTTTACAGTGTTTTTTTTAATATCAGTATATTTTAGTACTCAGCTTCAGCCATATAGAAGAAAGAGAAATGACAATATGAATATTATTTCAAAACAAATCACAAAAGTTCTCATGGGTAAAAATGAGA
>JAKVBB010000092.1 GCA_022448215.1 Candidatus Altimarinota bacterium | reverse complement strand
AAGTAATCCAATCTTATACGGCTCGAATTATACCAGATGATTACAACTACTACGCGAGTATGGATACTGAGTTAAAAACACTCTACAATAGTTACGCCAAACAGTGGTATGATTTCTTTGTCACACTCGATAAATTTATAGCGGATCGAAACAATGATGATCTCAAAAAAGATCTCATTGCTGGATATGCTGATATACAAAATATTTTAAAAGCAGATCATAGTCTAGAAAAGAGATATGTGCAGATAAAGAATTCAGGAGCATATGACCTGTACTTCCCTCTCCCTGAGGATTTAAAGACGCGATTTAAAAAGATAGAGCCAGTATTTATCGGAAAGTTTGATGAACTGCTCACAACTGAGACCATCACTCAAAGTGAATATGAACAAGCACTCTCAGCCTATAATGATTTTGTATTACATTTTACACTCTTTGCGACCTATAGAAACTCAGAAGCAAAACAAGCAACGATCGCAGCACTTCGAGAACTGGCACCAACATATAGAAAGAAAGTAAAAAAAGTGGTTGTTGCTCCAGTGCAAAACCCCCCTCCTAACCTCCCCCCTATTAAGGGGGAGGAACAAAAAGTAGAAGTAGAAACTTCTGTTCCGGTAAAAACCTATGGGGACGTATATTATTTTGATTTTGAATTAAAAAAATGAGACTATCACGTAGATGTGTCTCACTTGCAAAAGATTCTCCTACGTGAAGGATATTTTGATCATGCGATTACCTACTATTATGGTGAGGTGACCACAGCTGCTTTGAAAAATTATGCCAAACAAGAATTATGACTGGATGTGAGTTGAGAAGTATTTGATGCTGAGTTAATTGAGAAAATTTTGGAAAGAGAGATGAAGTAATTTCCTAAGCATTAATACATTTCTGTACTCTATTTTTAGTGTTATTCATATACATACCTTCTTGTAAATCATTTCATGAGAACAATCACATCACTTCATAATCTTTTCAAAGTGAAAGAGGAGTATGTTGATCAACTGGTAAAAATCAAACTCAATAAAATGAATGATTTTGTCATGTTAAATAGGGATAGAGCTTAAAATCAGATAGGTTATTTATTTTAACTAAAAATCGTTTTTTGTTTTTTTCTACAAAAGGTTCTCTTCAAATAGTTCATTTGAATCAATAACGATAATCATCTGAGGGGCAGACAGGATACATTTTTCATTCTCATAATAAAGTCTCTCAATACTCTTCAGGAACAGTAACAAAAAATGGATAATTCTTTAATAAGTAATTAAAAACTTCACTCACTGTGAAAAATCAAAGAGAGTTGTTATTATCAAAGACCTCTATTTCATCATTTAAACCAAAAGAAACATTATTTTGTAAAATAACTTTACAGAATGGATCTTCTGATTGTTGAGATAAAACATCATAAATATATTGGTGGTTATTAAAAAAATTTATAACATTTTTAGGAATATTTATTGACATTTAGTATTTTATTTTTATAATAAGATTCCTTTATTTAATGTTATTATAACATTTTTCTTTTTCAAAATCAAAAAGAGGAAATATTCATGCTATTATTACAGTTTTTAGTTCCAATAATAGCTGATCCAAGTGGTAACATTGAAAGGACTCAGTTAAATTTGGAATCAATACAAAAAACAAAAAACTCAGAAACAGCTCATGATTGTCTTTGGATATATGGAAATTTTAAAAACTATAGAGAATTAGAAGAGTATTTAAGCAAAATAGCTAAAAATATAAATGTTCTTTCTCAAAAAAAATTAAAATATCCCGAAAGCTATATTCAAGTAACACTCGATATACCAAAAACAAATAGTTATAAAATAGATTCTCAAGATAGCCTCATATCTGTTAAGGATAAAAACGATACTTTATCTCTTTTGACAGTAAAGGCTGAGTCTCTTAAAGAAGTTATAGAAATAACTTTAGAGCAAACTTAAATCCCGCTATGCGGGATTTTCTATTTCATACTTCTTTATTTCAATTGTTCTCTTACAAATTCATTTAATTTTGAAATTTCTATTGTTTCTTGTTGCATACTATCTCGAAAACGTACGGTTACCTTTCCAGCTTCATAGTTATCACTATCAATCGTCACACAGAGTGGAGTACCAATTTCGTCCATTCGTACATATCGCTTCCCTACTGATCCTACTTCATCATATTCACAGAAAAAATCGTTTGAGAGTTGGGCATATACTTCTTTTGCAAGGTTTCCAATCTTTTTTACCACTGGAAGTACTCATACTTTTACAGGAGCTACTTTTGGATCAAGTTTCAGATAGGTTCGGTTATTTTCTTCATCAACTGTATAAGCATCACATAATGCTGCTAATAATGTTCGTCAAAGTCACATAGCTGGTTCAATAACATATGGAAGAAACTTTTTATTATTCACTGTATCAAAATAACTTAAGTTTTGCTTTGATTCTTTCATATGTGCTCAAAGATCATAATCTGTTCTGTTTGCTAAAGTTTCTATTTCACCCCATCCAAATGGATATTTATATTCGAAATCTCCAGCTTCTTTCGAATAATGTGGAAGTTCTTCTTTTTTAATTTCAACAAATCGAATATTCTCTTCAGTTAACCCTATAATATTAGTAAAAAACCTTTTTGATTCACTTTTCCAATGTGCAAATGCTTGGTCATCTTCTCAAGGAGTCACAAAATATTCTATTTCCATTTGCTCAAACTCCCTCGTTCGAAATATAAAATTCCCTGGGGTAATCTCATTTCGAAAACTCTTCCCTACTTGAGCAATACCAAAAGGAAGCTTTCGTCTTGAACTTCGCGCAACATGTATAAAATCTACAAACTGCCCTTGAGCTGTTTCTGGTCTTAAATATGCTTGTGATGCTCCGTCTTCAGTAACTCAGAGAAATGTTTTCAGCATAAGATTAAATTTTTTAATTTTACTAAAATCTTGTGCTCAGCAATCTGGACATACTATACCAGATTCTTGTACAATTTCATCTAGTCTACTTGTTTCAGTTTTATCTCATGCATATCATTTTGGTTCAGTTATTTCTCAAGATTCAATCTTTGCTTCTATGAGCTTATCAGCTCTCCATCTAGCTTGACAACTTTTACAATCCAT
>JAKVBB010000091.1 GCA_022448215.1 Candidatus Altimarinota bacterium | reverse complement strand
TTCATAAAGTCATAGACGATTCAATGAACTAATACTCATTTATATTCGATTCATATACTAATAGCTGTATTAAAATCTCTATGAATAAAACTTTCTGTTCCGTCAAGTGGATCTATAATGAATGTTATATCTGATCCATTATTTTCATTTTTTAGCTCCTCTCCTTTGAAATTTACATTTCAATACTGTTGTTTTATTAGTTTTCGAGCTTGTTGCTCTATAAGAGGGTCAATACGAGTCACGAGTTCTTTTCAAGATTTTTGTTCTATTTGGAGATCTTGTATCATCTCTTCTTTAATTCTATCTCAAAGGTGAAAGACAATATTTTTGAGTTCTCAGAAGTCGGGTGTATGTATGTCTTTACTCGTATTCATGAGAGTATTATTTATTTTCTAATATTTGTTTTTTGAGTTCTTCATATTTTCGAGAGAAGTATACTCCATTTTGGGCTTCTCGGTATTCAAAACCAAAGCTTGATTTGCTGATCGTGAGGATAGGAGGAGACTGGACTCTTTTGAAGAAGTTTATTTGCAACCTGGTCCATATATCTTCTAAGTTTTCACTAAATGCTTCAGCAGTAGGGAAATATGTATCAATGTTCTCAGGAAGATCGAGATACTTCTGTAGTGTACCACTTGAATATTTTTCAAGAATATCATATGGTTCACATTTTTTTTCTATAAGAGCTTGATTGAGTTTTCATACAAATTCATAGTTGAAAGGATCTCATTCTCATTCATCAACGTTCTGATCTTCTCAAAGTTCTGCACTTGGTATGATATCTATAATTCATTGAGGAATCATTTCACCATGTTTGGTATTGATGTATCTTGCAAGATCATATACTTGGGTCTTATAGAGGTCTCAGAGTGTACAGAGAGCTCATGATACATCTCCGTAGAGTGTAGCGTATCCCAGAGCCACCTCGTCTTTATTTCCATTATTGGTAAAAACTCACCCTATATTTGCAGCGAGATCTGAGAGTATTTCTCATCTTTCTCGTGCTTGAATATTTTGTTTTTCAAAATCGGTCGGTATTTTCCCAGTTGTTTGAGTGATTTTTTGAATCTTTGTATCGATAATTTCTTGTATAGGAAAGATTTTATAATCAACTCATAGATTCTGGGCACATTCTTTTGCAAGATCCTTTGTAGTATCTGAGTTAAATCGAGATGGCATATTTACCGTGGTGACATTCTCTGCTCCAAGTGCAATAGTGCAGAGTGCTGCACTTACCGCACTATCTAAACCTCCACTCAGTCAAATAACCACTTTTGTCTGACCGATGTTCTTAAAAAATTCTTGTATATAATAGATCGTTGTTTCATATATTTGTTCAATTTCTGATTTTTCTTGTTCTATGTTTGTTGAAGTATTTGTAGTGTAGTCTTTGACTCATTGTTTTATCTTTCTATTTTCATAAATAGCACTTCATCCTTCAAATACAAATACATTTTTTCCATTATTTTGTATTCCAATTGGATTTACATAAGCGAGTTTTGTATTTTTACTTGCATTTTTGAGTACTCGACTTCGCATATCGAATTTATTGAGTCCAAATGGGGATGCAGATGTAACAGCAATTAGATCAGGATTATACGATTTTGTCATTTCAAGAGGATCGATACCATAGTCTCCATTAATATTCCATATATCCTCACATATCAGTACGGCAACTCTTGTTTTTACTCAATCTATTTCTATTTCAATAGGCTGGTAATATTCAATCAAATCTTTTCATTCTTCTTCTGCAAGGGTTTTGAGGCTGGTAAAATATCGTTTATCATCGAACATTCGATAGTTTGGGAGAAGGGTTTTGTATTGTTTTGCAACAACTTTTCACCCTTGCCCGACAAATGCTGCATTATATTTTCGAATGGTTCCATCCTCATTCTTTTTTGTCTCATCAAAATCAATATTTCACCATATTCAGGTAATATTTCTTGCTTCTAATATATCGAGAATATCTTCATTGAATTCATGACACTCTTGTATGTATGATGTTGAATTCCACCTATCTCCAATCATGTATCATGGTACAGCCATTTCTGGAAGTATGAGTAATCATCATTCAGGAGTTTGTTCGGCCATTTTTGCAATATTATCCAGATTTCTCTCTGGTTGTCCTGCATGGACCTGGATTTGTCATAGAGTAATCATGGTAATATTGTTAAAAATTATTTATTTTATACGAGTACGGCTTCTCTTTGGAATCATTCAGCTCCAAATACATCTTTATACTTTTGTACTCTTTGTTGTTCTCATACGGCTTTATCTGGATTATCGGAGAGTTTTACGGTACTGACCCATGTTCCATCAGGTCGTTTTACACGACTTGGTTTCACTACTACTGAGAATGATCCAAATGGTCCAAATGGCTCAGTTTCTCGTGGCCAAGTTCATTTAGTATTATTACTAAAATTTGTACCGATACCGTATGCGAGCATTCATATTTGTCCTTTGAATGCTTTGGTAATATCTACTGCTTTTTGAGCATTGAGCCCATCACTCGGTATAGCAGCTTTTGTCATAGGATCTTGACCATTTGCTACGAGCCAATTGATATATTCTGGAATCGCAATCATAGGATCTTTTGAATCAAATCTGTTTCCAGTGTGATCTACAATAATACTTTTAGGAGCATTTTTTTGATAAAAAGTGGTTCCGTAAGTATCTGGCAAAAGTATAGCAAGGTCTGGAAAGTGTTTTTGCCACTTGATATCTATATTGTACATCTCATCGATAATATCTTGAGGATCATCGTATAGAGCTGAAGGTATCATTCTGAGCTCATGAGCATTGGTTCCAATAGGTTTTGCATCGAGTTCTTTTGCGAACATCAAATTACTCGTTCCCATATATTGATCTGGAAGTTCTTTTTGAAGAATCTGATTTACAATTCTT
>JAKVBB010000090.1 GCA_022448215.1 Candidatus Altimarinota bacterium | reverse complement strand
CTGCCTGGTTCTACGGTGACTTCGACCTTGTCAGGTTTTCCAGCTGGTTTTACGGCTTCATATAATAGTGCTGAGAACCGTGTGTATGTTACATGAACTCCATCATTTGATGCGAACGATTCGAGTCCATACAGTGGTAGCGTGACTATTTCTAATGGAACGGATAGTGTTGTTGTGAATACTACAATTACAGTGGCCGAAGCAGGATCATTGAGTGTTGTGAATAATCTACCCACTACTGGAACTGAGTGAGTAGCATACTCTGGTTCTATTGACGTGACGAATTTACTGACTGGTTCTACGGTGACTTCGACCTTGTCAGGTTTTCCAGCTGGTTTTACGGCTTCATATAATAGTGCTGAGAATCGTGTGTATGTTACATGAACTCCATCATTTGATGCGAACGATTCGAGTCCATATAGTGGTAGCGTGACTATTTCTAATGGAACGGATAGTGTTGTTGTGAATGTTTCTTTGGCTATTGCAAATGTTAATCGGCCACTAGAATGTACCACTACTGCACCTGTTTTCCCAACTTTAGTTGGAAACACTTCTCCGATTACTGGAAATATTTTCTCAGATACTGGTTGTATTGATCCAGATGGAAACACAGCAACGGTACAAAATCCACAAACATTTATAGGAACTCATGGAACATATCAAATAGTTGCGAATGGAGACTATACTGTGAATTTCAATCCATGAGCAGATTGAAATGATGTATTTACATGAATTACTCTACAGGATGGAGATGGAGATACACGAGCAGTGTCACATACCTTTAATGGAATTGATACACAAGACCTTTCAAGTACATCTGATACAATTTCACTTATTACTTTTAATCAACCTTATAGTGTTACAGTTACACTTGATGACGATGATTTTATTCAATCAAACCTTAGTTTTGAACTTATTGATATAATTTGATGAGGTGTTTCATGATCAAGTAGTGTTTCAATTACATGAATATCTTGAAGTACAATTACCTTATTAGTGAATACTTGACCGAAAGTATATCCGACGAATAATCCAGTTCAAATTCGAGGTACATACACTGATAATGCTGGTAATTCTAATACTGAGTTTGTATGAAACGTACAATTTCTAAACTAATATTATGCAATCAAAAGGAGAAGAAAGAAATTACAAAAGAACCGAGATTCTTGATAAATATGTTATACCGGAATCATTACAAAATGATGAAGTTTTTAGACTTGTTTATGATATTGAACTTCGCGTTATATCAATGTTTGATGACAGGATGACGCGAGAACAAAAAATACTTTTACAAAACTCTCAAATTCAAGAATATCCCGTCTTTCCTGATCACCATACTATAGAGACAGTTACTTCTGATACTTGTGAAAAAATAATTCAATTTTTAGAGAACGAAAATAATCGAGAAAAACAATTACAAAAATATAAAAACCATACTTCATCAGATGCTAATATGTGGCTTGTTATCTTTGCTAGATATAACACACTTTTTCACTTGAAAAATAGGGAAGACATATATTCAGAGATGAAAAACGTATGGACGTCTAAAATGTGAAGTTATGGTACACGATTCTATGAACAAGTATTTGAAAAAATATATGATAAATTCTCTTGAAAAAAAGATTAATATCTATATCATAATTTGACTTACTTAAAAAAGGAATAAAAATGGAGGAAAAAATCTATCTTGCTGGGCTACATGCCCTATGAATCAGTCATGCAAAATTGACACAAATATTTGAGAAAAAACAAAATTATAAAGAAGTATATGAAAATATTTCTTCTTCTTTTTTGAAAAAATTTTGATTCACACAAAATCAAATTACCACTATTATAGAGAATAGAAAAAAGCAATTTCTAAGTCAAATTAATAATAAGCTTCAGGCAAGAAAAGTACAAATATATACTATTACTGATTCTGAGTTCCCCGATACTCTAAAAAATATTCCACATACCCCATATCTTATATATGTGAGATGAAAAATACCTCAATGACCAGCATTATCGGTTGTTGGTTCACGGTCTATGACATCGTATGGAAGTAAATGTATTGAAAACATCGTTGCTGGAGTATGTGAGTATTTTACTATTATTTCATGAGGAGCTGCTGGATGTGACACTTGGGCCCATAAAGTTGCTCTTGAAAAATCTTGCCCAACTATTGCTGTTATTGGTACATGAATCGATCAAGATTATCCAGTTTCAAATAAAAAAATTTATGATTATATAGCAAACCATAAATGAGCTGTTATTTCTATTTTTCCTGTTGAAACTCCCTGAAATCCATATAACTTTCCAATTAGAAACGAACTGGTAGCTGGTATGTCTTTGTGAGTATTAGTTGTAGAAGCAAAACAAAAATCATGAACACTTATTACCGCAAATTTGGCACTTGATATGTGAAAAGAAGTATTTGCTATCCCTGGAGACATTTTTCATTCTCAAAGTGCATGATGTAACACATTGATACAATCGGGTACGGCAAAACCAGTACTGACAAAAAACTGTATCTTGGAAGAATTTAATGTGGCTGATAAAAAAAGTGTCGAGTCAGTATGAAAGAATAGACATTTTGAAAATAAACTCGAACAACAGATGTACAATGCACTGTTCCTTGAACCCTTAAGTATCGATCAAATGGGTGAAAAAATAGAAGTTCCTTCAAAAAAAATCTCCCATCACGTCTCGATACTAGAAATAGGTGGATATATTAAAAAAACACTTTGATGAAAATATGAAATTGCATAGATAAAAAATATCTTGCTTAAATACATTTAGACAGTAAAATATGGACACATTATTTATTGATACTCATATTTTGGAAAATTTATTCCTACTCAGAATAGAAGTAGTTATTGCGGTACTCTCGTTTTTGTATATTGTATACTATTTTTGAGAGATGCTGTTTTGTAAGTACGTCAGAAATAAAATATTTCAAATGCAAACAAAAAAAACACTTTCTACCAAAACACCATCTGCAAAGATGAAATTTGAAACATCACAAATTGGAAATACATCTTCTTTGGGTAAGAAAGTAGATATTACTCCAGAGCAAAAATCTCACTTAAGTGAACTTGTAAAAAAAGTTCAGATTCATATAAAAAAATGATATAACGATACAGCAAAAAATCTTATCATAGAATGATTAGCTATTTGTAAATTTCATAGGGATCTTAACTTGGAATTGGCATTTTTGTATGAGCAGGAAAAAAATTATAAAAACGCAGAATATATATATAATGACCTCTTGAATTTCTATGTGTGAGATGGAGAGATTATGAAAAAACATGGTTATGTTCTTGTATTACAAGATAAATTTGAAGAGGCTTTTG
>JAKVBB010000009.1 GCA_022448215.1 Candidatus Altimarinota bacterium | reverse complement strand
TGCATTTTTACTCCATAAACTTCAACATGGTTTTTTCGATCAAATTGATAGTCAAATAGTACAAATTGTCTCACCTGAATTTCGAACAGCAGAATATGTAGCCAAAGCTGCCTTGGAAATACTCGATGATCTAGAACCTGAACATGGAAAAACATATGAATGGATACTCCAAAGAACCTGTTCAAAGTCACCATATAAAACACACAATAAAGATTTTCAAGATCCAGCTATACAAGAGTATGGTGATGGAACGAGAGTAGACACATAAATATATTTTGACAAAAAAGATAAAAAACTATAATGAATGTATAATATACACTCATTATAGTTTTTTATGAACTCCCTACTCAAACCAGAAGAAATGATGGACCTGTGGAATACCAAACTCTCTATTCCTATTCCATCAATGGATATCGTCATTTTTACTCTCTATAAATGACATCTCTGTGTAGTTCTTGATAAGTTTGAATGAAATGCTCATGTGCTTCCATGAAATATACTTGCAGGATGATACTCTCTCGAAGATAATTTCGATGCTATTCTTGAACGAAAAACTGGTATCAAATGAATATACAAAGAACAACTCTATACATTTTGATCTCCAGCCAGGGATAAAAGATGACATGTACTCTCTATTTCATATTATGCTCTTGTTGGAGGACAAGATTTTATTAATGGTATTGATTTCACCAAAGTTGATCTCATCAGATATGATGAATTATCAAAAGCGAATGTTCTCTACGATCATAAAGAAATCATAGATTACGCAAGAAACAGACTTAAATCAAAAATCATATACACTACTACTGCAAAAGAAATACTCAAAAAGGAGTTCAGAATATCTGAACTCAGAGAAGTATATGAGATCGTTCTCGATAAAGAAATTGACCGAAGAAATTTTCAGAAAAAAGTACTGAGTCTCAATATAATACAAGAAACTGGAAATATTGATAAAAGTACCAATAGGCCAGCAAAACTCTATTCATTTATTGATGATAAGATACGTACTTTTGATGATATATTTTAAGTCTACTCTATCACTCCACTCATTACCAATTCATCCCCTATATATACAACACATATCTGTCCAGAAGCAATGGCTCTCTGGTCATTTTTAAAGGTAACCTTATATCTCCCCTCTCAAATTTTCTCTACACTACAATCTTGATCAGCCTGACGATAACGAATTTTTGCTGATGCTGTGAAATGATCTTTTTTATGATAGGTTTGATTTATAATATTTGTATGAGACATAATAAGTGTATTTCCATAGAGTCCATCATCACTTCCATATCATACTATAATCTCATTTTTTTCGATATCTTTTCGAACAATAAAAATAGGCTCTGGTTGACCTCCTATATCCAGTCATTTGCGTTGTCCTACCGTATAATAAAACACTCACTTATGCTCTCAGAGGACTTTACCGGAAGTATCTTTTACCAGACCTGGTTTTGGTTTGATTTTTTTCTCTAGAAAATCACTCATATTTACCTTCCCCACAAAACATATCCCTTGAGACTCTTTTCTGCGTGCATTTGGAAGTCCAGCATCAAGCGCTATTTGACGTACTTCAGACTTTTCTAAATGTCCTATCGGAAACAAGCTATGAGAAAGCTGAAATTGATTGAGTCATGCGAGAAAATATGATTGATCTTTATTCTGGTCTACTCACTTCAGTAGGTGAACTATACTCCCCTCTCCCCTTGGGAGAGGGGTTGGGGGTGAGGGCTCTATTCTCGCATAATGTCCCGTAGCTACCATATCAAACCCTGCTTCAAGAGCCTCATCCAAAAATACCTTAAATTTTACCTCACTGTTACACATAATATCTGGATTTGGGGTAATTCATTTCTGGTATCCCTCATACATATAATTAAGTACCTTGTGTTCATACTCTTCTCTAAAATCAAAGGTAAAAAATGGAATATCCAAAAAAGCTGCCACTTCTCGAGCAACTTCTATATCTTCACGTGTCGGACAATGTTCTCATTCAGGAGCGAGATAGTTGATCATAAATCCTGCCGTTACATCAGCTCAAGATTGCTTCAGTAAATAAGCAGCTACAGCACTATCAACTCCTCCCGAGAGTCATACAAGTATTTTTTTGTTCATATAATTAGGCTTCTTTTCAATCAATAGGAATACGTGTTTGCATACGAGAAAATTTAATATGCTCTCTTTGTCTGTTACATGCATCCACAAATTTATTAATGCGTGGCACGTAGTGAAATGTCCTTACATCATTATTTTGCTGTTCCATAATAATATTTCAGAATCACATCAAGTTAGAAATAATACCGCGACTCATTTTATCTATTTTAATAATCTTTCGTGCATCAAGTATCTCAATATCATCTTTAAGTATCAGTGAAGCATTGAGAATAATAATACTATCATCATGAATCACAATGAGTTTATTATAATGCTTTACAAAGTCTGAAATGAAACGAAAAAAAGCATATTGAAGCAATATAAATGCAATAATGAATAATGGCCAATCACAACTAATAGGTGCCAAAACATGATGAAATCGAAACACCATATAAAAAAGCACTCATGATATGCTTGCAAAAAATATAAATTTACACAAACGAAACAGGAGTAAGAAAAAATGTCTCCTCACTACAATACAGTTATCTATTTCATAGTAATAGCTCATATTAAGGTATCATTAGAAAGCGCATTATAAGAACTACACTCGCTCATATTTGAGCCAGTATAAAAAAAGTAATATACCATACAAGATTTTTCTGAATGTTATGAAAGACATTCAGTTTTGTGTAGTCATCATGTTTACACAAAAGAAACTTAAGTCTCTTATATACATAGATCCAAAAGCATATCATGAGTACAACATATATGGCTATGATTCCTATTTCCATATGTTCCTCTTTTATCATGTAACTAATGTAAAATTATATGTATTCTTACCTATTATGCAAGTGTTTTTACATAAAAATACATCTGCTTATTCTTTTCAAAAAGAACTTTTATTATATACTATCTACCATACTTTTTTGATATACTCTCCTGAATGAAAATTGGATTTGACATACGCTTCTTTGACGACTGACTCTACGCTCAATTTGTGGAAAAACTTATATGCAAGTTTGTACAATCTCAAGATCACAATAGTTATGTTCTCTACACAAATAAAAACAGAGAAAGTTTTGAAAATATAAAAAATCTTGAACAGTGTATTGTTTCATTTGGTTATGGGAGTATCAAAGAACAAATATATTTTCCAAAAATACTCCAGAATCATCATTGTGATGTTACTGTGTTTTTTCAACCTTGCATTCCGTATTTTTTTTCTGGAAAAAACATTATATTTGTAGAACATCTCAAAAATATATACTACCAAAATTTTTCTCACACTCTCCTAAAACATATGTATTTATTTTGAGTAGAAAAGAGTTTTTCAAAAGCACAAACCGTTCTCTGTTTTGAAGAAAACACCCAAAAAGAACTTACTGAAAGATTTGATATTAATGGAGACAAAATATCTATTGTACCATGATTTTTCCCTCAAGAACAGACAAAAAAGAAGGGAAAAAATCTGGTTCAAACAAATATTTTGAACAAATATCATATTAAAAATGATTTTATACTCTATGCTGGAGGAAATGGTATAGAGAAAAATCTTGAAAAACTTGTACATACAATAACAAAGATTGATCAAACACAAAAAAACATAGATATTGTTTTTTTGTGAGATAATGTAGCAAAAAACATATCCTTACGAGATACTATTCTCAAAGAAAAGCTGGAAAAAAAATGTCATTTTGTATGAGATCTCAATGAAGAAGAAAAGAAGTCTTTTTATGAAACATCATGTGGAGTCGTTTTTCCAAGTTTATATGAAAGTTTTTGTTTTGAGCTCTTTGATGCACTCAATTATGGTGTTCCTATTCTTTCAAGCAATATAGAAAATCTCGAAAAAATTTTATGAAAACATGTATCATACTTTTCTCCTCTCTCTCGTTCATCTATGAACAGAGCACTCTCTCATTTTTTAGAAAAAAATATAGACAAATGTGATTATAATAGTATTTTTAAAGTATATAATTGTGATAAGACTCTCACGCGCTTTAGTAGTATTATTCAGCAAGTATGAAACTCACCCAAAGAAATATAGATATTCTCAAAATTATTATTGATGAATACATAGAAACTGGAAGTGTTATATGAAGTAAGCTCTTACTCCAAAAACATGATTTATGAGTGAGTCCAGCTACCGTTCGAAATGATATGGCAAAACTGGAATCACTTGGGCTCATTTATCAACCATACAACTCTGCTGGTCGATTACCAAGCTCAAAAGGTCTGCGAGCCTTTGTAAACTATATGATGACTCAGTATCCAGATCATTTCATATCTCCTGCTCGTCATACACAGAATCACTCAACCGAAAAACTTCTCAGTAATGTTCATACTATTACTTTTGATCTCTCTCAAAATACAGGAGAAATAGCTTTTTTTGTAATTCCTGAAGAAAATATCTGTGAAAGTACTGGAAAAGGTATTTTTCTAGAAAAAAATTATACCAGACTCGGAGAATCTATCTTTTCTCTTATTAAAATGCTCGAAGATAAAAGAAGTTTTGAGGAATTTATCATGGCTCTTCCAAATGGAGAGTGAATCAATGTATACATTGGAGAAGAAAATATTATTCCCTATCTGAAAGATTATACAATTATCGTAAAACAAGTATATATTGATGGGAAGAAATGATACATAGGCATCATTGGCTCGCTGCAAATGGACTACAGCTTTAATATTTCTGCGATTAAATGAGTACTCAATTAAAAAAATAAGTAAGAAAGTAATTATTCTCCACTCATTCATTCAATACAAGTGCAAAAAAGTTGCAGAGCACTATATACAAAACAAAGAAAAGAATAATGTGATACTCTATCAAGACCAACATAGGGAAGTTTATACATATCGCTTCATGATATACATCCATATATTACATTATGGAGACTTCATATTTCTTTATCAGTACCCTCTTGTCTCTCGATCTTCATATGGTGATCAAACTTTTCAAAAAGAGTTTTTTTAAATCATGTATCGTCTCTGAGGAAATCTAATTTGAGCAAAGAAGCAAGACATATTTCCAGTCATTTTTTTCTCATACTTCTTCGTTTTTCCATACTCACATTTTTATCAAAAACAAATATATCTTCAAATGTTTGAAAATATCCTCCCAGTTCATCTATATGGTATGAAAGGTTCGCGATATATTTCTTTTGTTTGTTACTATAGCCATAATCTACTTCTTTTTCCATAATAGCTTTTGGTACAATAAATTTATTGAGTATTTGTTCAAAGTTATTTTTAGCAAATATAATGGTTTCTATTTCATCTACTTCATGAGATACATGAGAGTTCAATCGATTCACTGATAGATCTAAAGAAATATCATGTTTTTGTACACATGCTATCATTTCTAAAAGTTTGATAAACTTATTATGTGTCCATTTATGAGCCAGCTCTTCCTCGAGTTGATCTCATGACAAACAGAGCATATGTTTATTGAGTTCATAAAACATATGTATATCACTCGGTTGGTATAGTTTGTGTGTATCTGCTTCGGTATATATTTGATAGAGTTGAGATAACTCAATGGTACGATCAAGTTCTGATGTCATAATAGTAGCTTCTATTTTTTATTTTCTAAGAGTTCTCAAAGGAGTTGGAGACATGGAATAATGTATTGAGCATAATAAAAGAGTGAAACACTTGGTGGATGATATTCTACTTCTACTAAACTTTGGTGATATACCATTTCATATAATATCCTTGAAAAACTTGCATATTCTTTATCTGCCAGTAATCCAGATTCTGCGAGAAATATCTTTTTGAGTTCTTCACAGGATATATCTACCTTTGATGCGAGAAGTTCTCTAAGTTCTTGAGGTGTTTTTGTTGGGTCTTTTGGATTGAGTCAAAATATTTGTCCCGAGATAGCTTCTGGAAAGAGAAAAAGTATCATAAAATTAATTTCCAAGCTTCTTTTTCTATCCTTTCTTATTTCTTCGATGGAAAGAGTTCTGACATTTTTTGTTTTTTTCTCTCTGAGCTCTTGTAAAAGTTCTGGAATTTGTTGTGTTGTCCATCTGAGATCTGCAATATATTCTCTTTCTTCGGAACTATAATATTGTCATTTCTCATCATTGAGAAGGGATTTTGGAAAAATATACTTGTAAAAAAAGTCTTTCAAGTGAGTTTTTTGAAGTTCTTTTGCAAAGTCTATATCCATTTCGTCAGCATGTTGAGACACCGTTTTTTCTAGGTGTTCCTTAAATTCTTCTATATTTGTCGTAAAGCAGAGGTCAGATAATATATGATTTATTTTTTCTAGTATTATTTCTATGTTATAATCCAAAGAATATATGAGGATAGATTCTATCAGTTGAATACATGTTGCTTCACTCCAAGACTGTTTGATTTCTTGCAGTTGTTTCTCTGGTTTTTTAAATGAGAGTTTTTTATGTGTTTGATAAAATTTTTTAATATCTGTTTTACTATACTCTGTATTTAAAAATGGGAGTGTATATCCTCATGATTGATATTCAAGTTTTTGTATGAGAAGTTGTATTTGAGGGTATGTATCAGAGTTTTGAATATATGTTTTGAGTTGGGAAATAGATGCTATATTATGCATTTTTTTATCTCCTTTAGGGAATAATATTATTGGTGAAAGTATAATGAATTTATCAAAAAAACAAAGTGAGAACATATATATTTCATCACTTTGTTTTTTATCGAACTATTTCTCCAAATTTTCTCTGGCTTTTACAATGTTAAATCACAGATCAGATTTGATACCTTGCTCTTCGAGCATAATATTAAATTCAGTTGGATCTATGCGTTTTCCAGTCACTGAGATCATTTCGTCTACTTTGATGAGAGAGTGTTCTGGATTGAGTTCTCCATAGATCATTTTGTTCATAAACTGTAGCAGGTTTCGTTTCCATTCGTCTCATCCTTCTTCGGTTGGTGATTCTCAAAAGGTTCCGTTTGCTATGTCTATTCTGCTTCGATCGAGTGAGAGTCATGTAATAGACGTACTGTTTGACTTCACTTCAGCAATGATTTGATCGGTAAAATCTTTTGGAAGTAAATCAAAACCAGTCACGTGAAGAAATTCAAGTATTTCTCTGGTGCGTTCGTCTTGTTCTTTCATTTTTTCACGGAATGCAAGTATTCCAGCATCTCTTTGTGTATTTATTTCTGTGAGTCTGGTTTGTTGTTCAGATATTTGTCGCTCTATCGTTTCTTTTTCCAGTGTCAGTGTTCCTATTCGTGTTTCTACATAGCTTTGAAGTGTATCTCGAAGTTGCTCCGTACTTGCCGTACCATTATCCACTTGTTCGATGAGAGATCGTATGTTTTGAACTTTGTTTGGAAATTTATTATAATATTCAAAAAGTCTATCGAGAATATCTTCATTATTCAGATCGAGTGAGGCAATATCATCTTTTTGTTGATCGAGAAGGTCGAGTTCACTTTCAACACCGGTAAGTTTATTTTTGTTTTCAGTAATACCTTTCTCGAGTTTCACTCGTTCTCGTTTGACTTCTCGGCTTTCAGCATAATCTACTTCTCCACTTTGGAGTTCATATCATCCTTCGGATTCAATATATTTTGTTGGTGGTTTGGTACCAAGATCAACGATTTGGTCTCAATATATGAGTCTATCATTTTCTAGGACAGCTTTTCCAGGAAGCGTCGTATCGATTCAGAGTGATGTTTCTTGTGCCGTTGTTTTTGATTCAGAATTATCTGATTCAAGTGATCGCTTAATTAAAAGATACTCAGCACGATAGGTTTCAAATCACTCAAATGAGGCTCCAAGTGAAGTTTGAATCTGTTCGAGTTGTTCAAATGTTTCAACAAATTCTTGAGCCGTTCCTTGTTTAGCTATTTCAAGAAGCTGAGGATAAATAGACTCAATAACCTGTGTATACTCATCAAGTGATATTCCATCCGTAATATCGATACTTTGTTCTTGAAAAGCAACATCAAATATATCACTATAATTTTCGTTTTTATAGATCTTATCCAAGAGTTCTTTACTTGTACTATTATCTTTTTCTTTATTTTCGAGATAATTTTCCTTATTTTCAGACTCCTGTTTTCTAGTTATAGTAGAAAATTTAGTAATAAAATCTTGCATACCTATATCATCATAAGGCAGTCCATTCTCAAAATATTCTACTATATTTGGGTTATCCTTATTCTCTACATAGACTGTCACAAAAGATTCTTGCAAATCTGGACTGGCTAGATCAAAGGCATATTCTTTAAATTCTTCATATTCATCATGATTAGCAAAAGCTTGCTCAAAAAGTGCCAATTTTTTATCTGCTTCACTCAGTGCTTGTGTTGATTCTATCTGTGATTGAAATGCCTCCATAATTCAAAATATAATAAAAATATGATATTCATTCTAAGAATACCATACTTTTTTCTCTTATCCAAATATTTGGGACTAACGAGATGCGAGAGTATTATCTAATTTTATGAGGACTTCTAGTTTTTCTCTCAATTTTCTCGCTTGTTCTGATTCAAGCCTCGCTTGTTCTGCTTCTTTTTGAGATTGTTCAAAAGCAACCGTATATATTTTTTGAAATTCTTCCATCGGATTTTTTCCAAGAGCTTTTTCATATCATGGAATATGTCTTTGATAAAAACCTATAAATCTATCTGCATTATCAGAGGCTCATTCAGGAAAACCTTGTCCATCAATATATGAAGTATATGCGTCAAGTGACTGAGGGAGTAAAACCATCCATTTTTCAGCTCTCCTTATGGCTCTTTCAGGAGTATCTTTATTCTCGTCACTATGGATCACATCAAATAAATCAAGTGCCATTATTTTTCCTTTCGTTGAGAGTTTTTCAAATTGAGCCAGTGTTTTTGCATCAAAATCTCACTTGTTTTTCTCTTTACTTCTTCCATTCTCTACAAAACGTTCATACGTTTCATTATATCCTTTGAGGTAATCAAGTGGAAGATTCACTCAAATATTTGAGAGACTTTTCAAATGTTCTTTTTTGAGCTTGAGAACAATATATGATTCAGAACCATTTTTGAACTGTAACTGCTGTGCTCATGAAACATCCTCTCACATAGCAACTAACAGATAATATATATCCGACATAAAGGCAAGCTTATTTGCAGCTGTATTATCTGCATTAGAAAAAGATGATACAATACTCTTCATAGCTCGTTCTGTAAGATACGGATTTGCCTCTTTTGAATTTGGAAGAGCAAAGTATTTTCGTACCGCAAGAGCCAGATCCGCATAGGTATCTGGATCACTTTTTTGGATATAGTGAAGGTTTTTAATATAGTTTTCGGATTGTTCTGGATATTCTGGACGATCTATAAGAAGAGAAAGAATGATTGATTCTATATTATCTGTAGTAATATCCTCTGGAAGATTATGTTTTTCTGCTGCATCGTTTTCATGTCATTTTGGTACCACTCATTCAAGTGGTCTCGGTGCATTAAGAAGGATAAATTGATCCGTATCAAATTGAGCTCATATATTCTCTTTGAGATATCGAAAAATGTCTATTGATGATTGCTCTGTAACAGTATCTGGAACTGTTTTTGGATCAGAAGCAGCATCTACCTGTTTTGCCATTACACCATTTGAACAGTACAAAGCGGTTGCAAGAAGTGCCACCTTGGTAGTAGTGGAATTTTTAACTCACTCAACAGCCCGAGATAATAGACCTCCCTTTTCTGATGATTCATAATGAACTTGTTCTCATTCTGTCGGATGATGTCAGTTGTTCATAATACTCATAATTCCTTTCTTTTAGAGAAGTAAAATTCTTTACTTTTGTGTCTTGTGCATTTTTAAAAAAAATGACCTATGGTCATTATAATTTTAGGAGGCAGGTCTGTCAAGAAAAAAGAGATATTTGAGTATGGATGTAGAAAAAGACCGGTCTCTCAGAGACCGGTCTTAGTGTGAAAGAGTGTTTTTTTGATTCATTTGTTCTGATTTTTTCTACACTACTCTGGTAAAACAATACCTTCTTTCCTAATCACTTCATAAAGTGCTTCTTTTTTATCTGGATGATAACAGTGACTACAGATAAAAACTGGATTATCTTTGATATCCGGAACTTTTAAGAAAGTATCAGAATCAGTATCAATTTCCCTATCACATATAATACAAAATTCCTGCATATAATATATTTTATAATATAAATTATATCTTAATGAGATATATAATATGATTCTAATATATCTTTTGAAGATATATTTCAAATATTTTTTATATATTATACCTTGACAAGATACATTTTTATATACTATAGAATATATTATTTATAAGATTTCATACATATGACACAGGTGGATTCAGAAATATTTCGATCCAATTTAATGGGAAAAACATTCAAACAAATTATCAAAAGTAAATGACTCACTATGGTGGCTGTAGCAGAAAAAATGTGAGTTTCTCATCCTTCTGTCATCAATGTTCTCAACGGAAAGAAACAAGCGAGTGATACATTTTTTACCCGAGTAGCCAATGCAATCGAGCTTTCAGTTGAAGAAAGAAAAGATATTTTCAAACAAATAGATAGAAAAGAATATGAACACAGGTATGGAGAAAAAATCAATGAGTATAGTGATAGTGAAATCGCAATGCTCAATACGATTCCTGAAGAAGTAAAAATTGCTTTCATGAATGGAGACAAACTCGACTCTCATGATATTTCCCTGATTGTTGATTTCATACAATACAGGAAAAAGAAAGACAAGGAATAAAGAGTATTTGAATTTTTGAGAAATTGAGAGGGCTTGTAAAAGCCGTATCTTGAGATTTCGAAAAGATTACAAATACTCTTTCATACTTATACGAGAATCTGCAAGGAAAATATTTCACTTTATTACAAAAATGACAAGTCACAGTTGTCATTTTATTTTTGCTTTGGTATCAAATATTTTATGATTTATTATAAAGAAGTGTCAATATTAGTTTGACTCTTTATATTAAATAATCATAATAATTATATATAGGTAGTAGGAATATAAAAAAATGGAGCAAAATTATATAACATTTTTGGAAAAATGTCGACACTTAGAACCCCCAATAGATATAGAATCTATGGTTCATAATATGTGAATTCAAACATATTATGATGCTTTTAGAAGTTTTAATGGTTTTACTCTCTTGGATAATACAGGAATCTGCATCATGATAAATGATACTTTGAGTAAGCAAAAACAAAGATTTACTCTGGCTCATGAACTCAAGCATTGTCTAGAAAATGAGATGGCTTTTCATGGGAAAAACAAAGGCTCTCAAGAACGAATTGAACAA
The DNA here is from genome assembly GCA_022448215.1 of Candidatus Altimarinota bacterium. Classification (GTDB taxonomy): domain Bacteria; phylum Patescibacteriota; class Gracilibacteria; order BD1-5; family UBA6164; genus JAKVBB01. Next base: position 8,479 of record JAKVBB010000009.1, on the reverse strand, counting down.
GAAGCGAATTGGTTTGCTGGAAAACTTTTGGTACCAGATATAGCTCTGGAATATTTTTACTATAATAAAACCAGTAATATTGCTGAGTTAGCTGATGTGTTTTGGGTCACAGAACAAACCATCGAAATACGTCTCAAAGAAATTTGAATTTTATAATACATCTATGATATACCAACAATTTAGTGAAAAGATTCAAGCATTTCATCCTAAAGATAGAGATTTAATGCTGCATACCTATAGTTTTTGAAAAAAAGAACTCACTCATCCAAATATTCCCTACCCTATATCTATCTGAATTGCGCTTTGGGAAAAAGATAAAACACAGAGTTTATATGATGAGTGATGTAAAAAGAAGTGTTCAAAAATGAACACTTCTTTTTTTGCAGTAAAACCCGATAAAAGGTGGTAATTATAATGTATCGATAGCAATTTTTGAAAGTAATTCACAAGTTTCTCGTACTTTTTCAGTATCTATTTCTCAATAAATCATTTCTGGTACATCAGTATCAGTATCTGCTTTTGGAGAAAAATTATCCATTGATAATCTTTCAGGATTATGTGTATCTGATTGAAGTCTTTTCATCATAAAAAAGTGAAAAAATAAATTACTTAGCTTTTTCAATAGCATCAACAAGTTCTTCTTTAGTTTTTGCTCAAATCAAAGGATCTCATACTATTTCACCATCTTTAAAGACAATAAATGTTGGAATACTCATGACTCGGTATTCAGCTGCTACTGAAGAAACTTCATCTACATTTACCTTTGCAAATGTAACATCTGACATCTCACCAGCAAGTCATTCAAATATTGGCATCATACCCTGACAAGGACCACACCACTCTGCCCAAAAATCAACCAGTGTTATTCCTGATTCAATAGTAGATTTAAAATTATCTTCTGTTATTACTACTGCCATAATAGTCTTATTCTTATAAAATAAATATGTACTTGATTATACAAAACATCTCTAAAAAAACAAAATATTTTTCTGTCTTACTTTCCTTCAAAAATATCTCGAAATACTCTCAGTGCCAACTCCTGATCGATAAAAAATGGAGAGGTAGCTACCGTGATAACACTCGCTCTCTCTGCTGCATCAAGTACCACTTGTTTCTTGAGATTATAATCAATATCATCAAGATCCGGTTGAAAAAAATCCAGATCCAGATTGAGTATAATATTTCATTCTCAATTTTGTCTTAAGTATTGAAATTTGTCTTCCCCCCTTAATAAGGGGGGACTGAGGGGGGTTCTAGATAACACATCAGGGGGGTTTTGTAAATATTTTTCTAATTCATACTCACTCCTTACTTGTATAACTTCATCAATAATTCCCTCTTTTTGAGCAGGAATAATATAGTTCCCTACGTTATACACAAAATTCGTATAATGAAATACTTTTTCTAGATCCTGAGATTCAGGTTGCATAAGATATTCTCCAGGATCCCTGGTATCTGCATGTTCATCAATATGAATGAGTGTATTATTATCTTTTATATAGTCTCTTTCTCGTGCCAAATACCAAAAAAAGTAGGCATGATTATGATTATCAAACAGAAATATTTTCTTCGATTTTTCTCATTTTATTTGCCCCCTCCCTAACCCTCCCCCAAAGGGAGAGGGAATTTTATTTCTTAAAGCTCCTTCCTCCCTCTGGGGGGAAGGTTGGGATGGGGGGCATTCCCACCCCATCTCATAAAAATTTTTTAGTCCTGTATAGCTCGTGAGTTGTCATTCAAGGGTCACATCTTCAAATGCAATCTCTGTTCAAAGTTCTATCTCATCAAAAAATGATATTTTTTTCAAACTGGGAACAAAGAGTTTTTTTTCTTTTCTCTCATCATACGAAAAAGCATTGTTTCAAACAGATTCGGTAATATAAAATGATTTTGAGTACATAATTTAACAAAGATAAGCCCCCTTGAATAAAGGGGGTTTGGGGGATTTATAAAAACTAATGAATTATAATTATTGCATTTTTTTTCTCAGGAATGTTGGAACATCCAAGTCATCTGGAGCATCTTGTTTTGCTGGAGAAGCTGGAATCACTCGTGAATCAGATACTGATCTTCGTCCAAATGGAGAGTTACTACTTGGTTGTTGTGATTTTGCTTCAAGAAAACTTTGATTTGATTCTGCATCAAAACCAGTTGCTACTACCGTAATTTTGAGTTCTCCGTTGTAGTTTTCGTTAATCGTAGCACCAAAGATAATATTAGCATCACTGTCTACTGATTCAGTAATGATTTTTGCTGCTTCATCTACTTCAAACATAGAGAGATCGGTACCACCAGTAATGTTAAAAAGAAGTCCTTTGGCTCCAGCAATAGTCGATTCTAATAATGGACTATCAGTTGCACCTCGTGCTGCTTCGACTGCTCTATTCTCACCTGAACCATATCCAATACCCATAAGAGCAGAACCTGCATTTCTCATTACAGATCGCACATCCGCAAAGTCTACATTAATCAAACCAGATTGAGTAATGAGATCAGAGATACCTTGTACCCCTTGATTAAGCACTTCATCTACAATTGAGAAGGCATCAAGAAGTGGAGTTTTTTTATCAATAATAGAGAGAATTCTATCATTTGGAATAGTAATGAGAGTATCTACCTTTTCTTTGAGTGCATCAAAACCATCGATTGATTTACTCATTCTGTTTTGTCCTTCAAATGCAAATGGTTTGGTAACTACACCCACCGTAAGGGCACCGAGTTCTTTTGAAATCTCAGCTACAACTGGAGCAGCACCAGTACCAGTACCACCACCAAGACCACAAGTAATAAAGATCATATCTGCTCCTTCAAGTGCTTCTTTGATTTCTTCTCGTGATTCTTCAGCTGCTTTTTTCCCTGTGTCTGGATCTGAACCAGCACCAAGACCTTGAGTAATAATTTTACCAATATGGAGTTTATTTGGAGCAAGAGAATTAAACAGAGCTTGAGCATCTGTATTGATCGCAATGAATTCTACGTGTTCCAAACCACCTTCAATCATTCGATTCACAGCATTCTGTCATCCTCACCCAACACCAACTACTTTGATTTTTGCAACCGGTGAAATATTTGCAGCAATATTGACTTCTTGTGGACCAGAATTATCTGTATTTCCTCCAAGCAAGCTTCTCAATTTATCTTCTCTTTTTGTCATAGTAATGAAAAATTATTAAAATTAAATGGATATATATTTACGGAAGTAACTTCTTAAATAAGTTTGTTATCGAAGTTACAAATCAACCGACATTTATAGAAAACATCTTTTTGTCAGAACCATATTTATCAGCCAGTATCATAGTACCAATAACAGAGGCATATGATGGGTCACTCATGGCAGCATCGACAATTTGATCCTGAGAGACTGGAAGTCATATAAATACAGGGAGTCTCAGAGATTCTTTTGCTGTATCAAGAAATCATTTTATTTTTGAACCTCATCAAATACATACCGCTCATTCAGGAAGCATACCATCTCTATTAATTTTTTTGAGTTCCTGACGTACAAAGTGAAATATTTCTTCATAACGTGCGGTAACAATCTGTGAAAGATAGAGTGGGGAGAGCTGGCTCTCTTCACCGATATCTAAGGTAGAAAGATCTATCGGAGTATCTGTGTAATTTTCTCTTTTTTCTAAACCAAGTTCTGCATATTCACATTTAAGTTTTTCTGCCACTGCGGTAGAAGTTCTGAGTCCAAGAGCAACATCATTCGTAACGCTATCTCATCCAATTGGAATGAGTGATGAAAATATAAGTACTCATTCTTCATACACACTCACTCATGTAGTAGAAGATCCAATATCTATACAAACTGTTCCCAGTTCTTTTTGTCTTTTACTCAAAACAGCTTCTGCTCAAGTGAGAAGATTTGGATATACATCATATATTTGAATACCAATATCTGTCACAGCCTTTTTGATATTTCCAAGTAGATTTGCATTCATAGAAAATATGTTTGCTACTACTTCCAGTTTTCTCCCACTCATTCCAAGAGGATTTTTTACCCCGTCTTCTAAATCAACACTAAATGTTTCTGGAATCACTTTTAAAATTTCTCTATTTGGCATATCAACACCATTTCTAACCATATCAAGTGATCGCTCAATATCTTCGTCTGTTATTTCTCCTCCAGAAACAGCAACCACTCATTGGTTACGAATTACTTCAAGAGAAGAAGAATTAAATGATATATATGCACCATTGACTTGTTCTCATGACATTTTTTCTGCCTCTTCTAGAGATGCATCCAAATTTGATTTAAATTCCTCCATATCGAGAATATTTCCTTTTCTCATAGCTTGAGAGGCAACGGATCAAATTCAGAGAACATGAAATGAATGACTCCCTTCAGAGTCGAAATATCCAATTACAGTTCGAATATTTGAACTTCATATATCTATAGTAGTAATAATGTTTGCTGGTTTCATAGAACGTAATAACAAGAGTTATAGGAATAGTATTTTTGATGTGTATAATTTTTGTGTACGGATTTTTTCCTTTTTATTTGGGATTTATAGTTTTTGTCCGTTCCAAACTATAGATGAAATTATAAGAAGCAAAAAAAGTTTTTCAAAACAAGCATGTACTTTGATGTTAAAAAGTTTTTCAAACCATGAATGTATTTGCTCAAAATTATATTTTATGTTAAAATATGAGTAGAAAAATACTTATATGACTCCTCATGAAACACTTCTTTTTTATTTTTGGTCTTCTTCTTACTCTTGTTTTTGCTCTGCACTCATGAGCAATGGTTCTATTTTGATCACTGTTTCTGGAGCAAACTCATATCATTCAAGTACTTATTAGTTGAACTATTGTATGAGTACAGGTTGTTTTTGTCTTGATTCTTGTACATGTATTTTTTCATGACCCTATTCTAGTACTTGAAAGACATATTCAAGAATTTCTTATTGGAAAAAAAGATGATAAAAAAATATGATTCCAAAGAGGTATAAATTCTCATCTTAATTTCATTCTCAAATTTTTTGAACAAACACTCTGAACTCTCAAGCATATTAAATCAGAATTTTTACATGGAAAAGAAATCAAATCAGAAGTCGACCTTTGAAAAGAGATTCAATGAAAGATGCTCGAAAAAAAACTCCCTTCCATTCCCTCTCTTGATATTATTATTAAGTCAAAACCAGCTGGAGAAATAGGATGAGATTCATACGATATCATCCCGCAAGAAGACAACTATTACATATATGTCTGAGATGCAACTGGACATTGAGTCGGAGCATGATTTATTATGATGATGGTCAACTCTCTTGTGAGTGGTTTTAGTAAGGTATTTCAAAATGGGTCCAGTATACTTGCAAAAACAAACGAAATTCTCAAACCAAGAGTAAAGGCAAACCTACTCATGACCCTACTCATGCTCAGATGGAATGAACAAGAAAAACGACTCTTTATGACCGGAGCTGGTCATGAATATCTCATGATTTACAAATATAAACAAAAAAAATGTTTTCAAATAAAATCATGATGAGTCGCACTTGGAATGATTAAAGATATTTCAAAAATGCTCAAAGATCAAGAAATTAAATTTGAAGCAAATGATATTATTGTCCTCTATAGTGACGGAATTACAGAAGCAATTAATACACCACAAAAGAATGGAAATGAACAAATGTTTTGAGAATCGCGACTCATAGAAGCGATCGAAAAAGCTCCTGATATAGAAAAAAATGGTCTCAAAAGTGCTCAAAGTGTTTTTAATAACATTACTATAGAACTCTCAAAGTTTATGTGATATCATCATGCTCAACTGGATGATATTACTTTATGAGTCATTCACTATACTTGAGAAAAAGGACTACAAAATGATATTTCATCACAAATTCCAGAAGAAATGATTACTGAATGGCATTGGTAATATATTTATATCAAAAAGAGAAACAAAAGCTTTGTAAAGAAAGAAGTCTCTCTCAAACTTTACAAAGCTTTTTCTCATCATAAAATAAGGGCAAACCAAAAAAATATTTTTGAATCTATTCATTCCCCTAATGGAAAACCAAGAAACACTCATCAATCTGGTACAAACTCGTATTACTTGAGATACGGTTACTTTTCGAGAAAAAACAAAAACTTGAAAAACAACGAAAAACCCTCAAACAACTTCAAAAGAATCCCAAGAAATTCTTGAATCAGAAAAAACCTACAAAGAAGCTCTTGCATATATAAAAGATGTTATTGCTCCTGAATTTATGAAAGTATATCCGAACAAAATTCAAATCAACAATACCATTGCAAAAACTTTTTTTGTGTATTCATACCCTACTTTTCTTGAGTGAAATTGGCTCTCTCCAGTCATTAATTGGGATGTAAAATTTGATATGAGTCTATTTGTCTACCCGATTGATTCTGGATTTATCCAAAAATATCTCAAAAAACGTCTCACTCAGCTCAACTCAGAACGAAGTATTAATGCAGAAAAAGGTCTGGTAAATGATCCTGCTATCGACACCCAGATTCAAGATGTTGAAGAACTGCGTTATAAGCTCACAAGATGAGAAGAAAAATACTTTCATCTGGGGCTCTATATCACTATCTATGCCGAATCAGAAGAAAAGCTCAATAAAATAGGAAAAGATATAGAGACCATTCTTGCGGGTCGAAATGTCCTCGAAAAACAGAGCTATCTCAGAAGTGAACAAGGTTTTATTTCTACGGGACCATTCTGCAAAGATGAACTGGCTGTATTTCGAAATATGTCTACGGGAGGACTCTCAACCACTTTTCCTTTTTCATCTTCTACCCTGTCCCATGATGATGGAATACTCTATGGTATCAATACACATAATAACTCTCTTATTCTTTTTGATCGTTTCCGAACAGAAAATGCCAATATGACCGTATTTGCAAAATCGGGGGGTTGAAAATCTTTTGCTGTAAAACTAGAAATTCTGCGAAGTTTGATGCTGGGAACTGATGTCATTGTTATCGATCCAGAAAACGAATATAAGCCTTTGGTAGATCAAGTATGAGGAAGCTATCTGGATGTTTCTCTCAATTCAAGCCAACGAATCAACCCATTTGATCTCCCTGAAGGTCTCAAAGATCATGATGAAAAACCTGGTGACCTTCTCAGATCAGCAATTATTGATCTGCTGGGTCTCATGAATCTGATGCTATGAAAAATGACTGCGGAGGAAGAATCCATTATGGAAAAAGCTATTATTACGACCTATAGTCTCAAATGAATCACACTCGAGGATGATAGTATTACTGGAAAAGATATGCCTATCATGAAAGATTTGCAAGATGTTCTTGAAACCATGGAAAATGGTGGATCTTTGGTACAAAGAATGGAAAAATACACTACAGGAATCTTTAGTGGAATATTTTCAAACCATACCAATATAGACCTCAAGGATGGACTTCAAGTCTTCTCAGTTCGAGATTTGGATGATATGCTCAGACCGATTGCTATGTATGTGATACTCAATCACATTTGGAACAAAGTACGAAGTAGTAATAAAAAGAGACTTCTTGTCGTAGATGAAGCATGGAATATTATGCAGCATGAGGACTCAGCAAAATTCCTTTTTGGTCTCGTAAAACGAGCAAGAAAATATAATCTCTGAATTACTACCATTACTCAGGATGTAGAAGACTTTGTATCCAGTCCTTATGGAAAACCTATTCTCACAAACTCGTCTATTCAACTCCTTCTCAAGCAATCCAGTGCTTCGATCGATGTTCTAGAAAATATCTATAAGCTCACACAACAAGAAAAATATATTCTTCTTAATGCTGCTGTTGGTCAAGGTCTCTTCTTTGCTGGAACAGAGCATGTCGGAATACAGGTTGTAGCGAGTTTTTATGAAGAGCAAGTCGTAAGTACCAACCCAAATGGATAACCCCCTTCGTCTTTCAGAAATTCCTAAAAAATCCCATCCCCCTTCACTCCGTTTCGGGTACTTCCCTTTAGTAAAGGGAAGAAAATAAAGAAAAAACACTTAAAAACTTGATTTATCAAGTTTTTTTTATAAAATCACTCTGCTTCATAAATCCTTTAGTCGAAAAAGATATTCTCTATCTTTTTGAAGGTAGTATACATTTTCAAGATATGATAGGCTTGATTAACAATACTTTCAATTTCATGTAAGCACATTTTTATTTATTAATTTTTTTACGCTATGGCAAAAGAAGTTAAAGGGTATATTAAATTGCAAATTGCTGGTGGTCAAGCCAATCCAGCTCCTCCAGTTGGTCCTGCCCTTGGTCAATACGGAGTACCTATTCAAGAATTTACTACTCGGTTCAACGATCAAACAAAAGATAAAATGGGAGTAAAACTTCCGGTTATCATTACGGTTTACGAAGACAGAAGTTTTGATTTCATCGTGAAACAACCACCTATGTCTACATTGATTAAAAATAAACTGAACCTCAAAAAAGGTTCTGGAGTTCCTCAAAAAGACAAAGTAGGGCACATGAGTTTTGACCAAGTAAAAGAAGTAGCAGAAGAAAA
>JAKVBB010000089.1 GCA_022448215.1 Candidatus Altimarinota bacterium | reverse complement strand
ACCTCATGGAATCTGATTTCCATTGGCATCGAGACAATTTTCACTCGTCCACTGTGTTCAGGCAAGGTCACTCTGAGAGAAATCAACTCCCGTATCTATCACCGCTACGGTAATTTTTTCTCCGGAGTATGTGAGATTATTTTGAGTCTGTTCTGGGAGGATGTTTTGTAGTCCCCATTGATTATCATAGAGAGCATCGTTTGGGCTTCATTGAAGTTCGAAGAGAAATTCAGTGGGAAGCACTTGTTCGATGAGCTGGGCTTCTTGCTGGGAAATATTTCCCGATACAATTTCTGCTTCGAGGTGGTCTTGTTTATCTGATTCGAGTTTTTGATTGGCCAGATCCAGCAACTTGAGTTTGGTTTGTTTGGCTTTTTTGAGAGTCGATTCTATATTTTGTTTATTTCTTCTTTGGTAACTCTCAGATTTTTGTTCTACTGTTTCTTGATAGCTCTCTATGATAGTCTCTGCTTTTTCTACGATAGTAGCATATTTTTCTTGTTTTTCTTGTTGCTCTGTTTGCAGTTCTCGTGCTGCTTCTACGAGTACATCGATACGATTTGTTTCTGATTCATTTTGAGCGAAGAGTTCGCTTGGCAACAAAAAAAGAAGCAACAAAATGCTTGCAGTGATTCTTTGAGTGACGGTGGTCATATGATTACAAAAGTAGTGAAATAAAATAGAGTTTGCGCTCGTTTTCTTCTCGTTGTTTGTTTCCTTTTCATCATATGGCTTATTTTTTCTCCCTAAAATGAGTGTAGAGAGAAATATATTTTTTGCAAAGTTTTTGGAAATAAAAAAATATCTTACTTATAAAAAAGAAGATATTTTCTAAATTCTCAAATGGTATCCCCAGCTGGAATCGAACCAACATCTACCCCTTAGGAGGGGGTTATTCTATCCATTGAACTATGAGGACAAAAAAAGCTGAAACATTGTATAGAAATATTTCAGCTTTTCAAGAATTCACATACTCTTTTATATGTACTTTGTAATTTTTCTCAAGTTTGAAAAACTCGGCTTTCAGCCTCAAACAGTTTCAAACTCTCAAAAAAATCAAAGTAAATATTTTACACACTATTTTTTCTTCCCTTTGCTAAAGGGAAGCGCTGTGAGCGGTAGCGAGGAAGTACTCTTGGGGTGTCTCCGAAACGCAGTAAAGGAGGATGGGATTCTTTTATGGCTTCCTTTATGTAAAGGAAGCTGTCCGAAGGACTGATGGATTAGAAATTATATTAAACTCGTATAAACCAAATACTCGCAGCAGCAATGAGGAGAAATAATACAAAAACGATCAAAATGATATTAGTATTTTTTTCATACTTCAGTTCCTTTTGAAGATTTGAATTTTTTTCTGCCAGATGTTCCACTTCTTTTCCTAAATGTCCCTTTGATTCTTCTAGAAGAAATTGAGACTTTTTAAAATCAGCCAAAGAAATAGAGTTCTTTGCAATTTCTTCTGCTCGACCAACACGCAAAGAAAGCTCAGTGATGAGTTCGTCTTTTTTCTTGATTTCTCCTCTCAGGTCGTCATATACTTTGTCTAATACTCATGGAGACGATACAGATGGTGTTGAAACTGTAACAGAAGGTTCTTGTATTGCTTCCTTTGGAATAATGAGGTGGGGTTTTTTCTCTGTTTTTCCAGCAATATTATTGACATCAGCTTCATGAACATAGACAATTTTTCCTCGTTTTTCACTTCTCAGTTTTCCAGAACGAATATATCGATCCACTGATCTCGTTGACATATAGAGAATATCTGCAGCTTCTTGACGGGTAAGTGTATACATATAGACAAAATATTATAATCCAAATTAATATGTCTACAAATATATAGAAAAGCTCTTTAGAATCAAGTTTTTGATAACAGACAACTTGTCAAAAAAAATTTCCTATTTATAAATAGGAAATTGAATACAGAGATTTTTTACTTCTTCTTTGATGTCTTTCAGTTCTTGATTCTCTGCAATAAAAGCTCTAAATTCTTTGAGTCTTTCTTTTCGAGCTTCTTTGTCATCAATATAGACAAAGTCTGTAATAATCTCAGATACTCGATAGATCCATCCAGCCACCTGTTTCATTTCTGCTTCTCGCATCCCTCGCATCGTCATAATAGGAGTTCCCATTCTGACCCCACTTGGATTAAAGGCCGTTCCGGGATCATTTGGTACTGTATTTTTATTCAAGGTAATTCCAGCCATATCAAGAGCTTCTTGTAAAAATCCTCCTCGACCTTTTCCAACAGACATAAGCAGTAAATGATTGTCTGTTCCACCGGTTGCTAAGTCAAAACCATATTCTTCCAAATATTTTCCGAGTGCCTGAGCATTTTTCACGATCTGATGTCCTTGTTCTCGAAACTCAGGAGTCAGCGCTTCTCCCAGAGCCACGGCAATAGCCAGAGTCTGATGATTGTGTGGTCCTCACTGGAGTCCTGGAAAAATAGACTTGTCTATTTTTTTGGCCATTTCTGGGTCCTTTTTGAGTCATTTTTCGGTGGTCATAATAAGAGCTCATCGAGGTCCTCCCAGAGTTTTATGTGTTGTTGTCATAATGACATCTACATACGGAACTGGAGAAGTGTGGGCTCCTGAAACAACCAGCCCTGAAATATGAGATATATCTGCCATGAGGTAGGCTCCAACAGATTCGGCTATTTTACTAAATGCTTCAAATGGAAATTCTCGTGAATACGCAGTAAAACCAACTACGATCACTTTTGGATTATGTTCATGAGCGAGTCGCTCTACTTCTTCTAGGTCAATATACCCATCAGTATTGAGTCCAAACTGAACGGCATTGAAAAATTTTGACGTAGCAGAAACCTTGTGTCCATGTGTCAAATGTCCTCACTGAGAAAGAGAAAGACCAAGAATCGTATCTCCGGCTTCACAGAGTCCATTATATATAGCCATATTTGCGGGACTTCCGCTATAGGCTTGTACGTTTACATGTTTCACTCATGGAAAAGCTTGTTTGGCTCGTTCGATTGCGAGTTGCTCTACCTCATCAATCACTTCATTTCCTCCGTAGTAGCGAGCTCCAGCATACCCTTCACTATATTTATTGGTCAGTGGGCTCCCGAGTGCTTCAATCGTAGAAAGGCTGGCAATACATTCACTTGGGATCAGTTCCAGGCTTTCTTCTTGCCGTTGCATTTCATCTATCATGAGTTGATAGCAGAGAGGATCGGTTTGTTGGAGGTTTTCAAAATTCATGAACATATATTTAGAAGATATTTGACTCCTTTGAGTATAAAGAAAACTCGGGAAAAATCGAGTTTTTTGGTGCTTTTTATGTGAAAAAATATTTACTGAACTCAAAGAGTATTTGTAATCTTTTCGAAATCTCAAGATGCGGCTTTTACAAGCCCTCTCAATTTCTCAAAAATTCAAATA
>JAKVBB010000088.1 GCA_022448215.1 Candidatus Altimarinota bacterium | reverse complement strand
ATTGTGCTCAATAACGAGTACTGTGTTTCATTTGTCTACCAAAGAATGGAGAATTCATAGAAGTTTTTGTACATCTTGAAAATGAAGTCCCGTAGTTGGTTCATCAAGAATATAACAGGTCTTTGCAGTAGAGCGTTTTGAGAGTTCAGTAGCAAGCTTGATTCTCTGTGCTTCTCAACCCGAAAGAGTGGTAGACGATTGTCCAAGTTTCATATATCCAAGTCCAACATCATTGAGAACATTGAGTATTTTGGTAATCTTTGGATGTTTTGCAAAAAAGACTCGAGCTTCTTCTACTGTCATATCAAGGACTTCTGAAATATTTTTTCCTCTATATTGAACTTGAAGTGTTTCAGGATTATATCGTTTTCATTTACATGCTTCACATTCAACATATATTGGTGGCATAAAATGCATTTCTATCTTTTTGGTTCCATCTCCATCACATTCTGGACACCGTCCAAGCTTGGTATTAAAACTGAATCTTCCTGGGGTATAACCTCTGATCTTGGCTTCTTCACTCATAGCAAAAACTTCTCTGATAGGAGTAAATACTCACGTATAAGTAGCAGGGTTACTTCTGGGAGTTTTTCCAATAGGAGATTGATCAATAATAATAGTTTTATCCAAGTTTTCTACTCCTGTAATAGCATCAAATTGACCAACACTTCTTCGTGCTCTATTAAGAGTATTTGCAAGGTATTGAGCAATAATATCATTTACCAGAGATGACTTTCCAGATCATGAAACTCCTGTCACAGTAACAAAGTTTCCAAGAGGAAATGAAACATCAATATTTTTAAGGTTATGGTGCTTGGCTCACTGTATACTCAAAAAATCTTTTTGAGTACGTTTGTCGCGCTCTACTTGAACTTTTTTTTCTCAACTCAAGTATGGAGCAGTAATAGATTTTTTATCTTTTATAAGAGTTTTTCTATCTCAGGTGGCAATAATATTTCAACCATGGATTCATGCCCCTGGTCCTACATCAATAATATAATCAGCATTCTGCATAATATCCTCATCGTGCTCGACCACAATAAGTGTATTTCAAAGATCTTTGAGTTTTTTGAGATTTTCTATGAGCATATCATTATCTCTTGGGTGGAGTCCAATAGAAGGCTCATCCAAAATATAGAGAATTCATTCTAGTTTGGTTCCTATTTGAGTAGCAAGACGGATTCTTTGAGCCTCTCAACCCGAAAGGGTTCAAGCATTTCGTGAAAGTGTCATATAACCAAGTCCAACTCATTTCAAAAAAGTCAACCTGTCTATAGCATTTTTGAGGACTTTTTCTGCAATAATTTTTTGTGAGTCGGAAAGAGAAAGTTTTGAAAAAAACTCAAGTGCTTTTTCAACAGACAGATCACTTACCTGTCCAATATGCTTTCACTCAATATACATGGAAAGAGATTCTGGTTGAAGCCTATGTCCATCACATTCACTACATGGCATGTCTACGACATATTCATCATATACTCCTTTTTCAGCCCCTCCATCAAAGTATCTTCTCGTAAGCATAGGTATCACTCATTCAAAAGCGGATTGATAGGTATTAGTAGTTCATCGTTCGCTCTTAAATTGAACTGAGTACTTTTTTGTTCCTGTTCCATAGAGTATAATTTCTCTTTCTTTTTTTGTCAGTTTTTTATATGCAACATCTATACTGATACCTGTTTCTTCATGTATTTTTTTCAAAAGAGAAAAAAAGTAATCTCCCCCAAACCCTGGAGCAATCACTGCTCATTCTTGAAGAGTGAGTTCTGGATTGATAATATTTTCTTCCAGAAACATTTTCTTTACTCCAAGTCCATGACATGATGGACAGGCTCAAGCATGACTGTTAAAAGAAAAACTAGAAATACTCAGTTCTGATGGAACATGTCAGCAAGAAGAACAAACAAATACATTTGAAAAAGGGTGTTTTTTTCAGGCTATTTCTATAGCCAGTTGTCCATTTCATGTCTGAAATGCCAGCTCAAGAGAATCTTTTAATCGCTTTGTATCAGAAGAGTCATCCAGGCAGTAGTCTTTTCGAGTCAGACGATCTAAAATAATAGAAACATCTTGAATTTTTGTAGTATCAGGGATAGTATTATTTACAGTATAGGTGGTTGCTCATACTTGAAACCGAATAAAACCAAGTTCTAAGATTCTATTTTTTAGATCAGCTATATCATCAAATGTCTCTTTAAGAGGAACACAGATAGTATATTTTTCTCATTCATCAAAGTCACTTAAAAAGTCAATGATTCCTTGAATAGAATCTTTTTTTACTACTGTACCACACTTAATACATCTTCTTTCTCATATATGAAGAAAAAGAAGTTTATAATAGTCATAGATTTCAGTGATGGTTCCTACGGTTGATCTGGGATTTTTTGAAGTTGTTTTTTGGTCGATACTAATAGATGGAGAAAGTCCAAGAATTTCGTCAACTTGAGCTTCCTCACTCATACCTCCAATAAACATTCGTGCATAACTGGAAAGGCTTTCGAGATATTTTTGCTGAGATACCGCAAAAATAGTATTAAATGCCAAAGAAGATTTTCCGGATCATGAAACTCCCGTAATCACGGTCATTTTATTTTTTGGAATTTTTACATCAATGTTTTTGAGGTTGTGTGTTTTGGCTCAAAAAACTTGTAAATACTGTGACATTTAAAAAGTGGATAAAAATATATTATAAAGTCAACTACAAACTCGTGATCACTATATTATCAATAGAAAAGTCTGATCGAAATCATCCACCTGCTGTTGCAAAGAAACGAACTCTCTCAACAGGAAACATACCTAAATCAATAGATTGACTTATATATGGATCATTTTGGTTGGTCTGTTGTTGACCAGTGAGACTCCATCTGTCGGTCCAAACTCATTGATAGAGTGTCTGAAAACGAAGTGTTCACATATCCGATCCATACATATGATAATCAAAACTAATATTCTGAATACGTGCAAAATGGTCTGTTTCTATACCAAAATCTGCATTTATATTAGCTCAACTCGCTTCCGTATATATATACCAAGATCATGATGATGCTCAACTTGGTCCTGTTGAATTGGATGGAGTTGATCCAGACCTACGAGTAAAAGAAACAACTCACGAGGTATTTTCCCAGTTTCATATTCATGATTCAAATGATTCTGTATATGTACCTGCTGGACCGTTTCCATCTGGACCATTTGCTATACTAATAGCGTCAACTCCATTTCATGGCCAAAGTGTATTTTGTTGGGCTCCATTTGCGAGTATTATATCATAATCTGCTTGAGTAGAGGTAGTAGTTAGATCAACCATCATAGTTGTTGGTGAAGTGACTGAAACACTATTTATAGTACCATCAAACCCTGGAATAGAAAATGTTGTTGCTGGAGTAAAGTATTCTCATTCAATTAGAAGAGACACTGTTGAGTTAGTAGGTACAAAAGAAAGCACCGAAGAAATGTAAGGAGCAACACCATCTGCATCTGAACTTAAAGTAATATCTGAGCCGCTCGATGTAACTTGAATAGATCAGGCTCCAATAACATTTGATGGAGATAGTTTTTGATCTATGTAGGCAACAAGTTCATTCCATTTTGCCACCGTAATAATATCACCATCTTCTGCTATAACTCATACCCATGCAACTACCACAGATAAGGCAAGAAAACAGCTAATAAAAATCGAAAAAAATATTTTTCATATAC
>JAKVBB010000087.1 GCA_022448215.1 Candidatus Altimarinota bacterium | reverse complement strand
TTATCCTTCCGAATAAATGATAATCGTAACCAACATCATCTACTACTCTTTCTTGACCTGTAATAGTTCGTACATGATACACGTAACCAGGTTCTGCATAAAAGAAAACTTGGTTAAACATACCAGCACAAAAAGAAAGCACAGTAGCAACAATTAAAGCTGTATTTACACCATTTGGAAGAGGAAAATCTTCTTTTCTCTCCCGGTCTTTATTTGCATTTTCATGTTGGGTTTTCCACATTGAAACAGTGGATCAAATTGAACCACTGTATTATTTTTAAGGTCTAAAGCCTATTTTAAAGTAAAAACAGTGATTCAATATAAATTGAAGCAATAATATTATATCTATTTTTTTTAAGTTACAAATTAAAATTTAAAAAAGTAAATAATTGTAGGAATTCATCATTTTTTTGCTCATTCAATTTGTTCAGCATAAAACTCGTCTCTATCCATGCTGACTTCCTCATATGGGTTATCTATAGAGTAAGTATTGAGAGTAGATGCATTGATTAATTCTGACATAATAGTTACTTTAAAATATTATTTACCCATTCCCTACTACTACCTTTGCATGTCTGAGAACTCGATCTCCAAGCATATATCCTGTTTCAAATTCATCAATAATAATTCCCTCTTCTCCTGGAGCTTGCGTCATGACGTCATGTTTTTCCGGGTCGACTTCTTGTCAGGTAGAAACAAATGCTTCTACTCCCATATCTGCCAAATCTTTTTTGAGTGATTTTTCGAGTGCTTGAAGCCCCTCATAGAGAGCTCATGATTGCATGTCTTCTGGAGTATTTTTGAGCATTCTAATAACATCATCCAGTCGTGGAAGAACTTTTTTGAGAATATCTGACTTAAGGAAAAAAGTCATATCTGCTCGGTCTCGCTCTGTTCGTTTTTTAAAGTTTTCTAGATCAGCACTCGTTCGAGCCAGTGCATCTTTGAGTTTAGCTACTTGATCTGAATCTGATGGATGTAGAGCATCATCCAGTTTTTCTTCATCAATACTTCCATCTTCATTTTCGATTGCTTCGACTTCTTCTTGCATTTCTTCGATTATATCTTCATTTTGAATATCATCTTTTGTGTGTTGTGTCATGTATTTTTACCTTTACGTATATAAAATAAATCATGCGAAATAGTACCGATTATTCTCTTTTTTTCAAGGCTATTTTTATTTTACTTTTGCGTGTGGGTGATTAGAATACTTTCAAATATTTATTCTCACAAAAACTATGAAAATAATCTCTTGGAATGTAAATGGTATCAGAGCCGTAGCAAAAAAATGATTCCACGATTTCGTCACTCAATACAATCCTGATATTCTCTGTATACAAGAAACCAAAGCTTTTGAAGATCAATTTCTTAAAGACGTTGGGGAGCTCGAATGATATAGCTATATTTGGCATTCATGAGAACGTCCAGGCTATGCTGGTACCGCTATTTTTTATAGATCTTCTCTAGAAATTCTCGAACAAAAAAATACTTTTGAATGAATCGATCATTTTCACACTGACGGAAGAGTGACTCAGATAGAAACACCTGACTTTGTACTTCTGAATGGATATTTTCCCAATGGATGAACCAGAGCAGATGGAACTGAGATGCTGACCTATAAACTCGATTTTTATAATCACCTCATAGATTACTGCAATGCTTTAAAAGAGAGTGGAAAGGAGATCATTATTACTGGGGATTTCAATATTTGTCATCAGGCTATAGATATTGCCAGGCCAAAAGAGAATGAAAAAACTATTGGGTTTCTTCCCATTGAGCGAGAAAAGATATGAGAGTTTTTTATAAATGGATATACTGATGTTTGGAGAGAGAAAAATCCTGACCTGTCAGATGTATATTCTTGGTGGAGTGTAAGAGCAGGAGCACGACCAAGAAATGTTGGCTGGAGAATAGATTATTTTGCAGTCACAGATAACATACTCAAAAAAGTAGATAATATCAAATACTTAACTGATGTTATGGGAAGCGATCACTGCCCAGTAATGCTTGAACTCAAATAAAAACTATGAATCTTTTTGAAGAGCAATTTTTTGAAAAATATATTCCAGAATGACAAGAGATTATCTCGGTAGCTCATAAGCATTTTTTGGTCATTTTTCTTCATCTGTGTGTTTGGATTGGGATATGACTCTGAGTTCCAACTTTTTTGTACTATCAATCAGAATTTTTGCAACAAAGTATTCCTCTTATCATACTCCAAACATGGTGTATTCTTTTGTTTATTAAAGTAGTATATGATGTGTTTGATTGGTATAATGATGCTTGGATTATAACCAACGAAACAGTCGTCGAACTCAACTGGAAACTTTTTTGAAATGAATCAAATAGTGTCAGATATGAAAATATAGAATGAATTGAAGTACAACAAGAAGGTATTATAGATACTCTATTTCAAAAGTGAAATATAGTCATTCACAAAATATGAGATGATAGATTTGTACTCGAAGAAGCCTATCATCCATATAATATTACCGAAATTCTTGAAGAAGTGTCAGATAATTACAGAGAGTCTGGAGCTGGGAGTGATAAATTTGAAATGGTAGTAGAAACTCTCGGAGGTATGATGGAAGAATATCTAGAAAAAAAGACCTATAGTTCAAAGAAACAAAAAGAAACTCCAAAGTATAAAAACATAGACACTCACTGAGATGATGCCATAGATTTGAGATAAAAAAAGCCAACTAAAGAGTTGGCCAAGGGGCATCAAGGACGACTAAAAGAATACATAACAAAATTCGCTTTAGGGGGCAAAAAATGAAAGAAGACCGATTCAGTAGTGTCCAAGTGCTACTCTTATAATAATCGAAATTTACAAAAATGTCAAATAAAATCATTCAAAATATTCTTTCTAAGATTCCAAAAGAGCCTGGAATATATAAATTTCTCTGCAAAAAATGAACGGTTTTATATGTCGGAAAATCGGTAAATCTTAAGTCTCGTGTATCCAGCTACTTTCATGCATGAGCCAAACTCAACTTTGCGAAGAAAAAAATGATATCCCAAATAGCAGACATAGAATATATTACCGTAAACTCAGCAGAAGAAAGTCTCATACTCGAAACTAATCTCATTAAAGAACTTAAACCAAAGTATAATATACTCATGAAAGATGATAAAAATCATCTCTATATCAAAATAACTACATCAGAATATCCTCAAGTACTCAGGACAAGAATACGAAAGAATGACTGAGAGTATTTTGGTCCCTATACCAGTACCTATTATGTGGATCAAATACTCAGATTTTTTAAAAAACACTTTGGATACGGAGTTTGAACACACTCTTTTTTTCAAAAAAAATGATGATATAACCTAGATAAATATATTTTTCAGTGAGCCAATACATCAAATAGTACTGATAATCAATATAGGGAGACCATTGAGCAAATAAGATCGGTACTCAAAGGAAATATTGCTTCTCTTCAAGAGTCTCTTCAAAATAAGATGAAAACTTTTGCACAAAAACTCCAATTTGAAGAAGCAGAGAAAACCAAACAAACCATAGAGGCTCTCTCAACACTCTGAGTCCATCAAATTGTACGAGAAAGTGTCACTGGGAACTACAATGTCATTCATACACTCGAGAAATATGACCAATTCTTTCTTGGTTTTATACAGATACGAGAATGAAAAATAACTGATATCAAAAATTATCAAGCGCATACACATCTATGAGAAACCATAAATGAAGTTCTAGAGAGTTTTATCGAACAAAAAATTCTCGAAAATACAGACAAAAAAATTAC
>JAKVBB010000086.1 GCA_022448215.1 Candidatus Altimarinota bacterium | reverse complement strand
TTTCGAAATTTCAAGATGCGGCTGATTCTCAGCCCTCTCAATTTCTCAAAAATTCAAATACTTTCCCAAATTATTATTTTTTAATAGATGATTCTATGAAAGCAACACAAAGTCTCTATCCTCGAAGTCAGTCATTGCATCATATAAACGAATGATGAGACTATCATGATGCCATTACGCATAAAATTGAATGACTCTTTCATATTATTCCATTTAAACTTTTGAGACATACAGAAAATGTAGATTTTCATTCCATTCCTTTCTTAGATCATGTAAATGCTATGGATCGGGTGTTTCATTGAGCAGGAGCAAAATCTCCTGGGAAAGTGGGAGATGTAGCTGAAGGGTGGTATATGCATCCATCCCAAGAAGATAATCTGATTACTATGGAATGATATAGGATTGTAGAGCTTTATACTCCAGCACATGGTCGGGTAGAAACCTTTGAAATTTCAGCGAATTATATCAAATGGAATGGTAAGATTGTTCTGGATGGTCCAGGGATTCTTGGTTGGCCAACGGGAGTATATCACAGAAACAATTCTCTGATTCCATCTGCTTCTCTCAACCTAGGGATTCACTATGAAGGTTTCGATATAGATACTGAGTTTAATATCTATGATGTAGATACCCAGTCTTGAGAGATTCATATGATCAGAAAGGGGAGTGATGATCAACCGGCTACGGCTTAAAAAATATTGACAATATTATATAATGATATATTTTTATTATCGTAAACAAAAATATATTTTACCAAAAATAGAGGTTCATAAAATGTTAGACTTAGTATATCCGGATAAAAATGATAATAGGGATGTAAGTATAAAAATTACGAATAGAAATCGAGTACTCATTGAGAGGTTGTCAGAGAATATGGCAGGGGAATTGTGTTCACCGAGACTGTTGCGAGCTGTTAATATACATCGTGCTAGAAAAAAAGATCAGTTAAAACAGTTAGAATGGATTCGTTTCCAGATTCAATCAGTATTAGAAAAAGTTCGTAATTTAGCTCGAGAAGAGCAGCAAAAATTTATGGAAAAATTTCCAAAATTTCATTTAAATTAGTCAAATTTTGGAATTGAAAAAGACCTCATAATTGAGGTCTTTTTTATTATTTCTTTTTCTTAACTGTTTTTTTCTTCTTATCGGTACTTACTTTCTTCGCTACCGTCTTTTTTGCTTTGGGAGCTTTTTTGCTTTCTTCTTTCTTTTTCTCTTTTTTACAACAAGCTGTTAGGAGATTATCAAATGCATATTTTCATCCACCTTGTTTGATGAGAATAGCTGCCATTACGAGGATAAGAATATGAAACTCGATTCCATTTCCAGCCCCAGTACCGGCCCAATCAATGAAAAAACCAGCTGGTAGATGAGTTACCATAGCTCCAGCCATGATGATAAAGATTCCAAAAGCCATGAATCGAGTAATAAACCCAAGTATGAGAGCCAATGCTCCAAGAGACTCACCCAGAATAACGAGTACTGCTATAATGGCAGGAATTCCCATACCTACAAAAAATTCTAGAGTACCAGCAAATCCATATCCACCAAACATTCCAAGAAGTTTTTGGAGTCCATGAGGAAGCATAACCAGGCCAAGCGTAATTCGTAGAACCGTAAGAGTCATATTTGAACTCTCTGTTGAGAGTAGACATTTACATGTTTTCATACACGTGAAATTTATAAATATAATGTATTTTGTATTGTATATTTTTTTCTCTTTTTTTCAAGAAAGAATCATGAGAGAAAAGAGATGTAAGGGCTTCTATTTAAGAGAACCTTTGGGGGTGTAAGTCTGGGAATTCTTTTCCAATATATTCATCAGAATATTTGAGCTTGTCTATATACTTTTCTTGTAAGTGTAGAAGACGATCTTTGTGAGGAGATTTGAAGGGTTGAATTTCGAAATTTTCATAAATAAGTGCCAAAGCTATTTTTCTTTCTTTTGCTACTTCTTTCCAAAATTCACTCTCGTCTTCAAAAATTTCTTCTTTTAGTGTACTGTTATCGAGTTTATCACAATATTCATCAATACTTCCACCAGCAAGGCTATCCAGGCTAAAACCCCCATTAACATAAGCCAAAGAAATAAACTCTAATAGGTTTTCTGCCACGATAACATTCAAAGTTTTACCACAAGGAACGGTCATGATAACAGGATTATTTTCATCTAATATACCATTATCACACAGAAAACTATAATGTACCGAATCTCCACCAGTTTGAAGAAAGTTCCAACTGTTTATAGGGGTCGCAAAATCCAAAAGAGCTCTACTTTGTGTTTGTATTGATAGACCTAATGAAATACTATCGAACATATTTCGACTTTTATCATCTTTTTCTACGAGATTATACAGGTTCTGGAGAGTAGGATTTGTTCCCAAAATCTTTTTTAACTCGATAGTATGCTCCTCTTTAAGTCGTTCTTGCTCAATAGCTTCACTCATGCTTGGCATAGTTGCTATAGTAGCTCTGCATGCTTTAGGAATAGCTTGTATTGTTGCTATAATATCTTTTAAGGCAGTGAACAGTTTCATACATGTAAAATTTATAGATATAATATATTTATATGTGTATGGCTACTTACTTTGTAGGTATTTCATATATTTTTTAAATTCTTCAGGTATTTGATTTGGAGAATATCATGGATTTTTTCATAATATATGATCTATATAAATATCTTCTTTGATACTATATACAACTTGCTCCATATTAGATGCATTTGCAAAAACATATGAAGTATCTATCATTGGGGCATGGTTTGCTCACATGAGAAAAACAGGAAAATAACCTTTTTGTATAAGTTGCCTACCGAGCTCTTTCATATTATTTTCAAAAATTTTATCCATTTTATGATGTAATTTTCCAAATATAAATATTCTCGCATAATCTGCATCTGTTAATTCTCATTTATTTTTAGCTCCAAAAGGTGCGCTGATTTCATCAATAATATCATAACTTTCTCATTCGGGGACACTGAGTTGAATTTGGATTTTTTCAAAAATCTTGCGATATTCCTTAATTATTTTTATTCCATCAGCTCAGTATGTTTGAGGTCGAGTATCTGCTCAAGTGAATTGCCAATTTACTTTCAGAGAATGAAGACTTTCAGGAAGTAGGATATCGTATTTTTTTGCTTTATTTTTATCAAGAATATATCACTGGGCATCAAATCATTCTGCTACGAATACTAACTTATAGTGATTTCAAATTTCTTCAAAAAATGGAAGTAGTTTTCTAAATCGAATTTCATCTATAAATGAATTCAATACTCTATTGTTATTCTGAGCTTTGTCTTTTGGCTTGGAATGAGATAAACCTATGCTGAGTCATATTGAACTACCTTTTCGAATACTTCCAGGTATATTATTTTTTTGAGCAATATCCAGTAGGATATTTTGCCAGTTTGACTCAATGACATTTGATTGATTTGATGATGAGGAATGAGTATATAATCAAACAGTAAAGGTAAGGACGGATAAGAGTGAATTTTTTATAAACTCTCTTCGTCAATTCATATATTTTTCACTACTTTTAGTGCTGATATCGTCCCTTATATTATCAAATATTTTATTTTTCACTCTCTTTTTTTAAAATATTATATAAAAATATAATATTTTATTTATTTCGAAAGTCAATCATGTTTTCTAATGATATTTTATCTCTTATTTCTAGACTTTTTCAGTATATTTGATATATTTTTTATGATATGCATATTACTTACTTATTATATTTTTTATGAGCCTACAACCACTCAGTGATCGAGTTCTTCTTAAACCACTTCAAAA
>JAKVBB010000085.1 GCA_022448215.1 Candidatus Altimarinota bacterium | reverse complement strand
GTGTAGTGGTTTTAGTTATTTTGTAAAGAAGATGGTTCAAAATCATAGGACATTTTTGTTGCAATACCGGTATTACTTAAACAATCCAATCCATCCTGAGCATCAGCAATATATATCTCCTTGGCTCATTGCATCAGGCAATCTCACCCATATCTAATCTTTGATTCCATTCATCCAGTTCATTGAGAGGATTTTGTATCATATATATATGATCGTAGCATCTCTACTCACTGCATTGTTTGTATATCATTTTTAGAATGGAAACCAGTGACTGTTTGTCATGTTTGATTTAATACTCAACGAGTATTAGTAAAGAAAAATACACGTGCAATATGTAACAGTGTACGAGATCTGTTTTCATTTATCATACAGTTTATTCTATATGCATTATAATCATTATCCGTTTTACTGATAATTTTTCCAGATTCTGAGTCAGATAATCTATCATCATGATTGACAATACTCAAACAGTTTCCAGCAAAATCTTCTCTAAAATTATGTATGAGATTCTGGGTCATTTCTCGATTCATATTATCTTGTAGGAGGTATCATTGTATCCATTTTTTATTTCATATTATGTCTTGATACATCTCTAATAATTTATTCCAACCACTTTCAAATAGCTCCGCATCTGTATAATCATCTCACAATAGAGCTCTTCAAAGAGCAATGGCTCCAGAACTTACCACAATAAAACGTTCTCACGTTTTTTGTTCATGCATGACAATATCCATAAATATTTTCTCTATAATAGACTCTTTGAGATGTTTATTGTCTTTACAGACTATCGCATCACTCCCTATTTTCACTAAGTTTATCGTGTTCATATTTTCGTTGTTTGTGATATAAAAAAAGACTTCGAAAGGGTGTCCCTCAAAGTCTCTTGGATAAAATCTAAAAAATACCAAATAACTTGGGGGCATGGAACAGAGGAGGTACGGGGATCATATTGTATTTGAAAAACATAGTATCGATATAATGAATGAAAAAAGAGTTATTCTCATGTATTGAGAATAACTCTTTTTGTTTTATAAATTTGATTTATACAGCAAAAACAACCATTCTCATTGTTGAAAATGGAGGAGTTGGAAGAGATGTAAATAGATTGTTTTGCATAGATATATTTTTTAAAATATACAACTAGAGTATATAAAATATAATACGTAAAGCAAGTATTTTACCAAAATTATCTCTCCCTTCTTTGATCCCACACCCTGAGTATCTGTATCTGATGATCAGTGACTCGATAGATCAAAGAAAAAGGTGTTTTTCTTATTGGAATCTCTCGTACATCGTCATGCTCTGTCTTATTTCCGATAAAAGGATTTTGTTGTAGGAGTCCTTCAAGAGCGAGGACATGCCTGTATGCTTGTATCGATCACTCTGGAAATACACTTTCATAGTATTGTTTCATCCATTCCAAATCAGAAATAGAGCTGGGTAAATAAACTATTTTCATGATGCACCTTTACATCATACAAATATATCAGCCTCAGGAGCAGTTGTCTCATCATCTGTTCCCCATGATTGCATCCAGCTGTGCACTTGATCACTCGAAACAAACACTCATGTATCTGCCTGCTCAAGAGCTTTTTTGATGGCATCTTGCTTCATTTTCTTTCATTGTAAATATTGCTCTATCGCTTCTTGTGCGACAAAAGAAGTCGATCGCTCTTGCATATCAGCCTGTCGTTCGAGCTCGGTTCGCAAGTGCATTTTGAGACGAAATGAGAATGGTGCGCTTGCTTGCGTCATTTATAAAATTTTATGTATTACATTGTATGTAATTATAATACATATACGAGTAAAAACAAATTATTTTTCAATTCTCTCAAAAAACTTCTTTTTCTTTTTGAGCCAAGACTGGTCTTGTCGTACGAGTTGCTTCATATCATCTGAATGAGCCAATATTTCTTTAACAGCCTCTTCACTAAAAATAGTATTTTGACTTCCTTTTACCAGAATAATATATTTTTTATCTGTGGAGCTCAGATACTCTTTCACAGCTTGACCAGCTTTTCTGGCAGAAAGAAATGATTGTTTATTTTTTATATCAAGATACTGTTGCATTTCTGGTCAAATCGTACATACATAGTCTACACCATCGAGGTATCATGCAATATCTTTATGAGCTTGCTGGGAATAATCTCCAAGCTCTCTCATATCTCACAGTACACAGATAATTCAGTATCCTGGATAACAGCTTTCTCTCAGAGCCTTGGTTGTTTCAATCATCTTTTGCATACTCGCAGGAGCAGCATTATAACTACTATCAATAATAACTGAATCACAAATTCAGTGAAAAATATGACTTCTCCCTGGTTGGAGTTCAAATTCAAGAGAAATATTTTTTTTATATTTCTTGGCTCAGAGTCTCTGTCCCAGATCAAGAGCTATGTTGATATAATTAGCATTTTCCTCTCAAAGGAGATTGGTCATTACATGGGTATCCTGTCTATCAAATTCAATTCCAAGGGCATTTCATCTCTTTCCTATATGAATACCAGTTATATTCATGCCATCACCATTATACCACTGTATTGAAACATCTTTTTGTTCAAGTGCAGGAGCTCAGATATTTTTACAATATTCATCACTGGCATTGAGGTAAGTCATGATTTTTGTCCGTTGCATAAGAATGAATTTTTCATCTCAAATAGCATGTATATTATCAAAATATTCTCCATGAACTGCATCGAGCTTGGTAAAAAGAGAATAGTCTGGTTGCACGATATCGGTCAAAAATTGCATATCTCCAGGGTGATCGATACCATATTCTAAGAGGATGATATCATATGGTTTTGAAGAAAATATGAGCCTGGAAAGCATTTGTTTGAGTACTAAAAGAGTAGCAACAAAAGTCGGACTATAGCTCTCAATTTGAAATAATGAAAGTACTATTCATATTTCTGAATTAAAATTTTTTGGAGAAGTATATATTTGCTTTTCAGGAAGTACTTCTTGGAGTACTCGATACATTACCATTCGGCTACTGGTCTTTCCAACGCTTCCTGTTCCTCCTATCACGATTGGTTGATGTTTTGTTACCCATTTTTTTGCAAGTGTGGAGAGAAGAGTATGAAGAAATGCAATACAATGTTTTTTCATAAAAAAAAGAGAAGAATAAGTATCTTCTCTGGAGTATAGACAAAAACAAAAAACTTGCGAGTTTTTATGCGTTTTGCTGTCGTATTTGAGTGAGATATTCAACTCGGTGAGAAAAATCATCCAGTCATCCTTGAACTTCTCAATCAACAAAAATGGTTTCTTCTGAGACTTTAGAATGAATGTCGTGTTCTTGTATTTGTGTCATAAGGAGTATTTATGAATATTGAATATATTATAGCATACAATTTCTCAACATGCAAAAACCCGAGGATATCCTCGGGTTTTTGATAATAAACAACATATCTTTACTAGGCATAAATCATGTCACGAAAAGAAATGTTTTGCGCAGATCTTTTTGATTTTCTTGCTAATTTACGTTCTACTTGAGAAAGTTGAGATTGTAAATTTCTAATTTTTAATAAAACACTATTCGCGTGTTTGCGTAAATATTGCAACGACTTTTGAGATGAACTACTTTCATTTCTTTTACTTTGACCTTCAAGAGCTTTCATTGTACTTCGATAATCGGCATACAATTTTGAAATTTGATTTTTCAACGAATGTACAGACATATTGTTCATATTACAAATCCTCTTTTTGGATTGGGTTTTTATTTTGGGTGTACGAATAATAGTATAAAAAAATGTATGAGTGTCAAAAGAAATTGACTTTTTATTTTAATTACGTATATTTCTCTGAGTATCTGATGTTTTTGATACGAAAA
>JAKVBB010000084.1 GCA_022448215.1 Candidatus Altimarinota bacterium | reverse complement strand
AAATGTGAGATGTACTCAGATATGAAAGACTTAAAGCAAAAGTAGAGTATGATATTGAAATGATGCAAGAAGTAGGATATGTGAATGGAATAGAAAACTATTCTCGCTACCTGGATGGACGCTCTCCATGAGAACCACCAGCGACTTTACTTGAGTATTTTGGTGATGATTTTCTCTGTTTTATAGATGAATCACATATGAGTGTTCCTCAGATATGAGGAATGTATGCAGGGGATAGAGCCAGAAAAGAAAATCTGGTTTCAAATGGTTTTAGACTTCCTTCTGCACTGGATAATAGACCACTTCAATTTGATGAATTTGAATCAAAAATGAAACAAGTCGTGTATGTATCAGCCACTCCTGGAAAGTATGAAATCGAACACAGTGGAGATTCTCACAAACAATCAGATACATTTTTTTCTTTTCATCCAGCAACAGATGGTGTTTGGAAAGCAAGTGAAAAAATGAGAGTGGTTCCTCAAGTAATTCGTCCAACCTGACTGCTTGATCCAGAAATAGAACTGCAACCAATGGAGTTTATGGTAGATCATATTATGAAAACACTGACTCAAGTAATAGAAAGAAAGGAAAGAATGCTCATAACTACTATTACCAAACGAACGAGTGAAGAACTCTCTGATTTTTTATTAGAAAATGGTTTTAAAGTACAGTATCTGCATAGTGAAGTAGATACCCTCGAGCGACTTGAGATCCTGAAAAACCTGAGAACAGGAGCTATTGATGTCATTGTTTGAGTTAATCTCTTGCGAGAATGACTTGATCTACCAGAGGTATCTCGTATTGCTATCATTGATGCAGATAAACAAGGTTTCTTGAGAAATGAATCAGCTCTGATTCAGATTATTGGTCGTGCTGCGAGAAATGAAAATGGAAAAGTTATTATGTATACAGAACAACTAAAAAAATCTACTCTTGAGGAACTACAAAACCCCCCTCCTAACCTCCCCTCTAATAAGGGGGAGGAATCCAGTTTTTTATGAGTATTATATCGTTTAGATAAATGAAAACTGGTCAATACAGATGGGTTGATTATTTCAGAATCTATGAAAAAGTCTATTGACCTGACCTATTATAGAAGAGGCCTTCAAAATGAATATAATGAGAAAAACGGTATCACACCAAAAACAGTGTATTCCTCGATTAAGGATATATGAATCCCAAAGAAAAAACGTGATTACTCAAAAGTAGATAAAAAGTCGGTTGAAAAAGAAATTGTAAAACTAGAACTTGAGATGAATGTTGCAGCAGCAAATATGGAATATGAAACAGCAGCTGAGATACGAGATCAGATTCTCGATCTAAAAAAATGAAGTAAATAATCCTAAGTTTGTAAAAAAAGTATTTGTAATCTTTTCGAAATCTCAAGATGCGGCTGATACGGGAGCCCTCTCAATTTCTCAAAAATTCAAATACTTTTTATAAGTCAATTTCAAATCGTTTTTCTTCTCAAGAGAGAATACTTGTAATAGTACTTGATATACTCTCGAGAGAGGTTTCTTTATATTTTCACTGTATTTGTATTTTTGAGTTTTTGTGTAATTCTGTAGAGACAATTTTTGGATTTATTATGTGTATTCATAATTGTCTCTGTTCATTTTTGAGCTGCATAGCGAAACCTCTCAGACCAAATTTACTGGCTGCATAACTAGAACCATTTTGACTCGATTTCTTTCCCGCTATACTTCCTATAAATATGATTCATTTTTTAATTTTGTTATACTTTAACAATACATTTATAAATAAAATGGTTGACAGTAGATTCGTTTCTATGATTTCTCTGTGTTGTTCTGGAAGAATATTTTCACAGCTATCAAAATAAGCTACTCCAGCATTGAGAATGATATAATCAAATGCCTCAGATTCCTTGGCTATTTTTTCGAGCAAATTTTCATCTCGAATATCTCACTTTATATGTGTGAGATTTATTCTGTTTTCTATACTCCTTCGAGAGATTCATGTCAGAGTATGATCTGGAGTAAGTTTTTGAGTAATATGGAGTCATATACCAGAACTGACACCAGTGATACAGATATGCATGAATGGTTTATTTAAGGAAATATTTATTCAATGTACTATACTGGAATTATTTTTTTATCAAAAATAATATTTTTGCTTGCAAAAAAATAACAGAAATATAATATGTATATATATTGTATATATTAATTTATACTTATTATGAACAAAGGAGAAATAAAAATTTATAAAAACAAATCTGGAACTGATATTGAAGTGAAACTTGAGAATGATACTATATGGTTAAATCAAGAACAGATCGCAGGTATATTTTGAGTCAATAGGCCAGCTATAACAAAACATTTGAAAAATGTGTTTGTGTCGTGAGAACTTGATGAACAAGTGGTGTGTTCCAAAATGGAACTTACCACTCAACATGGTGCTATGGAATGAAAAATACAAACACGAAAAGTGAAATTTTATAACTTAGATGCTATTATATCAGTATGATATCGAGTTAATTCAAAACAAGCTACGAGTTTTCGAATATGGGCAACTTCCGTATTGAAAAATTATTTAATAGAATGATATGCTATAAATCAAAAAAGACTTCAAGAAAAATGATACAAAGAATTAGAGCAAACTGTAGGCTTATTTAAGAAGACCCTGAAATCATGAAATTTATCTCAGGATGAAGCAATGTGATTGCTTGATATTATTACTGATTATACCAATACTTGGCTCCTGCTTCAAAATTATGATGAAGATATATTAGACGAAACGGGAAAAACCAAACAACTCGATTATAAACTACAATCAGAAGAAGCTTTTGATAGCCTTAAAGAATTAAAAATAAATCTTATATCAAAAAAAGAAGCAACAGATCTATTTGCAAAACTCAGAGAAAATGATGCTTTACAAGGTATATTTTGAAATATATATCAAACATTTTGATGAAAGGAGTTGTATCCAACTGTTGAATCAAAAGCAGCTCATTTATTGTATTTCATTGTTAAAGATCATCCATTTTTTGATGGAAATAAACGAAGTGCAGCATTTCTATTTATTTTGTTCCTTGCTAGAAATAGAATCCTATTTGATTCACATAAAAATAAAAAAATAGGTGATAGGGCTTTAGTGGCTATTACTCTTCTTATTGCGGAATCAAATCCTAAAGACAAAGATATGATGATAAAATTACTCATTCATTTACTCAATATCGATTAGTTTTTTCTTCAAGCATTGCTTTTTTGTCAGAAATAATTATATTGTATTTACATTTTCTGGGGCTAATCTTGGTTTCTACCTTTGGATTCGTTCTGGTTCTATGCTATCTGGGAGATGTCCTTGGCTTCCATAATCAATCAAGTGACACATATAAATGCAAAAAATAGAATTGCAGGAGGTCTTGCTTCTTTCAAAAAAGCACTTTCTCCATCTTACGCACTTGCTGCGTAGTCTAAGCTCACCAATGAGATAGACTGTAGCCTTCCTTTTGTGATGAGTGCCGTCTGGCCTGCTACACATTTCACTAGAATTCTTATGATAAGAAGTCTCTTGAAATTATAAAGTTATCATCTGTATTTCCGGTTATTAGGTCGTTTCCGTGTCATACAGTATCAATAATGATTTCTCTGGTAAGTTTTTTGTTTGTCTTTTATTTACTTGAGTACTAAGATAAACTATGATAGTAGATGTAGTTCTGGGGCCCGAGGGGACGTCGGTTCAAATCCGTCTAGCTCCACCATTCTTCGTTTTTTCTTTGAAAAAACTTCGAATGGCACAGCCATTTGAATAGAAGAATGCCCTTTGTAGCTTTAGCGAAAATAGGGCTTTTATTAATAATACTTTAGGAGGATGTATTATGTATATGTATTAAGGAGTGTAGAATATAAAAGTAAAATCTATACTT
>JAKVBB010000083.1 GCA_022448215.1 Candidatus Altimarinota bacterium | reverse complement strand
ACTCTATTTTGACCGGCTCTGTGTGGTAA
Source organism: Candidatus Altimarinota bacterium (assembly GCA_022448215.1). Classification (GTDB taxonomy): domain Bacteria; phylum Patescibacteriota; class Gracilibacteria; order BD1-5; family UBA6164; genus JAKVBB01. The sequence goes on along the minus strand of JAKVBB010000083.1, from coordinate 3,877 downwards.
ATAACCATTCAGCGATTACTGGAGGGCATTCTCAACCTCAAGGTCATCAAGGGTATTGTCGAGATATTGGATACTTATATCCAAACAGTGAATTTACTCTCTATGATACAGGGCATCCTGATTTCGTTTCTGATACTTCGGGTATTGCAGCTGGATCATTTGTAACAGGATCTCTCATTACTACTATTCAACACGATGGACAAATCTATGATGATGCATATTTTGCAGCACACTTTGATGTGACGGTTTCTGCTCCATCTATTGCAACAGTATGATGAGGATGAAATGTTGTGAGTAATGCCAGTAATATAGTGAGTCTTAATGATCTCTCATCAGTCTCACAAAAAGTCAGTGATGACAGTAATTTTGTAGGATCTGCCGTCTGAAACAATGCTGAAGGACTCAGTGAAACTTCAGAAGTAACAGATGCCCCATCAGTCACACAAGTGACTGGGAATCTCGAAATAGATGAATCAACCCTCAACGATATCTTTGATTCTGTTTCTGCAAGTCTGGTGACAACTGTATCCAATGTATCTGAGTTTGAAAACTATAATGATCTAGAAAATGTCTATGTGGTCAGCGGAGCTAACTTTCGAGTTCCAAGTGATTTGAATAGCCAAGTTTCTGGTCCAGTGACATTTATAGTTCAGAATGGAAATATTCTCATAGAACAAAATATTGAATATGATGATAATATTGCTTTTATTGTTCAGAATGGAAATATTAATATTGAATCAGATGTGACGGAAATAAAGGGAACCTATATTGCTTTTGAATGAAATGGAGCAAGTACTGGAAATATTGTTTCACTTCCAAGTCAAGATCAACTCGTAGTGCATGGATCACTGTATGGAAATCTCGATATTCTTATTCAGAATCGAAGCTATATCAGTGAAAATAATAATGGATGATTTGATGTAGGAACGATTGTCAGCTTTGGGTCATCTCTCTTTCAAAAACCAGCTCCACTGGTTGGAGAATTTATAGATCAATATATCGAATCGACGAGAACAGCTGAATAAAAAATTATAGCTCAAGAGAGTATTTGAATTTTTGAGAAATTGAGAGGGCTTAGAATAAGCCGCATCTTGAAATTTCGAAAAGATTACAAATACTTCTCGAAAAAACTATCTCTTGTGTATGCAAGAGATAGTTTTTTTTGCTCTATTTCTTCGGTATTTGCTTGATTTTTTGCGAAAAAAATATACATTTGATGCATCTTTTGATACTCTCTTATCACATCTATGAAAAAAATACTTACAGGAATTAAACCAACCGGTTCAGGAATGCATATCGGGAATTATTTTGGTGCGGTACTCCCTCTCATAGAACTGTCAAAAAAATACGATACCACACTCTTTATTCCAGATTATCACTCCCTTACTTCTGTCCATGATGGAGATATTTTGACCCAAAATAAAGCAAGAATGTTGAGGGAATATATCTCACTCCTTCCAAAAAATGTCAGAATATTTGAACAATCAAAAATAGATCACATCAATAATATGGCTTGGGTATTATCGAGTGTGACTCCCTATAGTCTCATGCTTCGTGCACATAGCTTTAAAGATGCACAGAATAAAAATAGTGATATTAATATGGCTATATTTAACTATCCTATTCTCATGGCTGCAGATATTATTAGCTATGATTTTGATATAGTACCTGTTGGAAAAGATCAGAAACAACATTTGGAATTTGCTCGTGATATTGCAGGAAATTTTAACCGAACCTATGGAGTTGATTTTTTCAAACTTCCAGAACCACATATCGACGAAACAGTGATGACGATTCCGGGAACTGATGGACGTAAAATGAGTAAGAGCTATAACAATCATATCTGAATCTTTGATGATGAAAAAACACTCAAGAAAAAAATCATGTCCATTGTGACCGGAAGTGAATGACTCGATGACCCCAAAGATCCAGAAAACTGTAACGTATTTGCTCTCATCAAACTCTTTGCCAGTGAAGAAAAACAAACAGAAATTGCACAGAAATATAGAGAGTGATGATATGGGTATGGACATGCAAAACTCGAACTTCTTGACCTAATACTCCAATATTTCTCTGAAGCTCGAGCAAAATATCAGGCTCTTGAGAAAGATGACAATGAACTACAACACAGACTCGAAAAAGGAAATCATGAGGCCAATGAAATGGCCACTCAAAAATATACTCAATTAATGCACATCGTTGGACTATGAAAATAACACTTTTTGGACTTGCTGGAAGCGGAACATCAACCGTAGGAAAATTGCTTGCTGATCAAGCGAACCTTCATTTTATGTCGAGTGGGAATATACTCAGGGCTTGGGCAAAGGAAGAATGATATGAAACCATTTATGAGTTTGAAGATAAAGTGGCCAAGTATGATACCTCTTTTGATATTAAACTCGATCAAAAAGTTGCAGAGTATGGAAAAAATGAAGATAACTTTATCTTTGAATCACGACTGGCTTGGCACTTTATTCCAGAGAGTATCAAAATATTTCTTGATTGTGAAGAAAAAGAGCGATACAGAAGAATTCATGAACGAGAGGGAGGGAATATAGATGAAATATTTGCTAAAAACACCAAAAGAGAATCTGAGCTTGAAAGCAGATACAATGAAGTATATCCAGATATTACTTTTCCTCCATCAAAAGAGAATTTTGATATTTATATTGATGGGACCAATATACTTCCAGACCAAATTGTGGCTACTATTCTTGAAAAAATTCAGAAATAACCCCTCAGTCCTTCGGACAGCTCCCCTTTTCAAGGGGAGCAATATAAACCATACTATTAAGATAATCATGAAATTTCATATTATAACATTATTTCCCGAAGCTTTTGAGAGTTTTTTTGAGCACTCTATGGTAGGAAGAGCCAAACAAAAAGGTCTTTTTGAAGTAGAGACTTATAACTTGTGTGACGCTTCTATCAAACCTACCAGAAGAGTTGATGATAAGGCCTATGGGATGCATTGACAAGTCATCTCTCCAGAACCATTGGCAAACACTCTACAGCAAATTTTTACCAAGGTTTGAAAGACTCTCCCAGTGGTATATATGACTCCATCATGAGAGACCCTCAATCAAGAGAATGTGGAACAAATGTATGAAAATATAAAAGAGATGGTTATTATTTGCGGTCACTATGAATGAATTGATCAACGTATTATTGACAGATATGTAGATTATGAAGTGAGTATAGGGAACTATGTTCTTTCTGGTTGAGAGTTGGCTGCTCAGGTGTACATAGATAGTCTAATTCGCAATATTCCATGAGTTTTGTGAAACACTGAGAGTTTAGAAGAAGAGAGTTTCTCGAAGCGACTGGAGAGAAAAAAAGAATATCCTGTGTATACCAGGCCAGAGGAGTTTGATGGAATGAAGGTTCCGGAAATTCTTCTCTCAGGAGATCATAAAAAGATCGAGGACTGGAAGAGGGAGAATTTGAGATAATATTATTTTAATTGAATTATATGTCAGATTCATCATCTATCATTCATGATACGCTTTTTACTTTTTGGCAATCAGTGACACTCGAAATGGTCATTAAATTTGGAGTGGTGTATTTTTTTATTCTTTGGATTGCTCTCATTTTTTGGGTATTTCGTGATATCTCTAATAGGACTGATTCTATTTTATTTCAAATTATTTCTGTCTTACTCATGCTCTTTATGGGACCACTCGGTATCTGAATTTATCTTGTTATTCGTCCTGGCAGAACTCTGTTTGAAAAGTATTATCATGAAATAGATGAAAATCTAGAAATGTTTCAAGAATTTATTGAATACAAAATTGCAGAAAAAAAACAGCCCTCACCCCTAACCCCTCTCCCAGAGGGAGAGGGGGATTCTCAAGAAGAAAAATCGGCTAAAAAGGTT
>JAKVBB010000082.1 GCA_022448215.1 Candidatus Altimarinota bacterium | reverse complement strand
AGTGTTAGCTATGCTAAAAAAAGATGGAAAACTCTTCAAATACGATGATGAAAGACTCGATCTAGAAAAATACTTCAACTGGGATATTTCTTAATCCTGTTGTATTTCATTTTGAAATGCTTCTATTTTTTCAAGCAAAGTCACATAAATACCAAACTTTGTTTGAAGAATATCAGTTTTTTGTGTAATTGATTCTATATTAGATATTCTAATCTTAATTTTTCGTATAGTTTTTGCTAGAACATTTTGCTTTTGTTCAGGAGTAAGAACACTAAATTTAGGATTATTTTTCAGTACTCAGAGCTTATGTTCAATTTTTTCTTCTATATCTGATTGAAGTATTTCAGAAAGAGTATGAGTATGGTCTTTAATTTTTTCTTCTAAATAATCTACTTTTGTGTTTAAAAGTTGTTGATGCTTTTGAAGCTCCTCATTGAGAGTATCTTTTTTCTTGATAACACGTATATCTTCCTCGATATATGCTAAATATTCATCAAGCTTCTCTGGGTCTATAAAAAGAGTCATAGATTGGTAGAGTTCTTTTTTTGCTCAAAATAATTCATTTTGAGAAACTGATTCATTACGAATAACAATATATTCATTTATAACTTGTTGAAGATTATCCAGTTCTTCACTTGTTAGCTGAGGTTTAAAAAAATCTTGAAGTATATCACTATTCTGAAGAGCATCTATTCTTTGTTCAAGATCCTTACTATCATCATGAAGGGTTTGAATACTTTTTTGAATTTGATCAATAGTTAAAGGTGTTTCCGAAGCTGAAGCAGATCAGAAACAAAAAAAGAAACACAATATAAAAATGTAATATATTTTTATCAAAAAACAATATTATCAAAATATGCACGAAAAACTGAGAATACATACTATAAAGGCTTTTTGTACGATTCTCGTTTTTTCTGTATTTAAATAATATACAAAAAGGAAATGGAATCAATTCGGCAATGTGTTTTTTGTGTGAAGATGCAATAGCTATATAAATACCTTTATTCTAAAGCCTTTTCCAATATCTGATTCTATCTCATAGCTCCAATCATGTGAGTAAATAATTTTTCGCGTAATACTGAGTCATACTCATATTCATCTTGAGGTAATATCTCATGTTTTTTCTTTTTTTCATTGATAGAATTTTTCAACCAAAAATGGGACCTCAGAAGATTTAATACCATTTCCATCGTCTATGAAATCAATATATTTTTTAGTAATGTTTATTTTAAGAAGTGTTTTTTGTCCTGCGTATTTCAAAAAGTTTCATACAATATTATGAACCAATTGCTTAAACAGATTCTCATCTGCCTTTATATACAAATCTTCTTCTCATGTAATTTTAATTCTTTGCTTATTTTCTTTGAGACGCTTTTTATGAGTCTCTACAATTTGCTTCATGGTTTCTGTAGCATTTACTTGAGCAAATTCAAGTGTAAATTTTTCTCGTTCTGATTTTTCATAATCCATAATTTTATTCACAAGAGCAATGAGCCTTTTCATTTCATCAGTAATAGAATTCAGATTCTTTTGATCAAGTTTAATAACACCATCAAGAATTCACTCTAAGTAACATTGAATAGAAGTAATTGGAGTCTTTAATTCATGTGAAATATCAGCAAGAAGACGATTACGAATTTCTTCTTGCATTCACAATTTACTATTTAATTCATTAATAGAAGTAATCAACAAGCCTATTTCATCTTTTTTATTATAATATTCTATAGCTTTATATTTTTTTGATGGATTGATTTTTTGAATATTAGTAGTCGCTATCTTGATAGGAGAGATAGTTTTTTTTATAAATATAAGAAGTCCTAAAACAAGAATACCAAGAGAAATAACATTGGCAATCAGAATAGATTGTGTCAGTCTTTGTAAAAATTGATACTCAGGACTTTCTTTATTTTGAATTTCTTGAAGAACCTTTCAAAAATTATCTGTCGGGATCAGTTCTTCAATATATTTTGGTGCAACTCAACTCTTTACAAGATAATTAATGACTGTATCAACATTCTTTTGTTCATTTAAGGAAATACGACCATTATTATTTTCTAATAATTCAAAGAAGTCTATTTCAGTATCAGTAAAAATACTGTCTATATCATCAAGGGTCTGTTGTCTGATAACATCATTAATATATTCAATGGTAACCTCATCACGTGAATTACTTTTTTCTGTCAGATAAATCTTAAAATAAGAACTATAGAAGACGTAAAAAGCCAGTATATTTACAAATGCTATAAAAAATATACTCAGCAAGAGAGAAACAATAAATTTTCTGGATAAAGTCATGTATTATTGATTAAGTCTATATCATTCTCATCTAATCGTGAGAATTACTTCACGATCTCATAATTTTTTTCTTAAGTTTTTTACGTGTGTATCAATGGTTCTGTCATATACATAATTTTCATATCAAATAATCTCTTTCATAATTGTATCTCTTGATACAATTTTTCCCTTACTTTCAAATATTTTTTTCAGTATTTCATACTCATTTCATGTGAGAGAAATATGTTCTCATCATACCTGGACAGTCTTTGTATCAAGATCAAGAGCAATATCTTGAAATTCAAGAATAGAATGTTGATCCTGAGACTGAGACCTTCTCAATATCGTATTAATACGAGCAAGAAGTTCACGAGGAGAAAAAGGTTTTGCTATATAATCGTCTGCTCATGTTTCTAGTCCAGTAATCTTGTCTATCTCACTTGACCTTGCTGTCAACATAACGATCGGAGTAGAAGAATTTTTTCTATATTCTTCACAAATTTCTATTCAGCTTTGTTCAGGAAGATTGATATCCAAAATAATAAGATCAGGGGAGACTGTTTCAATATATTCTAGAGCATTTTTTCCAGTATGATACAGTTCTATTTCAAACTCAAAATTTTCTAGATACATTTTGAGTGAATGGGATATTCAGACGTCATCTTCAATAATAAGTATTTTTTTCATCTCTCAATATAGATATAACTAATATTGAATATATTATAATAGAATATATTTTTTTCAAATTAAACTTGATTTTTTAGGAAATAGTTATAAAATCGCGTCGTTCAAAAAAACGTTCTTTATAATATAATAGTTTAAATATGGCATTTGGTCCTACAAAAAAGACTTCAAAATCTCGATCGAGAAGACGAACTACAAATTGGATTAAACTCGCAGCAAAAAAACTTGCAAACGCTGTTTCTCTTAACAAAGAAGGAAATGGTCTTGCTCACTTTGCTGATGAAAACGGAAACTACAAAGGAAAAAATGTAGTTGCTAAAAAATCTAAATCAAAAAAAGTAACTCGAGTATAATTTTATACAAGAGTTACTTTTTTTGTGCTTTTTTATTCCTCTTAGTTACCTAAATAGTGCAAAAAAACAGAAGTCGAAGTCGATGATTTCTCTTTCAAAAACTCTACAGTCAATGCTATAATACTCTCAATAAAGATGATTTTCGAGAGTCTTTTTATGAAGGTCGATTTACCTTTGCTATTGATGGAGAGTATATAGATGAAATGATTGATATTATCAATAAACATGAACCTTTTTTTATACACATCATTCAAAAATATTCTCCAAAATTCAAAATATCTCAAATGAGTGTACTCTACATCATACCTGTGTATATCGGTCTAGCAGAAATGTTTTTTCTTTCAGAGGAAATTCCTGCAAAAGTGTCTATTAACGAAGCTATAGAAATAGCCAAAATGTATGGGGATGATTCTGCAAAAAAAATAGTAAATGGAGTACTCAATAATGCACTTCAGGACTACAATGATCTCAAAAAGCAATCAAACCAAGAAATAAAAAAAGATGAGACTATATTTTTAAAGTAATTTCATCTTTTCAATCTTATATTTTTCAATATACTACAACAAGAGACAAGTGAAAGTATGATAATTTTAAATAAAAGCATTTATTTTAAAATACTATATTTTCACCATGGTCTCTCATTATTTTTTTG
>JAKVBB010000081.1 GCA_022448215.1 Candidatus Altimarinota bacterium | reverse complement strand
ACATAGGCATAATACTGACCGTTACTCTGTTTAGATACTCGAGCTTTGCTGAGATATATATCATGTGAACCCGAAACAGAAGATTTCTTATGCAAAAACCTTTCTGAAGATACATTATTGGAACGATCATATTCAGTGACAACTTCTGTATCATTCGCAACAAAGAGAATATAATAGTATCTATTATCTTGAAGGTTTGATGGCAGATTGAGGGTCTCTCTCTCAGAATCATAACTATCATTACTCCCTATACTCGATGGGTCACGGTACAGAAGAATATCATCTGAACTGAGTGTAGCATCAGTAGAAAGGTAATATCCAAGGTAGGAGGTCCCTATTTCTGAAGTGGTGAGGTCACCAGAATAATAATGTCTTGCATAAGCATATACACTTTCTTCGGTAATGTTACTCAGACTGGTACTGCTGACATACATATCATTTTGTACGTCAGATATAACTTCCAAGGGAAATGAAGCTATATTATCGCTCTCCTGAGTTTCAATAACATTTTGATTATCATCAGCCACTATCAGTATATGATAATCCCCAGGGCTGACTCCCATAGGAATGGTCACTGGGTCTCGTTCTGAATCATAGCTATCATTACTGCCAATAGATGAATAGTCCGTATTCAGCAGTACATCTCCTCCATCCAGTTTATCATCTCTAGAGAGATAATATCCAAGACGAATACTTCCGAGGGTAGAACTCGAAGAGCTACCACTGAAGTATTGTTTGGCTCCAACTTGAAATGATTCTCCTACCATCGCTTGACTGAGTCCACTATAGGCATCACGTAAGTATACATTATCCTGTGTGGTCACAAACTTGGTTTGATCACTTGGATCAAGCTTGGGGAGGTCGGGTCTTGGAATAATTCCAAAACTTGGATCGGTCGACGCAAACTGAGAATAATAGAGTGTTTGAAAGTTATAATTTACCAAGCTGGTAATTGCATTTCTACTCACATCTCCTTTGAGATAAGCATCTATGAAGCTATGGCCTTTCGGATCTCCATCTACATTTGATACACCATAACCTAAGTCAAAGAAAGGTTTATTGGTATAATTTCCAGGAAGACTCCCAGGAATATAGCTCATAGGAATATCTTCTTTGAGCTGAACATATTCTCCATCTCCAAATACATGATTGTCTGGGGTACCTATCGAAAGCATTCGTGTATTTTGAGTATCTCCTATTTCGTCCAATACCTTATTTGCAAAGAGATTTCCCTGTGAATAAGCAACAACATTAGCAGTGTTAGATGGGCTTGCATTGAGATGCTTATCGATAATAGAAATCATAGTGGTATAGTCTCTATACTCTATTGTATCTCTATAATCTGGTATATTTCTATAAAAATAGCCTATAGCATCACTTATAGCAAGTACACCATTCTCAAGTCCTACAATACCTGCAAGTTGAGCTTTCTCAAATTCGGAAAGTATTTTATCAAGGGTACTTGTACCACCTAACAGAGTGATATTTGGAATACATTCAGTAGATCCTTGTCCACTGACAAGTGGAGAACAATAACTATAGAGTGATTGGATATCATCTATAATATATTGTCGACCATCAGTATCTTCAAATATATAGGTTTCTGCAAGCTTCATGATAATTTTATCTATCTGTGTATTTCTACGAGATCTATTATTATCTACAAAATCTTTGAGATTTTCTTGAAATGCTTCTGCAGGTCCGTGTACTATAAGGCTCATAGCAAGAGAAAAATCATCCAAATTACTCCATTGTAAAAATGATTCTCCTCCATCTCTTTGAAGACTATCCCATCCCCCATAGGTATCATTCAGCAATAACTCAAAGTTATAATCTTCATAGGGATAACGTTCCTTCATGCGAATACTGAGTTGATCGAGTTGCTCTATTGCATCTTCTCGGCCTGTATTCATCCCATTAATGAAATAGGTTTTTGGATCAGCCATACTGACTGTAGAAAAACTACAGCAGATAACCATAATCGTGAGTAATATACTCTTTTTCATATCTTGTCTCCCTTAGACAAAATGATTTTGGTTTTTGTTTGGTTAAAAATATGTTTCTTACTTACTTAGTTAGTTTAGGAACTATTCATGATTTATTCCTCCTCTCATTGACTATATGGGTTGGTTTTGGTTGACTGAAAATACTCCAAACACATCTGAGTATCTACCTTAAGTATTTTTCCTGTAATATGCTTCGTAGCCGTTCCAAGTTTAAAAGCTATTTCTTTCCGTTCCCAAGTGTTACGAAGTTGGTTACTAATATCCTTTGAGCTCGAATACCGATTATTCCAATCATAGTCAGAACTTCCATATAGATATGATTTACAAGCTACATCCATATCTACACTCCAAGAAGATTTCTGAAGCGTTTCTTCATCAAACTGCTCATTGAGAACAATCTGATCTCTCCAATAATTACTTCGTATAGCAGAAAAAAATGCTTCTACGAGGTCCTTATCGTCTTCAAATTTCTCCACAACAGCAATTTCTAGATCATCCCGAACATAGTTGTTATTGCTATCCACTCCATGCAGAGTAGCAAAGTTTTCTTGCTTATCTGGTATAGGTGGTAGTTCTTCTGTATAGGGTTGAATATTATTTCGAAGTGGATAGAGTCTTCCTGATTCCAGTTCAGTGATAGGATCATCATCGAGTTGATCTGGTTCATCTTGAGATGCAGTTTCTGTTGGTATAACAGTAGACTGACTCGCAGATGTAGTTTCTTCTTGAATCTCTGCTTGGTCAAAAGAAGTATCACTGTGTTGAAACAATTCATCCTGTGATAAGCCCTGTTGATAAGAGAGAAACACCGTGATTATTAAGAGTATCATAAAGAAAATAATTGAAAGATGTATCTGTTTTTTGGTCATAGAGGACTCCTTAATATAGGTTGAAAAATATTTTTATTTTGAAATCATTCTCTGTTTTTTATAAAAAATGACTTCCTTTCGAAAGTGAAAGTAGTGTATTGAATAAAGTGTATTAGCCAAAGTAAAAGTAATATTATTCAAATATATACCCTGGTATTCGCTTATTTAAAGCTATAAAAAAGTGCCAAAACCTGTTGGGCAGCTGTTGAGTAAAAATACGACAAAAGTATAATAAAAGTACTGGGAAACTCAAACAAATGGGGAGAAAATATTTTACACATAAAAAAATATATGATACAATAATACTATATTATGTTTTTCTCTTCTTTATGCGACTGAATAAAAAAAATATATCAAAAATATTTGCTTTAAGTATCCTCATTGTCCTCATTACAAATCTATGAGGGTATATAATGAGTGCTGGATCAGACCAGAGCAATACTGTTTCTGGACAAATACCATCAAATGGAGAAAAATTTTCTTCTGTTTCTTCATCTCATCTCATGCAAACATGAATTGCTATCGGAACCAATATCGCATTGCAAAAATCATGAAATGAAGCAAATACTTTTTCACAAGCAACATTGTTTTCTTCTGAAGAACTTTTGATACTCGATGAAGAGCATAAAGAAGATATGATGGCTTATAATATGGGTCTTTCTACAGAATACAGAAATATTTTGAGGTCTGATATAAAAGAAATTATTCAAACTTCCTACAACAAAGCAACTACTATTCAGGCTTTTCTAGATCAGCTAGAACATAGATATACCCGAGCCGGAGATCAAGTCATTACTCTCACTCGTCAAAGAGATGCTCTCGTGCAAGATATGACGAGTATTCAAGCAAAAATTGATAGTTTAAAGGTAAAAATAAATACTGATTTTTCAAAGAACGATGCTCAGTCAAGTACTCAAAATATAGAAGATTATGTTGAGCTAAAAAAAGAGTTCTACCTGGCTCGAACCTATGCTATCTATATCAATCATTTTATAAGCAGATATAATTCTCTCAATGCCTATAATCTCGCTCTTGCAGATACACTCAAAAATAATACAGATGCTCTTATTAAAAATGCCCAAGTAGTTATCCCAGATTCTGGAACTTA
>JAKVBB010000080.1 GCA_022448215.1 Candidatus Altimarinota bacterium | reverse complement strand
AGCAAGATATGGATATCTTTCATAGGCTGTTCATGATAGTGTTTCTCCTACCTTTTCACTCCCTACTAACTTCTCCTTCACCCTCTCCATAGCATTTTCAAACACCTTCGCATCAACCGTATCCAGATATTTTGCTAATTTCGATCCTTTCATCAGTTGCGTTCCTCCAGGAATCAATCACAAACCAGCCAGTACATTATCTACCCACGTCTTATCCATACGGAACTCTTGATCCACCAGACCCAATCATTGAACCATATTCAACAGTTCCTCTTCACTCGAAAAAGCATCATATACATCCACTCATCCACCAGCAATCATACCAACCACTCCACCCAAAGTTTCGACTCATATCTGTACCCCAATCGCAGCCATAAAATAGAGCATCGCTTCTTGTTCTATTTGAATATCCTTCTCATTCAACAAACTCACCTCTTTTCCACTTACCCCAATACTCTCTAAAAACTTTGCATGCTTTGGATTCTGGATATCAAAGAGCTGTTGCGTAGAGAAAAACCCTTCATCAAAGTTTCACTCACTATCCACTGAAGCTTTTAATAATTCACCCACCTCACTCAAATGATGACTTACTGGTATATAATCCAAATTTGGACCATATCCCTTTGCTTGAGAATATCTGTTTACCCCAGACATATCCACTTCTCATACAACAGTCCGAGTAAATCTTTCATCCACCTCCGCTCCATTTTGTACTTTTAGATATGCTTCAATACTTGGAAGAAGTTCATTATTCACAAAACCAAGATGTTCTCATATTTTTTCATTGATGATCCATCTATTTTCTCAGAAACTATCTAAATTCCCATGTTTCTCTATTTCTTCCATTCTCAATTCCTCTACTATCTCTCACAACCTCTCCAAACGCTTCACAATAGAATCTTTTACCTTCTCCAAAACAACATTATCCAGACCATCCAAATTATTCTCAAGAATATTCTTGTAATCCTCCAACAGCAAAGAAAGATTCAAACCAATACTCTCTAATTCACCCTCCAATCATGAAAACCTTTCACCCACACCAAAATAATCCAATACATCATCCACCTCACACTGACCAAGCATATCTTTCTCAGCTGTAGCTTTTAACATACTTTCCAAACGAGAAGAATTCAATTGTTGAAAATTATCGAGCTCAGCATGAAACAAAGGATTTTGCGAGGCAAGACTCTCTACCAGTTCTTGCATATCTTTTGTACTCATACCATCAAGAATTTTAAACAAGCGATCTGTTTCTTGACCTATCGCTTCTTTCATTCTTTCTCCAGAATCTCCTACAGACTCTGTAGCATCTATGTTATTATGTACCTCCAATCACATTATATTTCCTCCAATTTAACAAGTAAAGTATCTATATCCTGTTCATCACTAATTTTCTCCTTAAATTCACATAAACTCCTGTGCTTTCTTGCCAAACTTTCAATATTTCATTTGAGTGTTTCAAATGAAATTACTTCAATATCTTTCAGAGAAGAGAGAAAGGTTTTGAGCATGACTTTTTCAGCCACCAGAGCTTCAGAAATATTTTGCTTTTGATGAACAGATAAGAGATGAAAGTATGAAAGTAATTCTCTTTTTATCTTTGAATGAAACAGTTGAGATTTCTCTATGGCATCTTTTATTTCTTCATCTCCTCCTCACATAAAAAAATTATTACCGACTATAGTAATAATTTTATCATATTTTGGAGGGAGGGGCAAATAAAAAACTTAAAATCTATCATGAAATGCAACTTTTCAAAAAAGATAGAAGAACTTTTACACATTTTTGAGTCAAAACACCTCACAAGAATTATTATAAATAGTTTCTATAATTTCTTCTCTTGGTTCTGACCTGAGTTCAATGATTTTTTCCAGCACATATTTGGTAAAACCTGGTTCGTTTTCTTCTTTTCCTCTATATGGTACTGGAGTCAGATATGGAGCATCTGTCTCTACAAGAATATTTTTCAGAGGAATATGAGTGGCTACTTCTTGAGTGGCAGGAGCATTTTTAAATGTCACAATTCCCGAAAAACTGATTTTACAGTTTGGAGAAAGTTTAATCAATTTTTTAGCATACTCCAAATCTTCACTAAAACAGTGAAATATGAAGTTTGTACACTCGGTCTTTTGGAGTATTTTTAAAACATCATCTTTTGAATCTCTATTATGAATGATGATAGGGAGATTATACTTTTTTCCTAGCTCAATATGTGCTTCAAAATAAGCTTGTTGCACTATTTTGAGATCAGGATCGTCATTATGGTAATAATCAAGACCTGTTTCACCTAGTCATACAATATAATCCTTGTTTGCTAGGAGCAGCTCTTCTAGAGTTCAAATGAGTTCTATTTTGTCTTTTTTTTGTTCCACAATTTCTCGAAAATAGGGAAGAGATTCAGTGTCATATTTGACTTCACATGGATGTACTCCGATAGTAGCTGATATGAAATCATATTGTTTTGCAAATTCTATGGCTTTCTTGGATGTTTCATTGTGAGTTCCAATACATACCATATGCTTTCATCCGAGTTTTTGAAAGTTTGAAAAGACCTCTGTGAGGTTTTTTTGTTTCTGTGAATAGGGATGACAATGAGTATCTATAAACATAATATATTACCGTAGGGGCAGACCTATGTGTCTGCCATATAAAACAGATGATATACTTGGTAAAAAATATATTTTTTACCAAGTATATCCAGAACTTGAAAGGTTATATTGAGTGCCTGTGTTGTCTGTAAAATTTGCTTGAATTATATTCATTATCTCTGCTTGCTCAGATTCTTTTGAAAATGATATAAGAGCTGTATTTATATCAATATTACTTGGATTTTCAAGATTTAGAATCACAGTAGCAAAACCATCTGTGTTTGATAAGAGAGAAACATCTCCGAGTGAAGAATAAAAGTCATTTACAACTGTTGTATCTGGATTATATGAAAGACTCAGACCTACACTGACCACATCTTGCATACTTTTTCACGCAAGAATATTTCATATATTATCTGTTCATGAAAGTGATATATCTGCTGAGGCTTCTTGTCAGGCATTTTCAGCTCAGAGAATATTTGCTTGAAGATTTTTCCCATAGTCGGTTCCATCAATTAAAAATACATTGATAGAAAGAGCAATAAACAAACTCATAATAATAACAGAAATATGAGTTATTTTTTTATGTTGGAGATATTTGGTAATAGTATCAGACATATTTTTTGTGAGAAAAAATAAAACCTATTAACCCACCGTCTTCCACCCTGTTCCAGACACCTCCCTTGAAAAGGGAAGAATAAAAAGATTATTACTTAAGTTCTTCCCTTTTTAAGGGAAGTCCCGAGTAAAGTGAGGGGATGGGTTATTGATGTATTTATTCTACTAAAATACTTGGCAATTCAAATATATGTTTTATAAGATGACTTGACTAAAAGTAAGTATAAATTTTTATATAATTCAATGGTTTTCAAGAACTTCATAGATATGATTTCCAAGGAAATCTTTCACTTCTTGCTTATTTGATTTTCAGAGTGTTTCTATATCTTTGTATTTTTCCAGTATTTTTTTTCTGGTTTTTGGTCATATTCATGGTATCTCTTCGAGAATATTTTTTTTGAGAGCCTTGCTTCGAGAGTCTCGGTTAAATGTTATGGCAAATCTATGAGCTTCGTCTCTGAGCTTTTGTAGCAGTTTGAGTTCCACAGAGTCTTTTTCAAGTACAATAGGATCTGATACTCCAGGAAGAAATAACTCTTCTTCTCGTTTAGCGATAGATACTATTTGAGGCATACCTATTTCAGATGATTCATATATCTCTACAACGCTTGAGAGTTGGCCTTTCCCACCATCTATGATGATGAGATCAGGATATTCTCAGGACTTTTGTATTTCTTTGATACGTCTCTGCGTTACTTCTTTCATAGATCAGAAATCATCTATTTTTTGTTCCTCGAGATTTTTTATTTTGAACTTTCGGTATTTTTGTTTATTTAGTTTTCAGTCTTGTATGACACTTCTGGATGCAACGGTATGATTT
>JAKVBB010000008.1 GCA_022448215.1 Candidatus Altimarinota bacterium | reverse complement strand
CCCCACCTTCAGCTTATTTGTTCTGGAGAGAAGTAATGTTGTATCCAGAATAAGATATATTGCTCTAAAACACTTCATTGTACTATTCTACAGTATCGCTTACTTGCGATACTTTTTCTTTGCTTACGAGCTAAGAATACGGTTCTCACATTGAATTGAATCTTCTTCTTTCACACGTCTTTGAGATATTCATTGTTGTCTCCATATACTTTTTCTCTGCTTCATCTCTTTCCTCATATATATTGGTGTTTTCGGCAACCATACTCTACATCATTTATTTTTAATACTCGGTACAGTGTTGTCTTATGGTATCCCATAATACTAGCACATTTGGGAATACTGTACCCCTGTCTCAAAAGAACTCGAAATACTTCGAGTTCTTTTTCTTGCATATGTTTCATTGCTACATACTTAAAAAATTAAAACTCAAACACAACTCTATCTCTCTTAATACATTTTTCAAAAAGTTGCGTTTCGTGGTAGATTGTAGCGTACATTTATTGACAATCAATCTACCTTATATATTACTTTATTACTTTTAAGTTAAAGTTAGGAGGCATTATGCTAAACAGTACTTTTTTAAAAAACAATACAAAAACAAAAATCATAGATATAATTGGTAAAATCATAGTAATATGTATTACTATATTTATTTCTTTTGATATGGCTTTCGTTGATAGAGCTAAGGATATACAACATTTTGAAAATCTAAGGTCACTACTAACAGGTGCTTACGTAGGTATAGTATTTATAGTATTATTACACCTGTATCATAGAGTAGGGAATACATGGAAAATTACGATGCCATTTTCTTATATAGTAATTACTGGGTTTATATTTTTAATAAATATATTACCCTATTATGCTGATTTAATGCATTAGTAATTACTAAAATTCTCAAAGACGGACTTACACCCGTCTTTATTTTTTACACCAAAAAAGATACCTCAAATAAAAGTATCTTTTCGTTTAAAATCATGAGTGGTGCCGGGTGCGAGAATTGAACTTGCGACACAGGGATTTTCAGTCCCCTGCTCTACCACTGAGCTAACCCGGCAAATAATTGCTCGGATATTATATAAAAAAAAACTGAGAATCAAACTTTTTTTAGTTTTTTTGTAGAGAAGCCTCTACACTTAGTAAAAAATCTTGCATTGTAGCATCTAGGTTTACATGTATTTTTATATCTTCTTTGTTTCAATTAATCATAACACTATATACTACATATTCATCCATTTCTTGAGATCCATTAAACTCAAATTCATCTCAATTATTTACTTGGATTCTTAGAGTATTCTCTACATCTTCTAAGAGCATTCATGAAAAGGGAAGCAATTGATTCATAAGCAATGTATTAGGAGGATAGTATTTTTATTATAGTCTATATTGCTTTTTGTCAAATAAGATTACTTTTCTCTCTTTGGAATACCATAATACTGCAATAAATACTCTGACATTTCTTGGAATAAATAGGCAGAAGTCTGTCACCCATATGGATTTGCTCGTGGTCTATCTAGCTTGACTATAATAACAAATTGAGGATCTTCAGCTGGACCGTATCCGGCAAAAGAAGCAACCGTACTCCCAATTCATTCTTCATACCTTCCCCTGTATGGAATCTGAGAAGTTCAAGTCTTCCCAGCTAACGCATACCCTTCTACTCAACCATTTCGTGCAACCCCACTATTAATTCATGCTACCAGCATGGAGGTCATTGTTTGAGAAGTTGATTCTTTTATTACTCTTCGTTCTTTCTCTGGTTTATATTCTACTCTTCTCCCATCTGGAAACTCAAGTGCATCTATTACACGAGGTTTTATATATACTCAACCATTTGCCAAAGCACCATAGGCAGTAGCCATTTGAAGAGGTGTCGTACTCATACCCAAACCATAGGAATTTGTAAGAAATTTAGTATCAGACCAGTTGTTTAAAGTAGGGAGTTCTACATATGTTTCTCATGAAAGAGTGATTCATGTAGGACTAGAGAATCAAAAATCTTTCAAATATTGACGAAACAATACTTTACCAAGTCTTTGTACAATACGAATCATTCCAATATTACAACTATAGTTGAGTGCATGTGCAAAACTATGATAGCCAAAACACTTATCAGAATCATTTTCTATTTCAAATC
The DNA here is from genome assembly GCA_022448215.1 of Candidatus Altimarinota bacterium. Taxonomy (GTDB): domain Bacteria; phylum Patescibacteriota; class Gracilibacteria; order BD1-5; family UBA6164; genus JAKVBB01. The sequence goes on along the minus strand of JAKVBB010000008.1, from coordinate 25,735 downwards.
TACCGATAGTAACTTTTCAAATATCATTATACATTCACCATCGAGATATTTCCCCAGTATCAATTCATACAGCAACAGTAATAGACTTCATAATAGATCCTGGTTCATAAAGAGCTGATATAGCATCATTTGAGTACAAAAGTGGTCAAAAATCATTTTTATACTTGTATTTTACCAATGCTGGATCTGCTACTTCTTCCCTGCTGGCTCTTCTGAGTAATATTTGTTTTCCATCATAGTAAAAAGGATCTCATTTTTCACTATCAACCACAAATACAGGAAAGCCAAGCAAATCAATAGCTGGATCTGGGTATTTACCAAAAGTAACTCGCTCTATTTCATAAACCGAAGAAAAATCATTCAAATCATAACTTGGAGCATTCGCAAGGGCCAAAACTCTTCCAGTATCTGGCTCCAAAATAACCATCGTTCATTTATTGGCTCGATATCGTTCAACTCCATCAGCTAAAATTTGTTCAGCTTTCTTTTGAATATTTCTATCTACGGTAGTATATACTTTTACTCATTCTCATCTAATATCTGATTGATCCAAATTAATTGGATCAATAATCCTTCATTGAATATCTTTTCTACTCACTATTTTACCATTATTTCATTGAAGTACTTCGTTAAAATATCATTCAATACCATAATTTCATTGTGCTTGTTTATCCACAAATCAAATCAGCTGAGAAGCGACATCTTGTTCTGGGTAGTATCTATTTGGATTTGGAGTAAGAATGATAAATCATCCTATACTTTTATCTCGGTCTATAAGAGATTTTTTAATCGCTTGTCTTTCTTCATCTAGATACTGTTTAATGTATTCAGAAGTATCAATAGAAAGACGATTTAAAATAGGTACATAACGAACGTCTCTTTTTCTCATGAGATGCTTCATTTTTTCCTGGTTTGTACCAAGTATTTTTGCTACTTCAAGAGAGGTAGTATCTGAATTTTGAATCTCTTCTGGATTCATATACAAAAAGTTTCCACTTGGATAGAGTCACGGCAAACCAAGAGTTGAAAGTTGTTCTATTTGTTCTTGTTCGAGTTCTTGATCAACAAAAACACTGGTAACACGCTTTCTATATACTCTTTCAGAAATAACTTCAGTGATTTGTTCTTTAATAGTATCTGTATCAAAAATAAACTCAAAATCATCTCATGCCCCTAAAAATCGTCTTAATTTTTGTTCACAATCATTTCTTCATTGAGAGTCTGGACATATCTCTTTGTATACTATATCAGTCAAAAAGAGAGTCAGTTTCAATTTATCTCAAGTGACCTGAGGATCAATAGCAATATCATATAGATTTACAGAGGTTCCAAACACCGTTCCACCATCAGTAGAAGAATAAATAGTTCCCCGAGTTACTGGAACAGTAACCGTTCATATCTGTTGTTTATCGGCTAAATCTTTATAAAAGTCATAGTTTGATACTGTATAAGAAAACATCTTCACAGCAATGATCAGGAAAAACAGCAGAAAAAATATCCCGATAAGAGTAGATCTATCAGAAGTGTAAAAAAAATGGAGTATTTTATTTTTTATCATAATAAGCTTCTGAAAAATAAATGATTCAAGAAAGTATTTAAATTTTTGAGAAATTGAGGGAGCTTGTAAAAACCGCACCTTGAGATTTCAAAAAGATGGCAAATATTTTTAGGGGAGTTTTTCAGACCGTCCATAGTGGCTAGAAAGAATAGGAACAGATTTTTTCATATCTGGTGGAATTATATCATCATCATGTATTTTCCCAAGTTTTTCTCAAAGATTTTCTCATCACATATCTTGATATTTTTTTTGAATCACTTCTTTGAGTTCTTGTAATACAAATGGAAGATTTCAACTATATTTTGAAAGAGCTTTTTGTAGAGCATAGATGGTTTCTTCATAGGTTCATACACATTCAAATGGTTTATGAGAACCATGTCAAATAAGGGCAGAAAAAGTAACCAGCAAATCACTATCATAAAATAAGTTTTTTCCAAATATTTTCTCCATTTCTTTCGGATCCAAAAACGCAGAAAAAAGTGCATAAACAAAGCAACATTTTTCGCATTTTCAACACCAATTTCATAGGTGTTTTTTATCAGAAGTAATGGTAAAATTTTTATTACAGCTTGAAAAAGTTGAAAAATATTTTGATGCTTGAGAACTAAAAATTTGCGCAATGGTATATTCATGCATTCCTCTCAAAAGTGAAAAATACTGTATATCTTGAGTGATATATTTTTGAGCATATTCTTTCAAGTCTTTTTCAAATTCAAAACTTTTGGAGTATTGATGATTTATATCGATTCCTTTCCAGTTCACATTTGGTTCATCAGCAGAATGCTCATTAGAAAGAATAATATTTTTATAATTATAGAGATATGCTGCTACAAAACTGATACATGCAATCATTCCAGTAATAGGAACATGACCATTCGGATATCATTGAGCATTGAGTTCAAATAATTTTGGACTGAGTTGACGAGTTATGTTCAATGGTTTTTTTCATAGTAGTTCAAGAGTATTTTTCTTGATAGTATCAATTTTCCCAAAAACATAAGGACTAAAGTCATGATTTTTTAATAGAATACTCGATACAATAGAATCTTTTCATCCTCACCATGGAAGCAGAGATTTATCGCAAACAGAAATATTTTTTTTGGAATAGAAAGTTTCTCAAGAGCTCGTAAAGGATATTAAGTTACTTGGATCTATATCTTGAGTAATAAAAAATTCTCAGAGTCAGTGAAGATAAAATTTTTCCCAAAATTTTTTTTGTACATCATCTATTTTTCCATTTCATATGACCAGTTGTTTTGTTGGGCAGAGCTTGTAATAACTCATACCAAGAGCAAGATGTACCTGGAATAAAAGTGTATCTAATATATCTGTATCAATATCTTTTCTGATTTCAAAGTCGCGTGGAAAGATAATTTTTTCTTCAAAAAATTCTTCCCTATCAAAACTATAACAAAATACTGCTTCGTTTGAATCAGTATGAAAAGAAAAATTTTCAAAATAAAATGTGTTCCAAGTCTTCATAGCTCTATTGTAGCAGGAATATTTTTTTTTCAATATTAAATTGCAATTACTGAGATTATGTTTCCCCGCAGAGCGGTGAAACAATAACAGAAGAAACAGAAATATTTTTTCACTTTACTTATAACTCCTCACTTTTCAAGGGAGGTCTCTGGAGTGGAACGGAAGAGGGTGGGTTATTTTTTTATTTAAATTTGGCTTTTCAAAGGTTTTATCTATAATGCTTGCGACTTACTGGTGTATTTTCTGGTTTGTTACTATTTTAATATTTATAAAAATACCTATGTCAGTACAAAAACAAGACAAGAAAAAAATTATGGGTGATTTTGCTCAAAAGAAAGGTGATACTGGTTCACCAGCTGTACAAGTAGCATTACTTACAGCAAGAATTGAAAATCTAAAAAATCATCTTGAGTCTCATAAAAAAGATAATCATTCTCGAAGATGAATCATGATAATGGTTGCAAAAAGAAGAAAAATGCTTTCATATCTCAAAAGAACTGATGCTCAAACATATGCTGAAGTTGTTGAAAAACTCTCTATTAGAAAATAATACATAAAAAGCTCTCCATGATATGGAGAGCTTTTTTGTTTTAATCACCATCAACTCTATCAACCGTAACGCTTTGAAGAGAGACTTTCAGTTTTGCTTTGAGTCGATCAATACACCTATCAATAATGAGATAGTCATAATCCCCAAGCTCCAGTCACATTTGTAATTTCATAGAACCATTTTTTTGTTTTTTGGTTTCCAAATGGATAATATTAATATTCATTAAATAGAGTATTTCAGTAATTTGACGCAGTATACCAACAGAATTTTTCAGTATCATAGTAATATCAAAATGTATCACTCATTCATTTTCTCATTCATAATAAGCACTCAGGAGCCTATCAGAATTTACATCTTTTAGAGTTTCACAATCTCTATTGTGAATAGATATAACTCATTTATTATTAATGTGAGCTACAATCTTTTTTTCCAGATGATCAATACAACAAGATGCAATACGAAAAGGAAGATCTTTTTCTCATCCTATAATAATAGATGGAAGCTGTGCATCATCTCAAACTTCATATATTTCAGTATCGTTTTCATCTGGAAACTCTGAAGGGTGCTTCACAAGAGCACGAATATCTGGTTTTGATTTTTGTGCTCTGAGAGATCGACGAATCAAAGTACTCGCAGTAATACTAAAATTCCCTACCTGTTCGAGTAGGTTAAGACGTTCTTCCGTTCCATGTATACGTCCATCCATCTGCTTTAAAAAGCTCATATCTTTACCGAGAGGATTCAAACCAATTCTCTCCAAGTGCTTATTTACCAAATCTCTTCATCTTTCGATGTTTTCTTCTTTGTTCTCCTTCTTTAGATATGCCTTGATATGATTTTTTGCTTTAAGAGTTTTTACAAAAGATATCCAAAATGGATTTGGAGTCTTATTTTTATCCACAACAATCTCAACAATATCTCCATTACTGAGCTCTTTGTCTAATGGAAAAACAGAACCATTTACCTTTGCGAGCACGGCATGGTTTCAAATATCAGTATGAATATGGTATGCAAAATCAATCGGTGTTGATCATTTTGGAAGATTAATCGTATCTCATGTAGGAGTAATGAGAAATATTCTATCTTTAAAAACATCTATTTTAAGGGACTGAATAAAGTCACTACTTCACATACTATCAGTTAAATCTTTCAACTCTTTTACCCAGTCTATATCCGTCGCTATTTTGCTTCATTTTTCTTTATATTCAAAATGAGCAGCCATACCCAGTTCAGAATATTTTTTCATTTTTTTTGTCTTGATCTGAATCTCTGCTGGCAATTTTCTGTGTTTTTTCAAAAGACCAATAACCGTCGTATGTAAACTCTGATATCCGTTTGGTTTTGGGAGGGCAATATAATCTTTAATCTGTTTTGGAATAGGAGTCCAAGTATTATGAATCACTCCAAGCACTTTATAACATGCTGCTATCTCTGATACAATAATACGAATACCATAAATATCATAGATATCATGAATATCGGTATATCATTTTCTCTGCATTTTGAGAAAAATTGAATATATAGCCTTTACTCGAAAATCAATTTTGTATTTTACACCTGTATCTTTTAAAATAGTATCGATTTCACGTTTTGCATTCTTTTTAAAGTAAGCTTTTGATCATTCATATTCTTTCAACTGATTCGTAATATTGAGATATTGATCCGGATATAAAATTTTAAAACATTCTTCATCAAGACTATGTTTTAAATCATAGAGTCACAACCTATCTGCAATCGGAGAATAAATATTGAGTGTTTCTGTCGCGATTCTTTCTCTTTTTTCTGGTTTTGGATGATGATGAAGGGTTTGCATATTATGCAGTCTATCTGCCAATTTTACAAATATAACTCGAAGGTCATCAGCCATAGCAACAAACATCTTTCTCAAACTTTCAATAGCACGTTGTTCTCAGGAATATTTTACCTTTCATAGTTTCTCCATTCCAGCACAGATAGTGGCAACTTCAATACCAAATTCATGGAGTATATCATCATAGGTAATCGGAGTGTCTTCAATAACATCATGCAAGAAACATGCTTGAAGTGTCGCAAGATCTGGCTTGATATCTAACAAAATAACTGCAGCTTCAACAGGATGCAAAATATAAGGCTCTCAAGAAAGTCTCATCTGTCATTCATGAGCTTTTTTTGCAAATTCATATGCCTTAAAAATCTCGGAAGTAATATAATCTTTTCCAAGAGTCCTTTTCATATACTTGATAGTTTTCTCAGCAATGTATTGTACTCGGTAGTCTATATGTGAATAATCGTACATAACAAAAGGTGCGAAAATATATTTAACTTTTAGTGTATGGATTTTTGGCTATTTGTATAATCGAAATGAAATTTTTATCGTTTTCAAAAAGCCTATTTTCTGATATTTCAAATCATGCTTGTTCAAAGATATATTCAAGCTCTTTCAAATGAAAACAGTGGTAGTACCTCTTATAATTTCAAATTTTTATTTCATAATCACTTGATCAGAAATCAGTTTCGCTTCAAATAATTCGAGATTCTCTATATTTTTCAGCATTTAAAGAGCTCTCAAGAGCCCAATTTGTCATATATATTTTTCCGTCTTTATTTAAAAGTTTTTTTGCTTTTTGCAATACAGAAATTCGTTCTTGAATATTTGTCAGATGATGAAAAGATGCAATAAAAAATATAGCATCGAATTTTTGATGTATTTTATCTGCTAATTCAAGCATATCTCATTGAATAAATTTGAATCATACATGCTCTTTTCTTGCTTCATTCAAAAGTTCATCAGAAAGATCATATCCAATGTAATTTCAGACATCTATATTGCAGAATGCTTGTAAGAGTCTTCCATTTCAACACCCAATATCAAGTATTTTTGTATTACTTCAATGTGATAATTTTGAAGAAAAATATTCTATCTCAGGCCATTTCATGTTTTTCCGAGAGTCAGAAAATGTCTTTGCAAAGTCGTTGTATTGAACCATAGTTACATCTTATCAGGAAGAGGAATTACCAGAAGATCAAAAACATCTTTCAAAACATCATGATACATTTTTGTTATCATAACACGAACATTTCTCATACCTTCATCTGGTTCATTTATAATAGGAGAATGTGAATAAAAACTACTAAAAACTTTGGTGAGTTCATAGGCATATCCACAGAGAATATGTGGCATATTTTTCTGAGAAGTTTCATTGAGTTTATGATGATATTCTGTAATTAATCAGATAAGCTCTTTTGCTTCTTGTGTAAAGACAACACTCTCTTTTAAGGTAATATTGTCCGGTATTTGATTCAAAATATTTTTTGCTCTCACATATCCATATTGAATATATGGCCCACTATTTCATTCAAAGCTCATAAATTCATCCCAATCAAACACAATATCTGTTTCTCTAGATTTCTTCAGATATCCATATTTAATCGCTCCCATTCAAATGATCTTTGAGAGATTATTAAGCTCTTCAGGAGAAAAGTCAGTTCTTTTTGTGAGAATCAAATTTTTGGCTCTCTGTTCGGCTTCATCTAGTAAATCATCCAGACGAATAATACGACCTTCTCTCGTCGACATGGCACCATCTTTGAGACTGATAAATCCATTGTGTGCATGAATCAGTTCTGTTTCTCAGAGCCATCCTGCTCTCTGAGCAATGATAAAAGCTTGTTGCAAATGAAGTTTTTGACGTACATCAAGAAAATAAATAATTTTTTGTGGATTCCAGTTCTCTCATCTATACTTGAGTGCGGAAAGATCAGAAGCAAGATATCCATGTGATCCATCTCGCTTTTGTAATATACAAGAAGGAACCTTGAGTTCATCTTCAAATACAACTCCCACAGAACCATCATCATTTTGGCTGGCAATTCATTTTTCTACCAGCTCTGCTACAATAGATTTCATATCGTATTTGAGATCTGGATAATCTCATGTCTTCGGAAGACCAATTCATTCATAAAAACTTTCTCAGATATCATAGTCTGGTTTCACTCAAAGTCTCGCAAGTTGAGTATTCATAGCCTCAATAGAATGAGCAGTAAACTGAGACCAAAGCTGTATTGATTCAGTATTTCCAGATGCAAGATCTTTAAATTCTTTTCTAAACTCTTCTTCGAGAGCTGCATCTTCTTTTGCATCAGCAGATATTTTTACATAGAGTTCAAAAAGATGATCCACTGCATTCTCTGAGAGTTTTTGTTCATCTCAATATTTTTTATATGCGGTAATCAGTTTTCAAAAGATAATTCCCCAGTCCCCTATATGGCTATCTGAAATCACATTATACCCAAGTTTTTTATATACCTCTATCATCACTTGCCCTTGATTTGGAGTACACATATGACCAATATGAAGGGGTTTTCAAACATTGGCTCCGATATAATCAATGACTATACTTTCATCTTTTTTCTCATATTTTGGAATACTATACTCTTGTAAAGCCTTGAAGAATATATCATCACTCAGAGATATATTAAGATATGGTCCAGATACTTGAACAAGAGAAAATTCCTTGATATTACTACATATTTCAGCAATTTCTTCAGCAATGATAGCAGGAGATTTTTTGAGTTCTCGAGCCAATACAAAACAACCAAAAGCGATATCACCCAGTTTTTTATCTGGTGGAGTATCGAGCTGAATATCTGGTACTTGGATATCATAATGTTTTTGTATCAATTGAGATAGGATCTCTGCAACACGTTTTTTCATAAATAAAGCTTTTGTTAAAAACAAAAAATAATGGACCTACTATACAAAAAAAATCATTTTTTTCAAATAAATACTCCCTCTGTCCTTCGGACATCTCCCTCCAAGAGGGAGAATTATATTATTGAACTATTACTCTTAATTTATATTCCCCCTCTTGGAGGGGGTTAGGGGGAGTTTTTCACAAGAAAAAAATATATTACTTGTGAAGAAATATTTTTTTAATAATGTAATATTATACTATTACAAATAATATATTTATGTATCATATTATTAAAAATCAGAGAGAAAAACTCAAAAAAATATCCCCAAGAAAAGATGAAGGGATAGAGAAACAAATAGAGAGAGAACTCAAAAAAGAAAAAATATGTATTATTCAATGAATGAAATATTCAAGTAAGACAAAAATTATAAAAAATATCATTTTCAATGACTCTCAAAAAAAGTATTTTTACTTTAATGCAAAATGGGATAGAGAAAATGAAATATGATCTGGAAAGGATTTAAGCAATGTTCTCTCTGGTTTTATAAACCTCTATTGAGAACCAGATGTTGTATGGCTTCAAAATATTAATAAAGTAGCAAAAATTAAAGATTTTATAGCACAAGTATTCAAAAAATGATATCCTCTTTGTATTGTATGAAATGGTTTTTATATAGACTGAAAAACACCATTGCAGGTACTCCCAGATATGTCATCAGCTGATATGTACCTGGGAAGCATAGCCCACATATCAAAAGATATTCCCAAAGAACAAAGCATTCTCCAACTCAAAAACTGTCTCAGTGATATTATACTTCACGAAGTGGTAAGTCATTTTTGAGTCAAAAACAGTCTTCTCTATTCTCAAGTACTTCATTTCCTTTCTCTTCAAGAAGATTTTGCTTCTCTAAGAGAAATTCATAGAAACATTTCTCGTGTTCATGATATATCTCTCAAAACACTGATAGATTACATAGATTTTTCCAACCAATCAAAGCTGATTCACTCAATGTACCAGTATGACTGTAAAAAACAAAAACCTATTAGTTCACAAGTGAAATACATGTTTTGAGACACAGGACTCAGAAATACCTGTTCAGAAGAATCTGTGGCTACTGGGATACTTCAGGAAAATATGCTTTATTTACTTCTTTGTTCTCAGTGATATGAAGTGTATGGATGAAAGAATGGTATATTTGAATGGAGTATATTCGGAAAGCATATCAATAAAAAAAATTGAAATATTCTGATTCATATTTCTAAACAAGAGGAACTCTCTGAAATCAAGAAGGAAGTAAAAAAATTACACAAAGCTTTAAATGAAGTATGAGGTGGAAAATGATATATAATCCTATGAAATGAAAATATTATGTTTGGGAAGAAGAAAATATATGAAGATGTTGAGATATTGAGTTTTGAGAAGTGTGTAGAGAAACTGAAAATATGAAATACTTTGCAACAAAAATAAATTTTATTATAATTTCATTGAATTAGTCTATAAAATTATATATTATGGCTGTTGTATCAGTAGATATTCCAAATAAAATCGCACAAAACATAGATACTTCAAAGGTAGTAGCCTTTGAAGATATTTATGTGTATCAAGACGTAGATGTAGAATATGATGTTCATATGTCTTGAAAAGAATTCCTCAAAGAAATGAGAGAAAATGATTGAGTATCTCATTCGTAAAAATATAATATATGACAAAGGAGTGGATCAAGTTTATCAAAAAGCAACCAAATCATATAGCGAAATTCATCTATGAAACGGTAGAAAAAATAGTCTTGTGAGATACATCTCATTTAAATATTGTTTCTATATCTTGAAAAGATAATATGTATCGTTGTCGTATTGGTAATATTCGTATCGTTTTTACTGATATGAATGGAGAGATTGAGATTAAAAAGATATGATACCGATGATGAGTATATAAAAGAATCCAGTAATATAAAACCACCAAGCGAAGCTTGGTGGTTTTATGAACTCCGTAAGGAGTTTTTATTTTATCAATTTTGATTCAAAAAATCTTGGAGAGATTTTTGTGTATAATCGTTTTTATTTACACCATCTGGAAATTTTCAATCTTGATCAACAGATACAAACACAATTTTACCATCTCTTTCATGAAAATATTTATTGAGTTCATCTTGAGCTGACTGATTAAAATTAAGCTGTGTTCTTAAATCATCAAATTGAGACGATGTCATATTTGTATCAACAATATGTTTTGCAAAGGAATCAGCATGATTATTAAAGCTAGAAATATTGTCATTTTCGTCTACACTCACTTTACCTGGATTACTCCCTCATATATTAATATATACATCTCCGTTATTTTTTACTTCCTTAGAGACTGTATCGGAAGAATTTTGTGTTGAATGAGGGTTATTAACATTAACTGATTCAAATGCGGAAGCAAATGTTTCTGCATCCTGTCTTTTATTTCTTAATACGGTATTCCAATAATTTTTTCACCCTTCAGTAGTAATATCGGATTCTTTAAATTTTGTGTAAAAATCTTGTTTTGATTGTGATCATTTTACTAAATCATAAACTTTCTCTCAAAATTTCATTTTAATCATATCCATAAAGTGAGATTTTTTACCTGCATCCTTGAATATATTTGATAAGTCATCTATGTTTTTTGATTGATTAGCAATATGATTACTTACAGAATTCAAGTTATCTTGATCATGTTTATGAGAATCATTTACTGCTTTCATATTCGAAGCTTCTGTCGTTCAAAAAGGAGATAATTGTTGTCAAAATTCAGATCATTTTGAACTATAATGAGAGTGTACACTTGATTTTAATGCACCTCAAGCAGCTCACACCTCAGCAGCACTCTTTCAACCAAACACTGGAAGATACTGTGGAGATTTGGCAGCGAGTTCACCAACAGATTTTCAGAAATCAGCCACTGGTTGAGAAATCATCTCAGTTGTTTTTGATTGTTTCAGTGCGGCCATAACAGCTACCCATAGAATAACGAGACCAAAGAGTTGCATTATAATTTTACCAATGAAGTCTAAACCTTGTCAAAAAACCTCTTCTCAAACCTGAAATACCGAATTATCAGCTCATCACTTAAAAATAAGCTTCATTCATCCATATGTTAAACTAGGATCTTTACCTTTTGAATCAAATCCTACTTTGTCTAATAAAGTTTCTCATTGATTTTCTGTTTGATTAATATCATTCATTCATTTATCTACAACAAGGAGAAACAAAAGACCAAAAGCGAGAGCAGCTGCTACATATACAGGAACAAGGGCAAGTGCTATAAATTCTTTCACGCTGAATTTTTCAGAAGCACTTGAATCTGCTCAAAAGAAATACATCAGACCAAAAGCTGGTGATAACATCATATACAACCACAACATAATACCCCTTACTAGTAATACAATTAATAGAGTTATAAGGAGAATAAAATAAATCACTATAAATATAATGTCAAATAACAGCTTTACAAATAAATCACCAATTCATTTTACCCACTCCGTTTCACCTGTACTCAATGTCTCAAGCTTATCAAGCCTCATAAGTCCATAACTATAGATATTTAAGATACCTAAAGTACTTGATTTCTGTAAAGATTCTTTTCATGATATTTTTTCTTCACTACAATGAAATAGTTCTTTCGTCTTCTTTTCTGCGGCTTCGCTCGATTTTGATCACTTCAGAGCTTCCCCTACGGATCATATTGTAATTGTACATGTTTGAGGAAGCTTTATTTTTTCCAAAGTCTCTGTTTGATCTCCGTTACTTAAAACATCATTTGGTATACCTATTACAGATACCGTTAATATAGCTGAAAGAGATAAAATAAACTGTACGATAAACCATGAAAATGGAACAATTAAAATTCCAACAATAAACTTTGGAAGTGCTTGTTTGAGTTCATATTTATCCGTACCTCGACCAATAATATTCATAAATGCTATAAATATAAGAAGTCCTGCAAAGATAAAATACACTACATTAGATACCATAATCCATATATCCTTCATAGGTTCATCAAGACCAAAAATAGTACCATTCACCCACTCAGGAGTGAGAAAAAGAGAAACCAAAAAAGTTACCAGACTTCAAAGTGATAGAATGACCGTAAGAAAAAAATTAATCATGGTAATTCCAAAATTGATACTATCTTTTACTGATTCACTAAAAGCAAATCCTACATCCCCTAATGCAATAAATGCGACAAAAAAAGTAATGATATAGTAGAGATATCTATGACCTAAAAGGTGTTTTCAGATTGCGTCGAATGACATAGGTGAAAAGCAAAAGAAAGTAAATTTATTTCAGTATATCATATCTCCTACTCTCACGCAAACCAAGGACAATAAAAAGCTGGACTTTTATTCTATCCAGCTTTTTATATAGAATTATTTAAACATCCCATCCCCCTCACTACCGTTCGGGTTCTTCCCTTCAATGAAGGGAAGAATATAGCTTCTTTATTGATCCTCCCTTTTAAAAAGGGAGGTGTCTGAAACGGAGTGAAAGACGGTGGGATTATAAAAATATTTTACAACTTCTTCTTCAATAATTCATTAAATATCTTTGGATTCCCAGCTCATTTACTGGCTTTCATACATTGACCGACAAAAAAACCAAAAATATTTTCGTTTCCTCCTCTATAATCAGCCACTTGTTTCTCATGATTGGTAATGACTTCATCTACAATTGCTTCAAGAGCTCAGAGATCATTTTTTTGTCTGAGACCATTTTCATCTACGATAATATCAGCCTTTCATCCATTTTGAAAAAGTTCTTCTACTACTTGTTTTGAATTGGTTGAAGAGAGTTCATCTCCATTCACGAGTTCTATAACACGAGTGAGTTCCACAATATCAAATTTGAGATCAGAAATATTGTTTACATCTTCTGATTCATTCATCAGAGCCAATAAAATAGTGGTAATATAGCTGCATGATTTCTTTGGATCTTTGGTTTTTTCTACGAGAGTATCAAAATATTCACTCAATGCTCTATCGGTAGTAAGAATTCTTGCATCATCATCTGAGAGTTTATATTCATTCAAATATCTGATTCTTTTTTCAATAGGAAGTTCTGGTATCGTAGCTCGTGCAGATTCTATAAAATCATCATCAAGTTCCAGTGGGAGCAGGTCTGGTTCTGGAAAATACCTATAATCCATGGCATCTTCTTTTGATCTTTGTCATGTTGATACTCATCTTTCATCATCCCATCCACGAGTCTCTTGCTCTACTTTTCATCCAGACTCTACAATTTTTAATTGTCTTTTATATTCATGATCTATTAATCTTCATATTGCGGAAAAAGAATTTACATTTTTATGTTCTGTACGAAGTCCAAATTCAGTCGCTCCCTCAGGTGCAATTGATAAGTTAACATCACATCTGAGCTGTCCCTTCTCCATATCAGCATCACTGACTCAGGCTGCTCGCATAATCTTTTGAAGTTCTCTGAGGAACTCCATCACTTCTTCTTTTTCATGAAATACTGGATCTGTCACAATTTCCATAAGTGGTGCTCCAGCCCTGTTATAATCACAGAGTGTTTTTCCTCCAGCATGAATCAGTTTCCCAGCATCATTTTCCAGATGCATATGATGAATTCCAAATTCTCTAACCTCTCCATTCACAATCGTCTTCACACTTCCCTTCCCAACGATAGGTTGGTAGAGTTGAGTAATCTGATAACTCATTGGATTATCTGGATAAAAATAGGTCTTTCGATCAAACTGAGAAACTTTATTTACTTCACAATTCATGGCCATCCCACCAATCAGTCCGAGTCGTACTACTTCTTCATTGAGGACCGGAAGCATTCCAGGAAATCACATACACACTGGACAAACATTTATGTTTGGCTCTGGAGCGAGTGCTACGGCATTTTTACATCCACAAAACATTTTTGTTTTTGATTTAATTCGTACATGTATTTCAAGACCAATCGTTTTTACATACTTTGTCATATATTTTTTGCTTTTTAGGAATCAAAAATTTGTATAAATATAGTCAAAATAAGCACTTTTACAATATAAAAATTTGGATTTTTTTTGACCAAGAGAAAAAGTATGATAGAATGAATTCTGCGTTTATTCTTATTAAATATAAAAACACATATGAACTTACAAATAAAACTTCATACAGGAAACGATGTAGCTGATTCAAAAGAAGTCATCGAACGAATTGTACAAGAAAATATGAGCAACAAACTCGATCAATATCTCAACAAATTTCATAAAGAAGATGCAGAAGGAACGATCGAACTCAAAGTAGATAAGAATAAAAAATGACTCTTTGATGCTTCTCTCCATGCAAATCTTGATGGGAATGTTCATCATTTCTCACGAGAGGACTATAAAAATATGGACGATCTTATTAATCATCTCTTCGATCACCTCAAAGAAGCTCTCAGTGCTTAACTCCCCTCTTCCAAAAAAACTTCTCTTTAAGAGAAGTTTTTTTATCATCCCATCCCCCTCGTACCTCGGGTACTTCCCTTCCATGAAGGGAAGAATATAAAAAATAATTTATTTTACTTATTTTCCTCCCTTTCTTAAAGGGAGGTCTCCGAAATGTAATGGAGGAGGGTGGGATTAACTCATCTCTTCCAAAAACACTTTCTTTGAAAGTGTTTTATTTTTTTCAAAGAATTTTTCAAAATTTCATCCAGTTGCTTGCATCTTATGATATTTTTTTATAAAAATCATCTGCTCAGCTACAGTAAACAGGAAATGCTGTTTGTATTGTTCAAAATCTAGTGTAATAGTATGATTTTTATCCAGAAAAGCAGATACTTTGTGAATAATTTCAGAGTAATCTATATTTTCAAGTTCAGCTCAGAGCATATTAAGCGATACTTTTTTACTCTCATGGCTCACGGTATCAAAAGGTTGTTTGAGAATCACGTATGGAATCGTATATTTGGTGGCAATCGTATCAATCGCTTGACTCTCCATATCTACATATACTTCATCTTGCATGTCATTATAATCTGTAATAATTCTATCAGAACACAGAAGAGATTTGAAATTAAATAGAGAAACATATACCGGACAAATAGATTCTCTCTGAGATGCAGCATGAAATATACGATAGACCTGAAAAAGATCATCAGATATATCAGAAGAAGCCTTTCCACATACTCAGATATTGATAATAAAATCTGGTTTTTCTTTTGTGAGAATATACTCCTGCATACTCAAAGCGGTATTCATATTCCCTACTCCTGTTGTGAGAAAAGAAAAAGAAACATCCGTACGTCAAAGTCATTTTATCTGCTTTTTTACCGCTTTCATTTCAACAGGGAGTGCACAGGTGATGAGAATATTTTTTTTCATTTATATAATATCGGTCAAAATATAATCGAGATACAAAGTCCCAGTATCTGTGAGACAGAGTTTTTCATCCTGAATCATTAAGTATCATTTCTGAATGAATGTTTCTATTTCTGGTGTAATCTGAAATTCTATTATACCAGTCGTACGCAGTTCAAACATCTTTTTTTCAAAATCAAGATCTGATTGCTTCAGTATTTCTTTAAAAATATTTTTTCATTCATAATAATCAGTAAATCTATCTGAATTCGTATACCTCATTCAATCGAGATATCCACTCGCAGCAAGACCAAAGGCAGCTATCTCAGAATGGTTCCAATACCCTGTATTATGTTTGCAAGCATATCCAGGTTTTGCAAAATTGGAAATCTCATATTTTTCAAATCAGAGTTTTTTGAGTCACTTACATACTGATACATATTCTGTTTCATATTCGTCTTCTGCAATTCATATTTTCTTCCAATCAGTTGGATAAGTGATGCTATTATAATCTGAATCAGATTGGTCTCAGAATTTTTCTTCTGGCTCATAATACTCTTCGAGCATATACACAGAAATATGAGTAATACATGGAAAATCTCAAGTGATTTTTTGAATATCCTGTAATACCTCTCATCTCTCTACATATGGCAGTCATATAATAAAATCAATACTGATATTCTTAATCTGACTCTCACGCAAAATCTCAAGAGCTCTGTAAATATCTGATTTATTTCATCTGCCAATCTCCTCGAGAGATTTGGTATTGAGCGTCTGCACTCACATACTGATACGATTCACTCAAGCACAATAAACAGCATCGATATATTGTGGAGCGATGGAAGATGGAGTTGCTTCGAGTGTGATTTCTATGCCTTTTTGAAATCAAAATTTCTGTTTGAGTATATCAATCACTCATCTTATTTGTTCTACAGAAAAAGTAGATGGAGTTCCTCATCAAAAATAAAGAGTAGAGAGTGGTTCTGTTTTTCCAGAAAAACTTTCTATCTCTTTGAGTAAGTATTTATAGTATCTCTCTATTTGAACACGCTGAGTATTTCAGATAGAAGCAAAACGACAGTATTTACACTTACTTTCACAAAATGGTATATGAATATAGCCTTGCATTATTGGCATGATTGAGAAAGCCTTTCAAGTCGTGTTACCTTTCCAGAAATACAGATAAGTTTTTGCCTGAGGACTTCAAAGTCATTGATATAATTATTTGGAGTATCCAAAAGTGTTACTATTTCATCATCAAATATATTTTTCACTCCCACATCAAATGATACCAGATCTGAATCTGAGTGATGGAAATCTCAAAGAACCACATTATAATCATCATCTACTTTTTCTTCGAGCAAATCAGACTCAAGAGAAAGAAGAGCTGGGAGATAATGAGAATGCTCATCCAAATATTGACTCGCTCCATTATCACTCGATAGGTATGCAAAGAGATCATAAGCAATTCCGGTATTTTGACTGTCCTTGTTGAGTACAAAATAATTATAATTGAGCCCTATTTTACCAGCTCACTGAAAATATTCTGGAAAAGGACTGGCCAGTAAAAAACTCTTTGAAAAACCAGCTTCTGCAATCTTATCAAGTAGTCGAGGATATCCAGGAATAATAGCTATCTGAGACCGAGAGAAGAGATCAACATTGCTTCTTCCAGTAGCCTGCATACTCTCAAACTGAGCATTATATTTATTATCTCATGATTCATCTCAATACAAGAAATAAAGAGAAAGTGATTCTTTGATTTTTGGTCCCGTAAGACTTGAGAGATCTACCACCCCATCTTCAAGAAGAAAGAACTGAGTCATAATATCTGCTACTCAAGATACGGTAGAACCATTTCCAAGACCCAGTGGAATCAGGTTGGGTCGTTTTTCTGCTAAGCTAGCAATAGTGTTATTGAGAATAGAGAAAGAAGTCAGGTCAGATGATTTCACATACCGTCTATTATAAAAAAGACCAAGTGTTTCATATCCTACTGGGATTCATCTCAAAAATTCTTGTATTTCTTCACCATTCACCACTTGTTGTATCAGATCATCACCAAATACTCATACATATCTCTTTCGGAAATCATTGGGAGAAAATACATTGGGATTAAGAGCGAGTATCTGATTCTCAAAAATAGATTCCTTTTCAGAATTATTGAGGGTAAATATATCGGGTCATCTCCCAGAAGAAAAAGCACTCGAAAGAGCGTAATAATATTCTTCATAGTCAGAAAAACTCTCTACAATAAAATTATTATTTTTGTGTTTTGGATACACTTCTTTGAATTTTGTTACAAATTCTAAGAAATTTTCCTGATCATCACCATAGATCCAAACCGTAAAAGGAGCATTTCATGATTCATCCTGTTGACCAGGATTGGAAGAATTAAGAAGTACTCAAAAAGCGAGTACAGCAAATACCAGAATACCAGCAATAATAGCAAGAATGATTTTATTTTTGTTCATAGTTTGCGTGAGAGAAAAGATTATAAATCAGAGAGTAGGTGCATATGTACATGCATAATATCCTGAGCTTTTGGACCAACATTCAACCTCAACTGGTAGCCATCTTGTATTCAGAGATCAGTCGCTACTTTTTTTGCCACTACAAAGAGTTGTGAAACCAGCTCAGTATCATCAGGAGTAATATCATTCATACTTGGAATTTCTTTTTTTGGTATAACCAGTAAGTGTGTTTTTGCTTCGGGATTTATATCTTTAATAACAATAATGTCGTCTTGTTCGTAAACAATGTCAGCTGGAATTTCTCGAGCAATTATTTTTGTAAATACAGATGCCATAAAAATTAATAAATGATATTATTTGATGAGTTTTGATCACTACTTGGAATACGTATATCTAAATTTCCTCCATCGTTCCATCAAAAAATAAGAAGCATGTAACCAAGGATTGAAAGGGTCAGAAGTGTAAAAAAAAGCAGTTGTGTTATGGGTACAATGTTCTTTGAAAATTCTTTAAATTGATGAGAGTGAAGTCGTGCTAAAATAAAAAATCCCCAAACACCTACCAGAAAAAGTGTATAAATTCAGATATAAACGATAGACATAATAATGCGAGTAAGAAATACAAGCGAACCAAAGTCATTATAATTGATATTTTTTTTTTGCAAATTTTCAACCACTCTGATATAATAAAAATAGTTTACTTTTATGATATATATCATTATGGCTCAAGTGACACACAATGGAAAAAATTTTACGATACCAGATGAAATTCAAGCTCAGTATGATGAGCTGGTAAAAATGATACTTGCAACAGAATCTATGGATGATGATGAAAGGCAATATTGGTTCGATATTATGCCTTCTATGACCGATGAACAAATCGATAGACTCTATAATATTCTCGATACTGAAAGAAAAAAGCTTCAAGATCTCGAGAAAAAATACCAAGCAGAAATCAAGCAACTCAATGAAAAACATCTGATTGAATGGCAGAATTATCAAATGAAAGATTCCAAGAAAAAGATTGCTGATGAAGAAGCAAAAGACAAAGATGAAGATGCAGAAGATGTTCTGAAGATGCTCAATACCCTGTAAACAAAAACTCCTCACATGTGAGGAGTTTTTTACAAATCAAAATCATTTTGTTCTGTTCGAATGACCCGAACAATAATTACTTTTTTGTTTTCTTCATCTATCTTATAAAATATCTTATAATTTCCATTTACAATAATTCTTCTATAGTCTCAAAGATATTTTTCGTATCTATTGGGTAAAAAATTAAGAGAAAGGATCTTTTTATACAGGTCATCATAAATCTTTTGAGATATATTTTTATCAAAAGAAAATCTATAGATATAATCCGTAAGCTCATCAATGTCAGCCATAACAATGGGTGGTATTTCAACAGAGTATATCATTACTTACCAAGGTTATGAATGCGTTCAAGTCATTTGAAATATGCCTCTTCAGCTGGAATACCTCAGTTATTCCTATAATCCTGATCTCATTCCTTGAGTAAATAAATGAGTTCCTCAATGTTCTTTACATTCATAGGATCTACTTTCTTTTGAGTATCTGCAATAGTTGATTGAGACATAATGATTTGTATAAATAATTATCTGTGAGTAGTATAAAAATATTTTACAAAAAATCAAAAAAAGTCCCGAGTTCGGGACTTTTTTTGGGCTAGAAATCACTTTCGTGTTCCATTTCTTTTGCCACTTCTGTCATATGTTCTTCTGACACATCAACCACTTCTTCATTCGGATCAAAATATTCTTCTGTTTCATTGTTATAATTTGGATCAATCATTTTCTTATACTGTTCACCAGCTGGAATCTGTCGTCCAATAATAACGTTTTCTTTCATTTCTCGGAATTTGTCGATTTTTCCACTTACAGAACCTTCAACCAGTACTCGAACCGTTTCTTGGAACGAAGCTGATGAAAGCCATGAATCAGTGTAGAGAGAAATTTTGGTAATACCAAGAAGCAGTCTCTCTGCAATACCTGGTTTTTTCCCTTGTTTCATCAGTTCATCATTCACTGATTTGAACTTGATGATATCTACGATATCTCATGGGAAGAAATCTGTATCTCATTTAGATGTTACTCGTACTCGAGAGAACATTTGTCGTACAATAAGCTCAATATGTTTTGAGTTTACGGTTTGACCCTGAGAAGAGTAAATAGATTTAATCTCATCAACAATATACTGTTGTGCACCAAGAACTCCTGATACATCTTTGAGTTGTTGTAGATTGAGAGAACCTTCAGTAATTTTTTGTCCTTTGGTTACTACTTCTCATTCTCCTACCAAGACATTGGTACCGAGATCAAAAACATATTCTCCAACTCTATTTTCAACATCTTTAATCGTAATAACACCATCTGATATTTTTTTCACTTCACCAGCAAAACCTGATGTAATTTTTTGTTTATCTACGGTACTTCGAGCCAGAATCTGTTTTGTTTTAATCTTTTGACCTACTTTTACTGCTACATCAAATTCTTCTCCAAAATAATATTCATCTTCTTGCAATTCATGAGCCGTGACTCGAACAATGAGTTCTTTTTCTGTTTGTTCGAGAGAAACGGTACCATCAAGTTCAGAGATTTGAGCAACCGCTCGAGGGTTTCGAGCTTCAAAAAGTTCTTCAACTCTTGCTAGACCTTGGGTCATATCTCATCCTTCTTTTGCGACTCAACCAGAGTGGAAGGTTCGCATCGTCAACTGAGTACCTGGTTCACCAATAGACTGTGCTGCAATAACTCCAACTGGAGTACCGATTTCTACATCTTTTGAGAGACCAAGATCAAGTCCATAACATTTTTGACATACTCATCCTTCTGTCTCACAAGTGAGTACTGAACGAATATTTACTTCATCAATATTATTCTCATTAATAATTTCAAGAGTATCTCTGTCAATTACTTTTCCTTCTGGAATAAGAATATTTCCTTTTGCATCTAAAACATCTGATGCAAGAGTGTGAGAATAGATTCTATCTTCAAATTTTTCATCAAAACTTGATTTTTTACATCCTCGTGTCACTGTTTTGTAGTGAACCGTTCCACAATCGTGTTCTTTGATAATAATATTTTGTGATGAATCAACCAGTCTTCGAGTTAAGTAACCAGATTGTGCTGTTTTGAGGGCTGTATCTGATTTCCCTTTTCGTCATCCATGGGTCGCAATAAAGTATTCGAGTGTCGAGAATCATTCTTTGAGAGTCGATTTAATTGGAAGTTCGATCGTTTTACCAGAGGTAGAAGCAACGAGTCCTTTCATCCCACAAAGCTGAGTAATATTCCCCCAGTTCCCTCGGGCACCAGAATCAATAAAGTTGAAGATATGATTTTTTCCATCAAACACTTCTTTCATTTCTGATTCGATGACTTTTTTTACTTCAGCCCAAATAGCAATAGATTGAAGATATTTTTCTTCTTCAGTCATAAATCCTGACCACCATTTCTTTTGGATGTATTTTACTTTTTCAGCTGCTGCATCGAGAAGTTCTTGTTTATTTCCAGGAAGTACCATATCTTCTTTTGAAATAGAGAGACCTGAAAGAGTAGCATATTTGTATCCAAAATTCTTAATAGCATCTACAAAAAGTGCTGTTTTTTCTGAACCAAGTATTTCAAATGATTCTGAAAGAATTCTTTTGAGTGCTCATTTTTTGAGTGGTTCATTAATGAAACCAAGCTCACTTGGAACAATTTCATTAAACAGAAGTCGTCCGTAACTCGTTTCAATAATTTCTCCATTCATTCTGACTTTAATTGGAGCCTTGAAATCAACTTCATCTGCATAATATGACTGAGCCACATCATTGAGATCTTTAAATACTTTTCCAGCTCATTTTGCATCTGGATTCAGAGCTGTTACATAGTAACATCCAAGAATCATATCCTGAGAAGGAGTAACAATTGGTTCACCCGAAGATGGAGCCAAGAGGTTCTTTGAAGTGACCATGAGGTTTCGAGCTTCTGCTTGAGCCGCTTCAGTGATAGGAAGGTGGATAGCCATCTGATCCCCATCAAAGTCCGCATTAAAGGCTGTACAGGTAAGTGGGTGCAATTGAATCGCTTTCCCTTCTACAAGAACTGGTTTAAAGGCTTGGATAGAAAGTCGGTGCAGTGTTGGAGCACGGTTCATAATAACGTATTTTCCTTCGATCACTTCATCAAGTGCATCCCATACTTCTTTGGTTGATTTTTCAATAAACTTTTCTGCGTGTTTAATGTTGTATACTACACCATTTTCAATAAGTTTTGCTATAACAAAAGGCTTAAAGAGAATAAGTGCCATTGTTTTTGGTATACCACATTCATCGATATGAAGGTTTGGACCTACTACGATAACTGACCTGGCTGAGTAATCGACTCGTTTCCCGAGAAGGTTCTGTCGGAATCGACCTTGTTTCCCTTTGAGAATTTCTGTCAGAGATTTGAGTTTTTTCTTATTGGCTGTTACAAATCCTGATCTATTCGTTCGAGTTTCACCAGTAATCAGCATATCTACTGATTCTTGCAACATTCGTTTTTCATTTTTTAGAATAACGTCTGGAGCTCCCAGTTCAATCAGTTTTTTGAGTCGGTTATTTCGATTAATTACTCTTCGGTAGAGATCATTGAGATCTGAAGAAGCAAATCGTCCACCATCAAGTTGGATCATTGGTCTGAGATCTGGTGGTATAATTGGAAGTGCTTCCAAAATAAACCATTCTGGTCTTTGACCTGATTTGAGTAGATTTGCAGCGAGTTTGATTTTTTGTAAGATTTTTTTCTGTTTTACTTGAGTAGCTACTTTGAGTTCTTTTTCTTGTTCTTCGATAAATTGAAGTAAATCAATTCTTTCAAGAAGTATTTTCAAGAATTCTGCACCAGTACCACCTTCAAATACATGTGGGAATTTTTGGTAGAGGACTCGGTATTCAAGCTCTCCAACAACTTCTCCTGATCTCAAAGATTTAAGACCATCTCGAAGTTCTTCAAACTCAGCTGTCAATTCATCTAACCCATTCATAAGAGCTGCTTCTTCTTGAGCAAATTTCTTTGCAGAAAGTTTTCCAGATTCTTTTTGAAGTTTGAGTTCATTCACGCTTTTTTGAAGTTCTTTTTGCATTTCTGCTTTTGAAACTTTGAATTTGTTTTCGATTTCTTTGAGTGCTTCTTCACGTTTATCTTCGTATACATCAGTAATAATATATGATGCAAAGTATACCACTTGTTCAAGTTTTTTTACTGGAAGGTCAAGGAGAAGACCAATTCTACTTGGAACTGATTTGAGGTACCAAATATGTGCTACCGGAGCATAGAGGTCGATATGAGCCATTCGTTCTCGTCGAACAGAAGCTTTGGTTACTTCTACTCAACATCTCTCACATACAATTCCTTTGTATCTGATTCGTTTATATTTACCACAGGCACATTCATAGTTCTTTCGTGGACCAAAAATTTGTTCACAGAAGAGTCCACCTCTTTCTGGTCGTTGTGTTCTATAGTTAATCGTTTCACTAATAAGAACTTTACCATATGAAAGGTTTCTTATTTTTTCAGGAGAAGATACTCCAAGAGAAATACCTGCAAGGTTATCTAGGTTTTTTCCTTGAGTAATATCTTTTTTCCCGATATCTTTTGCTATCTCTGAAAAATCGGTGATTTTATCATTGAGAAAGTTATCAAATTGTTTATCAAACATAAATATGAGTTAGGGATTAAAGCCATATATTTCTGAAATTATTCTTGATCTTCGTCGTCAGATCATGTTTCTACTTTGATTTGTTTATCTCCAAGAATCTTGTGTTCTATTTTTATGATTTCTTCATATCTCTCTAGAGCCTGTTGTTCTTTTTCACTGAGTTCAGCATTATCAAGGAGCGCAAGATCAAGACCAATAGATTGAAGTTCTTTAATGAGGACATTAAATGATTCTGGTATATTTGGCTTCCTGATTGGAGCATTTTTTACAATGGCTTCATAGGCTTGTGTTCGACCTGCAACATCATCTGATTTAATCGTAATCATTTCTTGGAGGATATTACTGGCTGCATATGCTTCGAGAGCCCACACTTCCATTTCCCCAAATCTTTGACCACCATTTTGGGCTTTCCCCCCAAGAGGTTGTTGTGTAACCATCGAGTATGGTCCAACTGATCTGGCATGTATTTTTTCTTCGACAAGATGATGAAGTTTCATCATATATTTCATACCTACCATAGTTCTTTCTTTGAATGGTTCTCCAGTTTCTCCATCAAAGAGTTGAAGTTTTCCATCTGACTCAAGACCAGCATCATCCATAATTTTTCCAATCGTATCTAGACTCACACCATTCAAGATTGGAGTCGCAACTTTGATACCAAGTTCTTTGGCTGCCATACCAAGATGTGTTTCGAGTACTTGACCGATATTCATACGAGATACAACCCCTAGTGGATTGAGAATAATATCTACTGGTTTTCCTTCAGATGTAAATGGCATATCTTCAACCGGTACCACTCGAGAAACAATACCTTTGTTCCCGTGTCGTCCTGCCATTTTATCCCCTACTTCTATTTTTCGTGTTTGAGCAACAAAAACTTTTACTTGTTTAAATACTCATGTAGGAAGGTTATCACCATTTTCTTTTCTCAAAACATGAACATCAAGAATTTTTCATCCTTGTCCTGATGGAAGTCTGAGAGAAGAGTCTTTTACATCTTTTGATTTATCACCAAAGATGGCTCTGAGAAGTCGTTCTTCTGGAGAAAGTTCTTGTTCTCATTTTGGAGTAATTTTTCCGACTAATATATCTCATCCCTGTACATAAGCACCCGTTCTAATAATACCATCTACATCAAGATCTTTCAATTTTGCAGCTGATACATTTGGAATATCATCAGTGGTTTGTTCTGGCCCAAGTTTGGTTTCTCGCACATCCATTGAATATTCTTTGATATGAATCGATGTATAGGTATCTTGTTCTACCAGTTTTGAAGAAATGATAATCGCATCCTCAAAGTTATATCCCTTCCATGGCATATAAGCTACGAGAAGATTTTTTCCCAGTGCAAGTTCACCATTTTCGATAGAGTGACCATCACAGAGAATATCTCATTTTTTAAATTTATCTCATTTTGAAAGAACTGGTTTTTGGTGAACAATGTGATCATGATTTGACCTATTAAATGTTTTGAATTCATAGGTTTTTTTCTCACCATTTTTGTAGAGTACCGTAATATGTTTGGCATCTACCCCAAGCACTTCACCATTTTCTTCTGCCAAGACAACATATCCTGATCCTTCTCATACCACTCGTTCCATACCAGTACCAACAATTGGTGATTCTGATCTCAAAAGTGGAACTGCTTGACGCATCATATTTGACCCCATTTCGGCTCGTGTCGCATCATCGTGTTCAAGAAATGGAATCAGAGATGTTTCTACTGACATGGTTTGTTTTGGAGAAACATCGATATGAGTGATTTCATTTACATGAGTAATCGTTGGTTCATTTCCAGCTCGTGCTGAAATTCGAGTATCAGTAAAGTTTCCAAATTCATCTACTTCAGTCCCAGCTTCGGCAACCGTAAGTACTCGTTCTTGATGAGCATCAAAATAGTCAAACTTTGAACCAAGAAATCATCGTACTTGTATTTTTTTATCTTTTTTAGATTTTTCAATCTTTTTTGCATCTGCTT
>JAKVBB010000079.1 GCA_022448215.1 Candidatus Altimarinota bacterium | reverse complement strand
AGTGTATCTCATTTTTTTACTTCTCCTTGAAAGACTTTGATATACGAAACCACTCATCTATATGAATCATATTGAGAGTCAAATACCAGTGCTTTGAGCTCTTGTTTTTCTACATTTGATGCTGCCTCAAATACCTTTGGTTGACTGATTCTCTCAATGACTGCATCAAGAATAGCTTCTACATTTTGTCATGTTTTTGCAGATACAGGAATAATATCTGCTTCGTCACATCCGAGTAAATTTATAATTTCTTCTGATACTTTTGGTATGTCTGCGGCTGGCAGATCTACTTTGTTAATAACTGGGATAATATCCAGATCATTTTCAATGGCCATATAGACATTGGAAAGCGTTTGTGCTTCGATTCCCTGTGTTGCATCCACGACTAAAATCGCTCCTTCGACAGAAGCCAGACTTCGTGAAACCTCATACTGAAAATCTACGTGACCAGGGGTATCGATAATATTCATTTCATAGCCTTTCCATTGCATTCGTACCGGTTGGAGCTTAATAGTAATCCCTCGTTCTTGTTCGAGTTCCATAGTATCGAGCATTTGGCCATTCTTCATATCTCGTTTATCGAGTGTTCCAGTAATTTCGAGAAATCTATCGGCTAGAGTCGACTTCCCATGATCAATATGAGCAATGATTCAAAAATTTCTAATGTGTGAAATTTGCATAGTTTTTGACAATTTTTTGTTAAAAAGAAGCTAAAATGTGAAAAAGTTTTGTGTGGAGATTGTATGATTTTTTTTGAAAAAGTCGAGAAAAAATAAAACACGAGTATATCGTGTTTATTGTAATCCCTCAAAATACTCTTTTCAAAATTTATTTCAAGTATCTATCATAGCAAGTTTCAATCCTGCAGATATCATATCTACTCTATGCCAGTCAAGCTTTTGAGTACTTTCTTGCATATAGAGATACCTTGCCAGCTCTATTTGAATAATATTTCTCTTTCATGGATTTTCTCATTTTTGTTCCAGATTTTTTCTATAGTCTTCTCCGTGTTTTTTGGTCACATATCCTCCTTTGTATTTTACGTTTTTATGTGCTTTAATACCCAAATAGTATTCTATTCTCTCAGCAAAATAATCAAGTATTTCTGGATTACATGCTGCTCCATCTCTGGTTCCAAGAATTACAGGAGGAAGTCATCCTAACCTAAAAGAATCAAGTTTAGGATTAATATGCATTTTAATATTTCCAGAATCATGTACATCAAATCCTATAGATCATCAATAAACATTTTCTATATTTACAAGGTTTTGTGTAATATTATGGTGAAATTTTTGGGCACTTTTCTGTCATATATCTCTATATTCTGATGGGTTCTCAAGGAGCTTTTGCTCATTAAAATCTGTTCAACGAATAAATTCTTCATATAAATGTCATCATTCATAGTGTGCTCTCGCTGGGTCACCCACTAATCGAGGTGTATCGGGACGTATAATATGACTTTTTGGAATACCAGATCGTTTCATAATTTTTGTTGTAGCCCAATCGGAATAGTTTCTCAGTAGCCTGTTTACTTGTTTTTTAGTACCTCAAACAGTTTCTTCCACTTTTCTACGAATTTCTGAATTTACACTAAAAACACCATGTGTCAGAAAACACATTACATGGCTTGGGAACTCATCCAGTTCTTCAGCAATTTCACGACAATCTCCAAGAGGAAAATTATATGGATTATCATAATATGCCATAAGTTCTTTCTCTGAAAGACTAGACAGATTATTCGGTACAAAATTATGCATCTAAATAATAATACTTATTAAAAAACTAATACCATTATAATATAGATGAATTTATCTGTCAAAAAAAAGCCCTTTCTTATTGAATGGGAGCTATTTTTTGAATATTTTTTTCAGAGATTTGAATATTTTAATTCATCCTTGTTGTGTATCTATTTCAAGCAAATCACGATAATGTTTCTTAATATAACGATAATCTTTTCTGATCTCATCATAATTTTCATGTTCGAGTTTAATAGTTCCTAATTTTACAAAACCATCTTGAGTGAGTCATACTTCTTTTCATACACACTTCTCTTCAAGAAATATACTAAAAACACTCTTTCGTTTGTGAATTTTATGAAGAAGCTCTTGATTAAAACTGTCCAGTTCTCATCTACAAGTGGCATATATATTCACAGCAATATTACTCTTTTTTATTTTTGGAACCTTTATTGATTTATTAATAATAAACTCATATAAATTAATTCCATATGCCCTATAAAGA
Source organism: Candidatus Altimarinota bacterium (assembly GCA_022448215.1). Taxonomy (GTDB): domain Bacteria; phylum Patescibacteriota; class Gracilibacteria; order BD1-5; family UBA6164; genus JAKVBB01. The sequence continues at coordinate 1,877 of JAKVBB010000079.1, read as the reverse complement.
AGTTCAAGTCTTCATCCACCGATTCTCCCATTGAGTTCGATAGTTTTGAGTTCTCATTTTGAGTTGAGCTTAAATTCATGATGCACAAAAGTATTACGAATACCAGTTGCTTGTATAGTTGACTTTACAAAATGCTTCAATCGTTTTCATTTCAGATCATCAACTGTTTTTTCTGTCAGTACCCGAGAGATATTTGCATAGTCCTTAACTCATATATCTCGAGCAAGTCATACTTTTACCGCAGGGGAAAGCATAACTTCTCACTCATGATTCACAAAATAATCTACAGAGTAGAGTTGCCCATCAATGAATTCTTCTATAATCAAGTTTTTACTATCTACTCATCGTGACTTGAGCCTATCGTGAAAATCTTGATAATGATCTAGATAGGATTGTAACTCATCTCTATTGTGAATTTTTACTACCCCGGAACTTTGCAAACCATCAGTTGGCTTAATAATACACGGGTATCCAACCTTTGATTCAATACTGTCTAAATCAATTTTATCTGGAGTAAGAGAGATAAATCTAATTCAGAGTTTGTTATCATGTTCTTGAATCAGACGACGTTGAAGGTATTTATCACGAAAAATATCTGGCGAGTCTGAAAGTGCGAGTCATAGATCTGTTCTAACCTCATTTACCACATTCACAAGAAGTTCCATAGGAGTATCAACAAATACAATTTCGTATTCATTGTTTACTTCTTGAATTTTTTCTTTTAAATCATCTCTATTCGTGTAGTTATAGAGAAGAATTCCAAATTTTTCTAACTTAGAAAGCATGTCTTGATATTCTATTCCTTCCCCCTTATAGAATATTACATTTTTAATACCATACTTTTCACTCAAATGTTCTATCAAATCAATCTCTATAGAAAAAGCATCACTTTTCATACGAGACTTGGTCACCACGTGTACAATGGCCTTCCGGTGCATATATACTGATTATCTGATAAATGGAATAATGCATATTATTTTATAATTATGCTCTTCCCTACTGAATATATTTTTTCATAGCTGGGGCATTATAAAAATACCATATAAAAACGCAAGTGTTTTCTGACATCAAACCCCTATATTTTGTTAGAAAGTTCAATCCATTGGCTTATTGATAAGTCTTCTGGACGAACCTGTTCTCATATTCACATCATAGATAAAGTATGTATAATATGGTCTTTTTGATATCATCATTGTAGCAGGTTTTTTACCAGCATTTTACGTGGTTGAGCAAATCAACATTGAATAAAATCAAGAAATTGCACATCATCTACGCTCATATAATGATCATGAGATTGAAATAAAAGTACACTTGAGTCTACTTTTGGAGCAGGAGAAAAGCATGTATTAGGTATGTGAGTCACATGATGTATACTACATTTTTTTTCTATAAAAAGTCTCAGTACTGAGGTTTTGTCTTTTTTCCCACCAAGAATTTTATCTGCAACATCTTTTTGCATCAGAATAACCATACTTTCTGGTTGTATATCTATATCATAGAGAAAGTGTCTGAGAATGGGTGAAGTAATATAGTATGGAATATTCGCTATCACACTATAGGGTGATACATCTGGATTGTACTTCAAGATATCTTGGTGATGCAAAGTAAACTCTGTATTACAAAAACGATCCTGTAAAATATGTACCATGTCATCATCAAGCTCAACAAGGTTGAGTGTTTTTGGAGACTGAGATAATAGTTTTTCTGTGAGAGCTCCGTATCATGGTCATACTTCAATTATATTTTGATTACGTACTTGAATAGCTTGAGCAATAGTAGCGAGCTTTCATTCATCTATCAAAAAATTTTGTCCCAAACTTTTTTTGGCACGTATACGATATTGATCAATAATATTTTGAGGCATAAAAGAGAGAATA
>JAKVBB010000078.1 GCA_022448215.1 Candidatus Altimarinota bacterium | reverse complement strand
AACTCTCACATATGAAAGATGCAGAAATTGACCAAGTTTTGAAAGAGAATCATTTGCAAAGACTTCCTGAGCCAAATGATAGATTTATGACACCAAATGAGCAAAAGTTAGAAGCAGAGTATGATAAGTGGTGGTGAGAGGTTTATTACTCTCCTGAATTAAGTCAGGTAAGAAAAGTTGTTGATTTGATAGGGAGATGAAGCGATAAAGACTTATTTATATGAGACAGAAACCCATGAAATATCATGAAAACAACAGATTGAATTACTTATCTCATCGATTTTTGATATTTAGAAAAATAGTGATATAATTTTACAGAATAATATTTATATAGGTATATGAATTCAAATTTTACACAATACAGTGAAATTGAGAAGAATTGAGAAAGAACGATACAAGTAAATGGAGTAGATTTTGAGGATACAAAATTTGTAGATGTATTTTTATGAGATACACTCGATTTTTTACAATGAAAAAGAAAATGTGAAGTACTATGACATGATAGTCATAGAACAGTATATCAGCTTGCTGGTAATATTTGGGTTATTAAATATGAAGAATTATCTATACGAGATACAGATAGAGATCTATTTAAACAGCACTTTAAACCGACAAAATACTTTGCAGAATTAGAAGCAGATGGAAATCAAGTTCCACAAGCGGATTTTAAAGTAGATTATGAATGAAAATACTATCTTGCTATACATGCACATAAATCTTTAATTGAAGAAAAAAATAAACAAGGGAGTATTATACAATGAGTGATTTATAATCCATGAGAATATTTTTCTATTCAAAATCAAGTACAAGATACAAAAGGTCAGATTGATGACATTACTTAGATAAGATTCTCAAGAATCATCTCAAATTCTCAAAATTTAATTTATTCATCCTTTCAAAAAGTTCAAATATATCACTATGTGGCACCTCCATTTGAAAGCAAAAAAACACCCTTTCTCTGCTTTGGGGTGTTTTTGTTATCATCTTATTGAAGGATAGATAACATAAATTAAATGATCGTCAACATACTTATTAAAAAAAACTTGAAATAAAACTTGAAATAAATTTGCTTTAACAATAAAATGTGATAATATATGAATGTATCACGACAAGAGAGGGATCGAACGGCTAACTACCTAAGAACACCTCTCTTTTTTGTATTCAATTTTATGTTTTATAAGTGATAAGTTTTGTCTATACTCTGTCTTTATTTGTTTGTATAAAGATGAGTATTTATTATTTGGAAATAATACCTTTTTAAAAAAGTTTTTTCAAATTAAATATTTTACGAGTTTAATGTAGTCTCAGTCTCAGGACACAAGTACAATTTTGTCAAAATCTTTCTCATCATCTATCAATCTTTTCATTACTTCAAAAACTATATCTACATCTACATTTCATTTCTTTTTTCCTTTGAGATGAGTAGAATGTTCTCTAAATTCGATAATAAATCATGCCTTTTGTATTTTTCTATACATTTCTTGTTGATTTTCATCAATAAATCATAGAAAAAAGTAAGATTCTTTGACATGATACTTTTTTTCTAGATATAATTTTAATTTACTGAAATCTACTTTCCAGTTTTCTGATGTTGTTCATAAATGAAGATTTTGGGCATCGATAAATGCTATATTATTTTCTTGTTTCATAACTTTTGAGTGAAATAAAATACACTTATTAAAATATTTTATTGAATTAATATTTTTCTTCAAGTATCATTTTTGAATTCGACATTAGGTATTCAAACAAATTTTCATAATTTGCTCAATTTACAGTAGGCACCTCCATTTGAAAGCAAAAAAAACACCCTTTCTCTGCTCTGGGGTGTTTTTGTTTTGCTCAATTAGGGAATAATTATCATTCCTGTTTACATGTAAAAGTCTTAAACATATCAATATATTGGGTATGTTTTTTGAGTTCAGTTGGAACAGAAATAGTCGCAACATATACAGTATCTGGATAACATACACGAGCTACTTGTATGTATTTGAGTATAGGAGTATCTCTATTATATCTAGCTTCAAATACATAGACCTTCCCCTGCTCTCCATCATTAAAGTCTATTCATACATTTTCTAATTCTCTATAGAATTCATATTGGCTTCTGGATTGAACCTGTTCCAAAATACTAAAATCTGTTGAAGTGGTAACCTGCTCAAGGGTATCTGATAGTACCACCAAGTTTCTTTGCCATCAAAATTTTTCATTTTCTGATACACTTACTAACTCTATCTCTCCCCTACTTGGCTGTGGAAAAAGACTTTCTTGGTCAGTAAAAACAGTCCAAGAAGCAGGAACCTGAAGAGAAAATTTGTCTCATTGATACCATTCAAGACCCGTTGATACGGTTGAGTCATTTCCTCCAAAACAACCCGTTAGAGAAATGAAACACAAACAAAGAAAAAATATTTTTACATACATACTAAGCAGACAAAAAAGTTAAAATAAAGTCAAAGGTCTTATTTGCTATAAAAAAAGGAACCAAAGCAATCATCACAAAAAATATTCCTGATATAATGTCCCAAGGGGATCATACATATTTTCTTACCAGTGCGTATCCATACAAAGCAAATGAGAGAAGAGTCAAAAAGAATATATATAAGAAAGTGACCAAAAATATATCAGCATAAAATCATGTAATTACAAAAAATACATGCAAAAAAAATAAAAACACACTCACACTTAATACAAATCGAGCAGCTTTTAAAACATATTGATTCATGATCTTTTTATCTGAGAGAGATTTTTTAATGACATCTTTCCATCACATATGTTTGCTTTTTGAAGAATAAGACATATAGTAGCAAAAACTAGCCTCTAATATATAAATAAATGAGCGTAACACAAGAACAAATGAAAAAACTTACTCAAAACTTGAGTAAACTTCATTCTGGATCACAGTGAGTAGAATCGGGGATTCATTCGACTCTTGATTATATTGATACGCTCTCAAATGTAGATACTGCGTGAGTCAAAACAACCGTATCAAGCGTAGCGACCAAAGGACATCTTCGCGAAGACAAAGAAATTCGAGATATGAGTCCAAGTGACTTACTTGCATGTTCTCCTCAAAAAATCATTTCAAATCAAATTGCGCTCACAAATATTATGCAATAAAATACTATGATACGAACACTCAAGTTGGTTCATTTTCGGAATTTTTCTGAAAAGATACTTCATTTTGATGCAGAAAAAAATGCCCTTATTGGTCAAAATGGTGCATGAAAAACAAATATTCTAGAAGCTATATCTATTCTATGAGATAGGCATATTGTTCCTATTTCATTTGATGAAATGGTGCAACTCTGACAAGAGTATTTTTTTGTTGAGTGTGAATATGAAAATGGAGAAACACGATCTATTTCATATGATAAAAATACAAAACGAAAAAAATATTTCCTCAATAATAAACCAACTATAAAGAAAAAATATCTCGAATCAACGCACATATGCTGTAATTTTGGACCTCTTTTTATGAATATCATGTATCTGAGCCCAAGTCTCAGAAGAGATTTCCTCGATCAAGTCATTACAACCGCATACCCCCACTACTCAGAACTTCTCAAGAAATATAAAGCCATTGTTACCAATCGTAATAAAACACTCCAGTCAGTACAGCAATGAACTTCTCAAGCAAGCGAAATAGATTTTTGGGACCAATCTTTTGTGCAATTGGCAGAGGAAATATATGTATATAGAAAAGAGTTGGTATCTTTTTTTCAAGCTCATATAAATGAAGCAAAAGAGTATTTATGAGATGAGGCAGATTCAATTACATTAGAATATCTGAGTAAAGTTGATCTCAATAATCCTCAAACATCTCTTACTGAATATCTCATAAAAAACAGACAAAGAGATATTATACTCTGAAAAACTGCTATTTGACCACACGTTGATGACTTTGAAATCCTTGTAAACTCAGATCTTGCTTTGGCTCATTTTGCATCCAGATGAGAAACAAAGAGTGTTATTCTTTGGCTCAAAATGCTCGAAACGGTATTTATAGAGAAAAAAACAGAGAAAAAACCTGTTCTCCTCATCGATGACCTTCTCTCAGAACTCGATCAAAACCATACCCAACTCTTCACTGAAAAAATCAAGTATTATCAGACTATTTTTTCTTCTATTCAGCCTATCGAAAATATAAAAAACAGTATTACAATAGAATAATATTATTTGTAAATAATAAAGTATGTAAAAAAAT
>JAKVBB010000077.1 GCA_022448215.1 Candidatus Altimarinota bacterium | reverse complement strand
AAATCCAGTAGCTATATCATGGAATGTATCACTGAAGTAAAAGATGAGATAGGAATAAAATCTATTACCTTCGACAATGGTATGGAGTTTGCAAAACATTATCTCCTTCATCAACAGTGAATACAAACATACTTCTCTGATCCCTACTCTCCTTGGCAGAAAGGAAGTATTGAAAACCTGAATAAACTCATCAGACGATCCTTTCCTAAATGAACCAACTTTGACAAAATAAGTGAGAAAAAAATAAGGAGTGTTTGCAATAATCTCGCAAACACTCCTCGGGAAATACTTGGATTCTTAACACCAAACCAAGTACATTTCTCTACAATGTAATTGTATTATAACAATTTCTACATAAAATTACAATAATATATCTTCTCAGACATTCCTGAAAAATTGCACTTGGGGGTTGAATTTAGCTAGAGATAATATAAAATATAATAAATATATATTTTAATTAGTCAATTAATTTTTAATCTTTTATTTTCACACTTATAAATCCAAGAATACTATCTGTAATAGAATTACAAAATAAGCTATATACTTTATATATTAATGAACATGAAAAAACTTTGACTCCATGATACCCTCGAAACCCAGAGATGTATTCTCAAAATACCTGAAGAATCAGAAGCAGAATACATATGGAACCTGATTACATCAGATACGATACGGTATATGATCTGGGAAAAATGAGATGATTTTTCAACTACCTTAAAAAATATCAAAAAAACGAGGATAAAAGTGAGTGCTTGAGAAGCGTGGGATGCAGCAATATATGATAAAAATACAGGGAAGCATATTGGAAGATGCTGAATCAATAAAATAGATGATACAATACCATCTTTTGAGCTCGGGTATTGGATCGCTCCAGAGTATTATGGACAGGGGATCATGCCCGAATGTATAAGAAGATACCTCAAGTTTGCATTTGAACAGTCTAGCTTTGAAAAATGAGTGATTCGCTGTGATAGTAAAAATGAAAATTCAAAAAAAGTTGCACTTAAGTGTGGCTTTACCCTTGAATGAGAGTTTAAAAATCATGATAGAGTGAAGTGAGAACTCAGAGATACAAGTTTTTATGGTATAACGAGACAAGAGTATGAAAAATTCTCTCAATAATATCCAAAAAGCAGATTCAGAATCTGAATAAAATTTGTTCTTTTTAAATAAACTTATATAATTATGAAATATACTCTTTATATATACAAAATATGTCAGAGACACATACTTGAGAAATACTTTTTTATACTTCCGATGAAGGAGATATCAGAGTAAATGTTCTATTTAAAGACGAAACAATATGGCTTTCACAAAAACAAATGTGAGAGTTATTTGGTACATCAAAGCAGAATATTAGTTTACACTTACAAAATTGTTATGAAACCTGAGAAATTCTAGAAAAATGAACTGTCAAGGATTTATTGACAGTTCAAAAAGAATGAAACAGGGAAGTGAAACGAGAAGTGTCTTTTTATAATCTCGATGCTATTATTGCCGTATGATACCGTGTAAATTCATACAAGGCAACCAAGTTTCGTATTTGGGCAACCAGTATACTCAAAGAGTATATGATAAAATGATTTGTCCTAGATGATGAGAGAATAAAGAATGGAACTCATTTTTGAAAAGACTATTTTGAAGAACTCCTGGCTAGAATACGAGAAATTCGAGCGAGTGAACGAAGATTCTATCAAAAAATAACAGATATTTATGCTACCAGTCATGACTATGATGCAAATGCACCTGTGAGTAGAGATTTTTTCGCAGAAATACAGAATACATTTCTGTATGCTGTTTCGGGGAACACAGCTTCTGAGATTATTCATACAAGAGCTGATTCACAACAACCACATATGTGACTGACTACTTGGAAATCTCAAAAAACAGGATGAAAAATAGTAAAAACAGATATTACCGTTTGAAAGAACTATCTCAGTGAGAATGAAATAGAAACACTCAATTTACTCGTATCTGGATATTTAGATTTTGCAGAACTTCAGGCAAAAAAGTGAAAAATAATGTGTATGCAAGATTGGATTCAAAAAACAAAGGACTTTTTACAGCTGAATGACATGAGTCTTTTAGCATGAAAATGAACTGTCTCCAAGGAAAATGCGAGTAAAAAAGCACAATGAGAATTTGAAAAATTTCGAATAGATCAAGATAGAAATTATATTGGAGATTTCGATACATTTGTTCAAGAGATTGAGAAAAAGAAACTGAAATAATATATTTTTATTTTAATAGAATTGAAAAAAGAAGAAGTAAATCATTACATTACACTCTGTAGGGATGATGCAGATATATTTTTATGAGTGGATGATGTATCTGTAGGGGCAGGAGAATGGGGAAAATATTTTTGAAATTCAAACCCTATTTGTCTCGAAATTGGTACTGGAATGGGGAATTTTTTCTCTGAGGAGTGTTCTCATCATCCAGAAAAAAATTATATAGGAATGGATATTCGTTATAAACGCGTTTACAATGCAGCAGAAAAATCTCGTCAAAAATGAGCGAGTAACTTTGCTATCATCAAAGAATTTGCACAAGAGATAGGAGATGTTTTTGCTGAGTGAGAACTCTCCGAAGTCTATGTATTTTTTCCTGATCCTTGGGCTAGAAAGAAAAAACAACTTAAGAATCGACTCTTTCAAAGAGAGTTTCTTGATCTACTCGCTCGATGCTTGAAATCATGAGGAAAACTGATTTACAAGACCGATCACGAAGAATATTTCAGATCAACTCTTGATTTATTTAGAGAACATGAAGCATTTGATATCACAGTAGAATCATATGACTACGAAAAAGAACTCGATGTTTTTGATAAACAAAATATGACCGAGTTTGAACATATGTTTCGAAGTGAACAGGGAAATATTCATTATACTCAGATAGTGAGAAAATAATTTTATATTTCTCGATAAAACTTGAAAAATATAAAATAACAATATAATATATATTGTTTATTCATAAATATTATATATGACGGCTATTACCCTGAATCTTGAAGATTCTCTAGTGGATTTCTTAAGAAGTTTCACTAAAAAGAGAAATATGACTCAAAAAGAACTTTTCGAGAACTATTTACAACACTTGAAGAAAGAACAATTAAAAAAAGAACTTATATGAGAATCAAAGGCTATTGCTATAGATATTGATATACAACAAGAGTGTGCATTCTTTGCAGAGTCATGACTCGAAGAATATAATAGTTTTTTGAAATAAAATAAATGAAAAAGGTAAAAAAATATGATATTTGGTTGGTTGATTTGAATCCAGTCAAAGGGAGTGAACAGTCTTGAATACGACCCTGTGTTATACTCCAAAATGACCTATTTTTTGAATATCAGAAAACAACATTAATAGCTCCAATTACTTCCCAATTCAAGCAAGGTAAATGTATTATTTGATTGAATGATTATCATTCTTATGGTTTAGAATTACCATCTTCACTCCTTGTTTTTCAACTGAGAACTATTGATAAAAATCGATGTATAAAAAAAATTGGCTCTATTGACGATGAAAAGACTCGAAAACAAATTAATACATCACTTCTTTTGACACTTGATACAAATGATGATTTCCTTCATAAAGTATAAACCTATAAAATTCCTTGATTTCCCTGTAAAACCTGTATAATACAGTCAATATAGTTGATATTATCCATACAAAAAAATGTCAGATCAAACCAATCCACAAAACCCTGCCATGACCGAAGAACAAGTTGATGCTATGATCCTTGAAATGATACAAGGACACAGTGATCAAGTTAGTGTAGATGCACCAGAGTTTCTCGATCTCTTGAAACATTCCCTCTCTCTCAATACTATGGAAAAAAAGAGAGTGGTAGATGCTGTTCCAACATTGTCTCAATTTCAGTTTGATGAACTCACAAAAGTTTTTAGTGAAGAGAGAGTCAAGTTTCGAGAACTTGCTGGGAAACATCCAGAAGATATTAAAAAACTCGTTGCTAAACAACAATCAGAATGGACACAACTGGGGGATATTTATACCATAGAAGCAGAAAAGAAAGAAGCAGGAGATGAAGATCAAGATAAAATTGATGATATCAAAGCAAATCTCTGATTATAACAATACTCTATTTACCCCGCGAAGCGGGGTAAATAATTGCCAATTTTTTATGAAATACCATTTTTGCACATACATAGAAAAAAAACAAAGAGTTGATATCTACCTATCATCTCTTTTTTCACAGTTTTCTCGAAGTTATATTCAACGACTCATAGATACTGGATCAGTTACGGTAAATGGATCAGAAGTGCGAAAGAATATCAAAATTGCTCCAAAAGATATAGTAGAGATTATCTGTGAATCAGAGTCGACCCATCTGGCTTTTCAGGATATGA
>JAKVBB010000076.1 GCA_022448215.1 Candidatus Altimarinota bacterium | reverse complement strand
GCAATGTGAATTGGACAAAAACAGATGAACGATATTTTTAAAAAAGCAGATCAAGAAGCATATCGTTACAAATATTGAGAAGATATTGATACCTCATCCTCTGAGGTACCCGAGCCTATTATGGCTGCTCTCAAAAAGATTGGTCCTATGAATGAAGCAGACTATGAAAGAATTGCAAAAATAATAGAGGTTTCCTCAACACTGCCTCAAAAATAAAAAAAATCCTTCTGTTCATCTTCAAGGAATCTCTGAAAAATTCCTGAGAGAATATTTGTAATCTTTTCAAAATCTCAAGATGCGGCTTATACAAGCCCTCTCAATTTCTCAAAAATTCAAATATTCTCCTCAAAACATAGTTTTTCAGAGATTCCTCAATACACAAAGATGATAAAATACTCCTCCGAAGTATTTTAAAAGATTAAAAAAGGACATGACTGTACCAAAAAAAGTAGAGGATTTATTGCAGTATATGCAAATCCCTATCAATATAGAGTGACTGATATTGCGTTTGTGATTTACGATACTCTACAAGGAACTCCCCAAGCACTGCCACGGCCTGGTATCCAAATCAAATGGACGGATATCGATTATTGTGAATAACAAAATATCGCTTCAAGAAAAACGGATTGCACTGTGACATGAGCTCAAGCATATTCTGTACAATGAGATTCATGAACATTCTCACACCAACGATCCTCAGGATATCATAGAACAAGAAGCAGATGCATTTTCGCGAGACATATTAATACCCGAAAGCATACTCAGACGCTATTGGTTCTGATACCATACACGTAATACCCGGCATCTTTCGAGTATCTTCTTGGTACCAGAACAACATATATCATTAAAAATAAAGGAGCTATGATTCAGATAAGATCACAACAAATATACATGTGAGAGCATTCTCTCAAGATGTTTCTGTCACATATCTATACGGATGGCTGACAATTGCTTATTTCGGTGGCTATTTCTGCATGGAATCAATCCATGTCTGATCAGACCATGTATCAAGAAGTGGAACATACTACTGAGAGGATTATGGATATGCTAGGGATATCAGACAGCTGGAGACAGGTCAGTCTGCAAGCCAACAGTCATCTCAAAAAATATCTTCTCAGAGATGCTTATGATGAGCTCAGAAGTGGTGCCATAAAAAACGTGTATAACACCATGGTTTATTTTGATAAAAAAGACATGTTTGAAAAATATATCAAACGAGAAAATGAAAATATAAAAACAAAGTATATGAAAATCTTTACAGATATGTCATTTCAAGCAATTATAGGACACAGAAAAATTATTTTTTAATACATTCAACATGACTGAAAAAATAGAAATTCTCTCTGATTATGAACATCAAACAGAGCTCATAAAAGAACTAGAAGAATGAGAAAAAATATCCCACTATCAATTATACAAAGATGGTACACCTTACTATAATTATGCTAGTAGGGTAGATTGAACAAAAAGAATATGAGTACAAGACTATAATGATTTTTGAGAAAAACATATTTTTACATCTTGAAATAATATCCTTATCAGTTTAGGATGCTGAAATTCTGAAGTTGAGTCTAGTTTTTATTCTGATTGAAGGAATAATAATATGGATTATGTATGAGTTGATTCATCTCAATCCATGCTTAATTTCTCTGAAAAACAGTTTGAAAATTATCCAAATACAAATACAAAGCTCGTAAAAATAGATTTTATGGACAAAAATTTTCATTACATAATGAATGGAATTACTCAAAGTTATGACAAGAAAATTTTTGCATTTTTTGGTGCAACTTTTGGAAATATTCCATATAGAACTATCATGAATACACTCTATAACATGTTGGAAAAATGAGAACAAGTGTGGATCAGTATATGACTCAGACAATGAACTACACTTCATGACGATAATGCATACTGTGAGAAATATCATCAGTCTCTATCAGACAAATTTTGAATTTGAGGTCTTGTTTTTAATGTGTTAGAAAAACACTGAATCTCTCTCCAAGATTGAAAGCTATGAATAAAATTTGAAGAAAATGATGAGATCAATTCTGTATCATTTAAATTTATTTTTCAATTCAAAAGAAAAATAAAAATTATCATAAATAATACTCATATACAGTTTCAACCAAATCAAGAAATAGAACTCTATACTATACAGAGATATACACCTGAAGGGCTCATAGAATTATTTGAATCATATGGTTTTAAATTCATTGAAAAGCAAACAAAAGAGCTGTCAGGACAATTTTTATTTGAGAAAATATAATGCATAAAAATAAAGGAGCTATGATTCAGTTTTTTGAGGACTATGGTTTTACCTTGATTGCTTCACAAGTAAAAGACGAAGAAGGTCAGTTTGGGTTTCAAAAAAAATCATAAAGTGTTGTATTGCAATGTATTCAAAAATGAATATATTATTTATAATACTTACTATAAAATAACACTATGCCAAAAGTAAACACTACCATTCGACTCGATCAAGATCTCAAGACACAAGCAACACGGATTGCTCAAGAATTATGAATCAGCTTAAACACAGTTATTTCTCTGTATTTAAAAAATGAGTTTATTGTGTCTCAATGAATCTCATTCAAACTCAGAGACCAAGCATGATTTACACAAGAAGCATGAAATGATCTTAAAAAGCTTGTTGATGAGGGAGAAAAATGAGTATGAGTCTCAAAAAAATATTCTGATGCCTCTCAATTAATTCATGATCTCCACAACCATGCAGTTGAGTATTAAAAAGAGCTTTCAAAAGATGTACAACAAGTTGCCAACCAGAGATCAAAAAAGAGTTGACGAAGCCTTACATACATTTTTTGCTGATCCCTTTGATCCATGTCTGAGAAATCATACTGTATGACACGCATATTCTTTTTGTAGATCTATTGATGTTGGATTTGATTTAAGAATTATATTTCAACAAAATAGTAATTATCAAGAGGTTATTCTGCTAAAGGTATGATCTCATTCAGAGTTATATTGATAATAAAAACCTTAATGTATGTATTATTGCACTTTTTACGAGTTGTAATGTATGTATTATTTCACTTGAGTATATGATTTTTAGTATTATTCCTCAATTCTCTTCTCTAGAGTATCCCAACAATCTTTCCTATAAAAGCAACATACACTACTAACAAGGCTATCGCTTCCCAACGAGCAATTTTGTTATCCAAGGTAGTAAAAATAAATCCAAGAGTCGCAAAAGCCAAAAATGGAATCCCAATAGAAAGAGAGGTAGAAGATACACTGAGGCTTCCAAAAAGTGCTGGAATACCAGAAACAGCCAAAGCATTAAAAGTATTTGAACCAAATATATTCCCAAGTGCTATACCATAGTTATTCGCTCGAACCGCTTGTACAGAAATAATCAGTTCTGGAAGACTGGTTCATACTGCCACCGCAAAAATAGTCACAATAGCTGAAGGAACAGAGAGCAGCTCTGCCAAGGTATAGACAGAAGCTATTGTATACTTTGCTCAGAAATATATTCCTACTACTCATCCAATAATGAGGAGGAAATCCCGTATACTGAGCGTATATTTTTTCTTCAAAAGTTCGAGTTTTTTTGGTTTGAGTGAAAGAGTATATGCAATAAATACTCATAAAAAACTCAGTGTGATCACTCATTCTCACACAGTAAAAACTCCATCAGATATAAAATAGAGAAAAAGGGCCGTTGAAAAAAAGAAAAAAGGAAGGTCAATATTAATCAGTTCCTTATCTACTTTGAAATTTTTTGCACAAATACCTGCTACTCAACCGATCAACAAAATGTTGGCAATATTTGAACCAATAATATTATCAACAGCAAAGTCACTCTTACCATCAAAAGTAGCCAAAAGTGATGTCACAATTTCTGGCATAGATCCACCGATAGCGACAATGGTAGCACCAATAATAAAAGAAGAAAGTCCAAAATATTTTCCAATATTTTCTGCTCACTGGGTAAAGTAATCAGCAGATTTTACCAATACAGTGAGAGAAACCATAAGAGCAAGAGACCAAAGAAGAAGTTGCATGATACACTATAGATGAGAAGATAAATACGATTCAAGAATAATTGCTGCTGCAATGTCATCTCGTTTTTGTTTTGTTTTTGAAATACTTTGAGACACTCGTTGTGCCTCAAAACTACTGAGTCGTTCATCATGACCAATGATTTGAGTATCTGGAAAAATGTCTTTGAGTTTTTCTATAAATTTCTGAGTTTTTTTGAGTTGATGATGATCAATATTATAGAGATCATATGGAAGTCACACAACTATATGAGTCATGTGATAATCTTTTTGAATCTTTTTTAACTCACTCACTATATCTACCCTTGGATAGACTCATTTTGGTATCACAACTCACTCAATTTGTATGGCTACTCAACACCTTTTATCTCATAAATCAACTCATATATACATAACAAAAAATTATTCAGATACAACCG
>JAKVBB010000075.1:1783-4572 GCA_022448215.1 Candidatus Altimarinota bacterium | reverse complement strand
ACTGCAAAACTCAGAGGAGTTTCTGATCCAAAAGGTTGGTTCAAAAAAATCTTGGGTATTCTATTTATCCTTGTTGGTCTTGGAATAGCTTTTGGTCTGGATAAAAAAATAGAAGCTCATTTGATTGAGTCATGATTTTTTGATGTGACCGTGATAGAGCAGAGTATATTGGATAGGGTGGAGGCAGAATAGAAATTTTATTTGACTAATACATATTAAATATTATAATATTGTTATTAATTTTGTAATGTTATATTTATTATGTCTTGAGATATACTTTCACAATTAAGTTATATTGATAAAAATATAGAGCAAGCTTCTCATGAAGAGCTTGAAGCTATAGCAAAACAGCTATGACTCATTCAGAGACGTGTATGACTTTTAGCAACACAAGATTACAAGAAGGAGATTTTAGATAAGATAGATGAGATTGAGATAAAAGATGGACAAATAGTAATAAGTTTTCCGACAAACTACCAAGAAGGTTCCAAATATCCATGGTATGTTGAATATAAAAATCTCAATCTTGATACTTGTAATCACGGTATAGATGCCGGTAAATTAAATTTGGTATTTAATAAAGATGTAGATTCAGATGATATTTGGTGTAATATTGATCCTTCAGATGCTCCAAATACAAATCTTCTATCAGTCCCTCTGAATACTCTAAAATGAGATAGATATGAGACAGATCTTTATGGTATAGATGTTTCAGATGAGGAAGTTCTATTAGCAAATTTCAAAACTGAAACAGATGAAGAAAGAAGTTATCTTTATTGTTATTGAGAAGTTATCCCAAATAAGGATAGATTTCGTCCAATAAAAATAAAACTTATTATTCGAGAAATATCAGAGTAAAGTATAATAGATTCTATGTGACTGTGATAGAGCAGAGTATATTGGATAGGGTAGAACAATAAAAAAATACATATTTTTGACAAAAACACTTAACTTTATAAAATACCTATAATTATATCTCTAATTATAGGTATTTTTATGTCTCATATAGAACAAAGAAAGTTTGTGTCCTCGACACAATTAAAAAATCATACCAAAGATGTACTTGATACTACTGATGATCTCGGAGAAGTATTTATTATGAATAATAATAAACCAAGAGCCGTACTGGTGAGTGTAGAACAATATAATAAAATGCCACAACAACCCATACGTATTGTATGAGATACGGTTTTTATCTCTGAATATGATGAAAAAAGACTCAAGGATGCAGAGCAAAGGTTTCAAAATGGTGAATCAATCAGTGATACTGAACTATTTGATAAACTCGCTGCATAAATATGAATAAAAAAAGGAGTGAATATGCTGTTCAAATTGATAAAAATGTAGAAAAATTTTTATTGAAACACAGGTGACAGCCTATTATTCAACAGTTTCGCAAATCTATTGAGATACTCAAAAAAGATCCATTTCAAAATAGTTTGAATATTAAAACGATGGTATGAACTCAAATATCATATCGACTTCGGCTTGGAAAATATAGATTTATTTATAGAATTTTAGATGATATTTTAGTCATCCACTTTGTGGATGCAGATACAAGAGGAGATATTTATTAATATATGTTACATATGTTCATAGTCATAGATGGAATCGATGGTTCAGGAAAGGGAACCCAAACAACACTTCTCGTAGAGACGCTCGAAAAGCGATGAAAAAAAGTAAAACTTCTCGATTATCCTCGTTATGGAGAAGCATCTGCTTTTGCCGTGGAAAAATACTTAAATGGAGAATATGGAAAAGAAGTTTCAGCGAAGAGGGCTAGTATTTTTTATGCACTCGACCGATTTGATTCCAGCTTTGATTTCAGAGATGATCTCGCAAACTATGATTATATTATTTCAAATAGATATGTTTCAGCGAATATTATTCATCAAGCTGGTAAAATTACAGATCCTGTAGAGAGAGATGATTTTGTATTTTGGTTGGAAGACCTTGAATATAATATTTTTGGTATCCCAAAACCAGATAAAACTATTTTTTTGAATGTTTCTCCTGAAATGAGCCAAAAACTGGTTCTCAAAAAAGAAGAGAGAGACTATCTTAAATGAGGAAAAAAAATGGATATCCATGAAGCAGATAAAAATCACCTGATTCAGGCTCATGCATCAGCACTCAGTGTCGTAGCAAATCATGATGATTGGGTACAGATTGATTGTGAACAGGACTGAGATATGAAGAGTATAGAGGAAATTCATGAAGAGATTTTAAAGGAAGTGTTGTCTTAGATTATGCAATCAAAAAAGGTAGGAGACCGGGCAGAAATAATAGCCATTGAGTATTTACAAAAACATGGGTATCACATTGTAGATACCAATTTCAAGTTTGGAAGATTTTGAGAGATCGATATTATTGCTAGACTTCAAGACATTACGGTATTTATTGAAGTGAAGTACAGAAGTAGTGAACGATTTGGAACTCCAGAAGAATCGATTACTCCTACAAAACTCTTCAAATTTCAAAAAACCATGGAATACTATTGCAAGAAAAATAATCTCAATTTTGAGCAAATTCGTTTCGATATTATTACCATAAATAAACAAGACCATAAATATCGAATTACTCACTACAAAAATCAAGGTTTTTGTTAGGTTTTTTTAGGGAAAAATTAAGGTCTCATGATATACTACCAGAGTAGTATATTTTTTAGTATGTTTTCCATGACGATCGAACAAAATATGAACGATGCATTTACCAATGCACAAAAACAAATCAGACAGGCCTGTGATCTGTATGGAGAGTGTCGACTCGATCAAAATAAATATGAAGTT
>JAKVBB010000075.1:0-1773 GCA_022448215.1 Candidatus Altimarinota bacterium | reverse complement strand
ATGGATAATGGAAGTATAAAAATGTTCCAATGATTTCGTTCTCAGCACAATGATGCGAGAGGACCTTTCAAGTGAGGAATTCGTTTTCATCAAGATGTTAATAGAGGAGAAGTCAAAGCACTTTCTATGTGGATGACCTTTAAGTGTGCGGTCATAGATATCCCACTGGGATGAGGGAAATGAGGAATTATTGTTAACCCAAAGGAACTTTCTGAAGGAGAGCTTGAAAGACTCGCACGAGGATATGTACGAGCTCTTTATAAATACATCGGTCCAGAAACAGATATTCCAGCTCCAGACGTAAACACCAATCCAAAAATTATGGCTTGGATGATGGATGAATATTCTATCCTTGCAGGAAAAAATGCCCCAGGAAGCTTTACTGGAAAACCACTCAGCTCATGAGGATCTCAGTGAAGAGGTTCAGCCACGGCTCAATGAGGAGTGTATGTCCTCCAAGAAATACTCAGACTTCAGGATATACATCTCAAATGAAAGAAAATTGCTATTCAAGGAGCCGGGAATGCTGGTCTCACCATGGCAAAACTATTGATAGATCTGGGAGCTATTTTGGTAGGTATTTCTGATTCTAAATGAGGAATTTATTGTAAAAAAGGTCTTGATATTGAGATAATTTCTGATTTAAAAGCGGATCGAAAATCAGTTATTCAGTATGATGATGTCGAGAAATTAGAACCCAAAAAAGTGCTTGAACTGGATTGTGATATTCTTATTCCTGCGGCACTGGAAAACCAAATCACTCCTGAAAATGCTGATAATATTCAAGCTCGTATTATTGTAGAACTTGCCAATGGACCTATTGTTCCAGAAGCAGATGCTATTCTTGAACAAAAAGATATCCAAGTTATTCCAGATATTCTTGCCAATGCATGATGAGTTATGGTCAGCTATTTCGAACAAGTTCAGAATAATATGAATTTTTATTGGAATGAATCAGAAATAGATGAAAGACTCAAATCAAAAATTACCGATGCAACGGGTCAAGTATATAAAGCGTCCAAAGAGTATAAAACGAGTTATAGAAGTGGAGCCTATATCGTTGCTATGAAACGTATTTTTGATGCGATGCATGATAGAGGAGAAATATAATACCAACAAAAAACAAAAACACATGAATTTTTTCGATATTGCCTCCGTTGCTATCATATGAACATCAGAAACACCTGGTAAAATATGAAATGATTTGCTTAAAAACATGAGTGATTTTGAGGGAGCAGTATATGGAGTGAATCCGAAGTATAAAACTCCTAACCCTCAGACACAGCCCTCACCCCCAGCCCCTCTCCCAAGGGGAGAGGGGAGTATATGAGATATTCAAATGTATCCTGATATTTCATCTCTTCCAGAAGTTCCAGATATTGCTGTATTTGCTATCCCAGCATCTTTTGTCGCTGAGAGTCTGAAAGCTTGTGGGGAAAAGTGAATCAAACGAGTCATTATTATATCAGCTGGATTTAAAGAGATTTGAAATGTAGAATGAGAACAAGAACTCAGGGATATTGCCAAACAATACGACATTTGATTGCTTGGCCCAAATTGCCTGGGATATATCGATACTTCTAAGTCTCTCAACCTCTCATTTGGTGGGAAAGATATTCGGCCATGAAATATCGCGCTGGTGTCTCAATCCGGTGCTATGGCTGTGGCATTTACCGACTGGGCCTATGAATATGGGCTTGGTTTTAGTAAAATCATTTCGATGGGAAACAAAGCTGACCTCAATGAAAATGATTTCCTGCAACAATTGGCTCG
>JAKVBB010000074.1 GCA_022448215.1 Candidatus Altimarinota bacterium | reverse complement strand
AGCAATATGTTCAATGGTGCAGATGCTTTTAATCAAGATATCTGAAATTGGAATACCAGTAGTGTAACGAATATGGGGGGTATATTTGGATTAACTCTTTCGTTTAATCAAGATATCTGAAATTGGAATACATCAAACGTAACGAATATGAGTAGTATGTTTTTAAATGCTTGATCTTTTAACCAAGATATCTGAAATTGGAATACATCAAACGTAACGAATATGAGCAATATGTTCAATGGTGCAGATGCTTTTAATCAAGATATCTGAAATTGGAATACCAGTAGTGTAACGAATATGGGTGATATGTTCGAAAATAATAGTATATTTAATCAAGATATCTGAAATTGGAATACCAGTAGTGTAACAGATATGAGTCGTATGTTTTACAATGCAGATACATTTAATTCAGATATTTGAAATTGGAATACCAGTAGTGTAACAAACATGGGTCTAATGTTTCGATATGCTTCAACCTTTAATCAAAATCTTACATGATGGTGTGTAACAAATATATCATCTCAGCCATCTAGTTTTGCTTCAAGTTCTGCACTCACATCTTGAAATTATCCAGTTTGGTGAACATGTCCATAAGACATAGTAAATTATTTGAACCAAAAAAGAATATATGATAAGATTAAATTATATATTCTTTTTTTTAACCATTTTTTTAAGATGCCTTCTCTTTTTTACGAACTTTTTAATACACATCTCGAACTCGATGAAAAAACAACTCATGCTTTTCTGAAAGAATTACAAGCACTTTTTGATACCTTTAAACAACATGAAGATACCGATTATGTTCGTGTACTCAGGAACAAGCTAGAACATCTGGTAGAAAAAAATAAAAACAAAAAAAATAGTAAAAAAATAAAAAAACAAATAAAAAAAATTGATGAATTTATTGAAGAATTGAGTGAGTACATCGAACAAAAAGATGAAAAAAATAAACATGAAAAACTTATTGATGTAGTAAAAGAAGTAGAAAAACACTACCAAGCATGTAAAAATATACCAAAAGAAAAACGAGAAAAATACACCAGTGTTTGTGTAAAAAAATCAAAAATAGAATACGAAAAAGAAATTATCAAGCTCCAATTAGAGCTCGTAAAGCTCCAGAGATATATCAAAGAAAGTGGAGAAAAATTACTTATAATATTTGAAGGTCGAGACGCTGCTGGAAAAGGTGGAACGATTAAACGATTCAGAGAACATCTCAACCCAAGATGAGCCAGAGTTATGGCTCTGGAAAAGCCAACTCTAAAGGAAAAATGACAGTGGTATTTTCAGAGATATGTTCATCATCTCCCTGCTGCTGGAGAAATGGTATTTTTTGATAGAAGTTGGTATAACAGAGCTGGGGTAGAACCAGTAATGGGGTTTGTAGAAAAAAGTGATTATGAACAATTTCTCCATGATGCTCCAAAATTTGAGAAAATGCTTCAAAACTCGGGAGTAAAAATTATAAAGTTTTATTTTTCCGTAGGAAAAGCTGAACAAGCAAAACGGTTTGAAGCTCGACGTACGAACCCACTGAAACAATTCAAGCTTTCTCCAATAGATCAAGACTCTCAGAGACTCTGGGATAAATACAGTTTAGCTGAATACCAAAATTTTTCTCACACACATAGTAAAGATACTCCATGGACCATTATCAATTCTGATGACAAGAAAAAAGCAAGAATTCATGCGATCAAACATGTACTCGGACAATTTGATTATCCTGATAAAATTAGTGCCGAAGAATTGAGTACGGACTCAAATATTATCTATCCTGGAAGTGAAAAAGTAAAAATCCTCAAACAAGAGATAGATATCACAAAAGATCTCTTTGAATAAAATAAAAGAGTATTTGTAATTTCAAAAATTCAAATACTCTTTTATAAATAAGTTTATTAAAACTGAAATACATCAACCACTTTTCCATTGACTCAAATTCTATCTGATTCAGAAAGAATTATCGGATGATGATATTCATCATGGGACACAGGAAGAAGATAGATAGTGTTTCCATCTTTTTTATATTTCTTGATAGTAGCAGCACCATTGACTACAAAAACAAAGGCATCACTATTATTCAAACTTGTTTCTGATGTATCTACCAAAACATAACTTCCATTCTCAATTGTTTTCCCATTTATTTCGTAGGCATTCATAGAGGTTCCTTCTATTTTGAGTACAAAATATTTTTTTGTATCTCCGCTTACAAAGCTTTTTGATATTGGAAGTGATCCATAGTCAGTTTCGACTGCGTCCATAAGCGGAGTTCCCGCATTCGCATACCCAAGAATTGGTACATTAAAAGTTGATTCAAGCATTCATTGAGAACCCAATCGAATGGATCGAAAACCAGACCCTCGAGTAATAAATCATTTTTTTTCTAGAACTTCTAGATATTGGGTTACTCCCCTTTTTGATTTTTGTTGTAAGAGCTCCTTGAGTTCTTCAATCGTTGGAGATTTTGCATATTTAGAAATATACTCTGTAATAGTATCAAGAACTTTTTGTTGTTTATCAGTAAGCATAAAATATAAGTTAATATATACTGTATATAATCAGTGTATATATTTTTATACTTGGGTCAAATGTTTTTGTAATAATTTATAAACTATTCAAATACTTACACTCTACGATGCACTATTGTCAAAAAGATTTTTGCCTATTTTATAGCATATTATTGAGGTAAAATAAGTTTTGATATATACTATTTTATATATTTTTATCAAAAGTTACATGATCGTTGCGTTAATTTCTACATTCATGCAAGCTCTTGCTGATATATTTTGGAAAAAATCTCTTTCTTATGGAGTAGGTGGGAAAATACATGACCTTCTTTCATATCCTATATGAGTTGCTATGGCAATATATTTTTTATCCTACGGTATAGATTGAAGTGTATTTGATTTAACTATTGTAGTGGTTGTATTTGTAGTTATGTTAGTAGCTATATTTCGAACTCAATTTTATCAAAAAATTTATAATGAAGAAAAAATATCGGTGATTATGCCATATACGAATATCAATAAAATAGTAATTATCATATGTTCGTTTTTTCTCTTTTCAGATGTTTCAGTCATATCTCTATTTATCACTATAATAGCTATTATAGTGATCATACTGTTTTCTATAGATTTTAAAAACCACACCGTCCCAAAGAATACTACATCTCTTATTGTGCTAGAAATACTCAGAGCTATAGATGTGCTTGTAAGTGGGTGGATTATTCTCAATTATACAGAAATACATTATTTTATTGTAGTGGTAGTATGGTGAATTATTATCTTGATGACACTTTCCTTCGCTGGAAAGCAATTCAAAACCATTCGTTGAAAACCAAAAGAGTTTTGGGTAAGTCGATATATCGGATGACTCGGATGGATTGCATGGTTTCTCGCGCTTGTGATTATCAAAGACCTCGGTCTCTCTATCTCTATCCTCCTCTCTTTTCTCTGAATCGGTATTACTCTGCTCTTATCCTACATAATACTCTGAGACAAGCCTAGTAAAAAAGACTTGCTTCTCACTTTGATCGTGACTATACTGGTCGGGTTAGGATTTTATTTTAAATAATATTTTTTAATTTTTATATATCATGTCTATCGAAGCTGGAGCACTTGCTGAACAGGAAAAAAAGAAAAAAGAATCAGAAAAAGCCAAAAAAGAAGCTCAAAAAAAGGTGGTAGAAAGTGCTAAAAAACAACAAGAAGTCCGAGAACATGCCAAAACTGATGCAGCCCTCTCTCATCTCAAAGACCTCATAGAACACCACGATATAGAATTGGATGCAAAAACACTCAAAAGTGTGGAAAAAGCAGTTTCTGGTCAAGAACTGGACACAGAAGACATACAAGAAATTCTTGAAAAGATTGATGAGATTGAAAATACTGAAGATGTAGAACAATATCTTCCGGATGAAATGCGTATTACCAAAGAAGAATACAAGCAGGCACTTGTTGATGATGTATTTCGAGTACAGGTAGTAACAAAAATCGATAGTGCCCTCACACTTATTGCCCAAAATATCAATCCAAATGCCAATTTAAGCCTGAATATATTCTCGGGATACCTGGCAGTACTCGATAAAAAACTGATATCACTCCAAGAAAATCATATTGATATCAAAGATAACCTGAAAGAAGTAGATGTAAAAAAATGAATTGGAACCGCATCAAAGAACCTCTGGGAGAGGATATGAGAGTTTTTTTAAGGAATTAATCAAAAATTAAATGTTTTCTATTATTGCAGGAATATTATGAGTGTTACTACAGGCCATTGGAGCGGGATTTAATACGCGTGCGCTCAAAACGAGTTCTATATCTCCTGAGCTCTTTAAATTATGCTGTTATTTTTTTAACCTTCCAGTAATAATTATTCTTTTGTATATACAATGAGGTTGGGACAGTGTTTTTTTGGAAAATGGGATATATTTTTGTATTATTTTCATTGGGACTATTTTTGCTATCGCTTCAACTCTGATGAACTACCATGTTTTGAGAAACACAAAAGTATCAGATCTTCTTCCCTATAGAAATCTTGATAAAGTATTTATTGTAATCATAGGTTTCTTACTCTACTATTGAA
>JAKVBB010000073.1 GCA_022448215.1 Candidatus Altimarinota bacterium | reverse complement strand
TACTTATACTTATTATTGAGAATAAATATAAGTATGTGATAAAAAATCAATATATCATTTTATGATCGATTATTTATTTATTACTTTTTGTTATTTTATATTGGTTATATATTCATAATTACTAATCACCCAAAAAAATGGAGATCAAACAATACCACATTTCACAAATAATATTTCCCCGCAATAAAGACGGACCATAACCACTGCGGAAAATATTTTTAAAAATTATCATGCTCTTTAAAAAACACACTAAACAAATAACACCAATTCAAAAGTTTTATTATCTGGGAACTGGGCTATAGCGAAGAGATATGTAGAGCGACTGCAAGAAGCGAGCGATACTCTTGAGAAGATATTCAATCGTAAGAATACACTCCACTATACCCGAGCCGTTGTCACACAGAACCGAGTACTCAATACCATAGAGACCAACCCAACCACCCTTGAGTTCAAATGACTCACTCTTGATGCGGGGAGTTATATCAACGATTATAGTAGAAACCCCAACCAAGACTCCACCACCGACTACCGACTCATCTATGGACTCTATGCTTCAGAACAAGAATGACAGATATTTGATGATATCACTGGACTCACTGGAATCTCTACGGTCAAATGACTGCAATATGCTAACAGCCAACCAGAGACCTATACCATTCATACCATCGACCAAAGTAACAAAAGCATCATAGACACGCTTGATCTTTCAGACAATACCAAGACCCTCATGCGGAACTATGTGGATGAGTGAAGAGTGATTACGACTCCAGATAAACTCGTCAGCAATGATGCTTGGAATGGACTCTTTTATACTGCTATTGATCCAGAAACAGGAGAGTGATTGTATGCGATTGGGGAGAGAGTGGTGATGAATGGAGGGTGGACGGTGGATGATTTCCAAGATGAGTGAAATGGACTACGAAGTACCCTTACTGCATGTAATGCTCAACAAGCAACCACTCTTGCATCGAGTCAATTTTGTAAGGTATTTCATGCTCCAGCTACTCAGAATTCATGTATTTGAAATGATTTTATCAGCATATTTGATACCTCTCTTCTGACTTCAATTGAGAATGAGCAAGGATGGAACTTCAATACTCATGGAACTCTTTTGTGAAAAGTATCATACAATCACAGTGATGTTATTTTCACAGATACACATATAAAATTTGTTTGAAAACCATATGGTCTTTCTCAATGAAATTATAATTATTGGCAGAGTTGTTCAGAAATAAAAAACAAGTTTCAGAACTATTCAGCTGCAAATAATTATCCAATTTATAATCATCATCGTTATAAATTTTCTCCAACACTGGGAACCGTGTTCATGAATCAAAATATTCGATGACTCTATTATTCTCCAAATCAAAACTTTGGAAATATATATTCTGTTCGATGAGTCTCATGAGCGACACGATTCTATTATGATGTAGATGAGCCATATAAGAGAGGAGTAGATACAAAAGTGATTCAACTCTTGTGATATCCAACCAGTGAACAGGTTTCAAAAGAGACAACCTTTGATAATGGGCAAACCATGAGTTATGAACAGCAAGAATTTCTCAATGGATATTTATTCTCGCGAACAGGACTTGTTTATTGGTTAGAATCTAAATTTGTTCTCGGAGATATTGCGAAATACTGGGAGCAGAATTATTTGAGCCTCTGAATTCCAAAACTTCAAAATCCAGACTTCACATGAGCTGAAAATATTTCTCAAGCCTTTACGAATGATAAATTGGTATTACAGGATCAGGTAACAGGACAGATACGAGTTATTGATGATGGAGGCTATAAATGTAGTGTTGGGAATAATAGAAGTATTGAAAATGAAGCAATTCTTGCACTTATATGAGTCCATTGAGTGATAGATGAAATGTGAGCTATTCTTGAATGATGAGCTGAATTATTATGACTCGTGACGCATGCAATTATTGGTTGATATAAATTTGCTTCAGGAGATGATGAAACCATAGAAAGTATACGAAACATATATCATAAACTGTCTGCTATTCCTCCAAGTGAGATGCGAGCTTTTCTTCAGTCTACATGAAATGCAGTAGCCCTTGCGACACATGACTCCATTATGGATGAATTGACATCATCAGATACTACTTGTCCTGCTCGTCAAGCATATTTGAGTGGAAGAGCGTCTGGTCTTATTGCTTCTTTCATTACTTGATACACATCTATTGCAAGGTCATGAAAGCTTGCGAAAGATGGAATTGAGGAATTAGGAGAGATAGTAAATCATCTTGATAAGTATGAATGAAAAAATCTCAACAAAAAATTAATTCGTTCTCAAAGAGCTCTTGAGTTGTCAAAAAAGATTGATACACACTTTGCTTCTAAAGGATTACAAAAAGTATCTAATCCAAGTAATTTTTGAACATATGGAAAGACATTTAGTAGTACAAATTTAGATGCTGATTTAAAAGAATTATTGGAACAAGCAAGAAATATAACTTGAAGTAATGAGCAATGAGAGCTTTGAGAAACATTTTTAAGACTACTCACAGATAACCCTAGAGGAGATTTAATAAAAACATGATTAAATATTTGAAATAGAATTCCAGATGCGTTTGATGATATTGATAATATTCTTTATGAAGTAAAGAATGCTCGAAATAATGTATGATCCAGTTCATCACGACACGAGCATAATGAAATTCTCAAAGATATAGCTATTCTCAAGAATGGACAAGCAGAAAAAATTATATGGATGTTCCTTGATAAATGACCAACAAAGAGTACCATAGATTGGTTCGAAAAAGTAGGGATAGAATATATTTTAATTCAGTAATAATTAGAAGTATGGCAAAGAAATTATTTCAATTTGATCGTGCACATTATTCATATGATGAAATAGAGACATTTTGTAAAGAGAAAGGTTTTATAGTAGATCGAAAATTTAAAGATAATGATTCATATGATAGAGTAATAGGAAATTCAAATAAGGTAAAATATTTTATACAAACATATATTTATGTTTCAGATTCATTACATGAAGAAAATAAAGGTTTTTTTTCTATTGATTATAGTAAATCCCCAGAGTGGATTAATTATATACCATTAAATATAGAGTATTTAACAAAAAAGGATCTCTCTAAAAAAGAGGAGTATGAAGAAGCAAAAGAAAACCTTCAAAAACTCAAAAAGGAAATAGATAAGGTATATAATTGTTTGAAGAGAAAATTTGGACAACCACCGAAAGAGACTTCAAAAAAACAACCTTTACAAAAGAAAGAGATATGAGAACCGAAGAAAAAACAGTGATTTTTGGAAGCTATGAAAAATATATTTTAATCATAAAAAATTTTATGACAGAGATAAGATTACTATGAGAAACATGGAAAACGGGTTGGTCAATTTATATACCATATGAAATTAATCATGACTTTTTCTTAGCAATTCAGTTCAAAATTAAAGATAGCATGCTCGACTTAGAAAGATTGCGTATCGCATGACCTGACTATTGACCATGATGGACGCTTGAATGAGAAAGACTGGATAAATATATTAATGATTGTGATTATTTTCAGGATAACCTTGATACAATCATTCAAATTATTCCTTTACCAAAAAATATGTGAGAAGGTGATGATTGGTATATGGAATGATTTATATGAAATAGCAAAACAGATAATTCCGTAGAGGGCGAAAATCGACAGGTTAGTAAAAAAGATATTGTACTTTTACTTTGATTATTAAAGAAAAAGGCACAAGAAGCCAAAGAAAAATGAATTCCACTTTGCTTTAGTTGAGATTAATTTTTTATTCAAACTACTAACCACCCACCCATGCACCACACAAAAAGGACATCCCTCCTTGTGCTCACCGCACTCATCCTAACCAACATCCTCGCTCCACACACCTGGGCAAACGACACCACCTAAGCACCCACCAACACACTCCAGATTCCAGCCTTTCCAGAAGACCAGAATGCTCCTGAACCAGATTGGTCGAGTGTTGATTGGGATCAAACCACCCTGCTCCCACAAGACAAACTGGCCTACGAGCAAGAGCTCCAAGCTCTGCTCGAAGCTGGGGATTTTGAAGCAGCTCAAAACTTGGAATTTACGGCCACTCCACTTCACGAGACTCAATCCATGCAAGCCTACCAGGTACCCACACCCGTACGAGAGGTAGTACAAGAACACTATGAATCACAAGACCAGATTGGTCTGCAATCAACAGGACCGAGTTTAGCAGAGAAGCTCCAAGCTCTGGAGTCTGGAACGAGTGTTTCACAAAATACTCTGGAACCAATCGTGTTTCCAGAAATAGAAATAAATGATAGGAGCTCAGAAGAACTTCCACAAGTAGATATTTCAGAGGCAAGTGAGGTAACGAGTGATGTGATCCAAGTTGCAGACACCCTTCCTCGTATCATTGCCAGTGAAGTATCTAGTCCAGAGGTAGAAGAGAGCATTGCTCTTCAATCACTCGACACTCCGCTCATGGAATACCGAGATGATATTCAAGAACACCCTCTGGAATTTGCTCTCTATGGTTTCCAGGAACTACAAGATGAGGATGGACTCATAGATGGTTCGGTACTTTTGACCTATGAATTTTTACGATATTTAAAATATATTGGT
>JAKVBB010000072.1 GCA_022448215.1 Candidatus Altimarinota bacterium | reverse complement strand
AACTCTCATATCATGTGTGGTTCTTTTTATACTTGCATTTCAATCAGGAATGGCGAGATGAGCCGGAAAAATAAAAATGGCTCAAAGTCTTTCTACAAAAAATGAAGCCTATATTATAGCCAATAGGATTCATATGAATACCTTAGAAAGTATGGTCATTTTTCTTCCTCTTCTTTGGATTGCTACTGTGTACACTTCAGAAATGATTGCATCTATTTTTGGTGGAATATGGGTGCTCTCAAGAATTGCTTATGCAATCTTATGTAAACAAGATCCACAAAAACGTACTCCAGCATTTATGCTGAGCATACTCATGCTTGCATGTTTACTTATTACTGGATTATATGGGATAGTATTTTAACCTCCTCCACTCACTTCCTTCGTTTCCCCTTTATGCCCTGTGGGTACTCCTTAGTAAGGAGGGGGTGAGGGGGTGGTATTAAAAATAACTATATTCTATTCCATAGTGTTCAAACAGTTTTTTGGAACCTCCAAGAAGCTGTTTTTTTTGTGTGAGTCAGAGTTTTTCTATCCATTCTCTAATAGTATCTCCATCGGGTCATTCTATTTCGAGAAGCTCTGGAATTCATTCATACAGATCAAAATCAAATTCTATTTCTCAGAGTTTATAAGAGACTCTGTGTTTTTTCTTTTCTCTAATTTTTTCCATTCCATAGCGTTCGAGCACACTCGAAAAGCTCTCAATATCAGTGATTTCCATTTCATGTTCGTCTTTTGCTACTACATCTTCTTTTTTTCAGATTTTTT
Organism: Candidatus Altimarinota bacterium; assembly: GCA_022448215.1. Taxonomy (GTDB): domain Bacteria; phylum Patescibacteriota; class Gracilibacteria; order BD1-5; family UBA6164; genus JAKVBB01. The sequence goes on along the minus strand of JAKVBB010000072.1, from coordinate 3,897 downwards.
TTCGTTTATTTTTAATGGTATAGATATGCTCTTCTCATTTTTTTCGTATTCGAAACATGCGTTTATTGGCATGCATCTTGTTCTTCTCATCTCACTCAGTTGGAAAATCATAGTAGATATCATGAATATATCCTTCAAAGGTTTTCTCAGCTCATAAAGAGAGAAGTTTTTGTGTCACTTCTTGTTTATCTATTTCGAGAATTTTAATTTCTTTTTCGAGAATCATGATTGTATTATTTATTTTCTTCCTTTTTTTCTTCTTTTTTCACTTCTTTGACTTCAAACTTTCTTTTGAGTCCAATTCGTCCCTTTGCAAGATCTACTTGAATAATTTCAAACTCAACTTCATCTCATTGTTTTACTATATCTTCTACCTTTGCTACTCGCTCAGCTGCCAGCTTGGATATGTGAATCATACCAGAGTGTTTTCCTCTAAATTCTACAATAGCTCCAGTTCCATCAATGATTTTTACTACTTTCCCTATTCCTTTATACCCTAATTCTGGAGTCCAGAGTGCTTCTTTGATATCTGCAATCGCTTTTTCTCCACCGATTTGATCCTTGGCAGTAATGGTAGTCATACCATCATCCGCAATAGAGATAGTCACACTATATTCTTTTTCCATACGTTGAACATTTTCTCCTCCTTTTCAAATAATGGCTGAAATTTTGTCTTCTGGTACTTGCATACTCATAATCAGTGGAGCATATGGAGAAAGCTTTGGAGCCACTTCTGGAATAACTCAAAGCATAGCATCAAGTATCTCATCCACTGCTGTATTTGCCTGAGCAAAGCCTTGTCTAAAAACATCCATAGAAAGACCTTTTATTTTTACATCGAGTTGCATAGCGGTAATACCATTTTTGGTTCGTCCTACTTTAAAATCCATGTCTCCAAGGAAATCTTCTTGTGCTTGAATATCTGAAAGAATGACATATTTTCCAGTTGCCTCATCATAAATCATTCCCATAGCCACTCATCCAACGGGAGCTTTAATCGGAACTCATGCGTGCATGAGACTCATAGTAGATCCACAGATAGATGCCATAGAGCTGGATCCATTACAGGTCGTAATTTCTGAAACAACTCGCATCATATATGGAAATTCTTCTTCTGTTGGAAGCACCGGAACCAAGGCTTTTTCTGCCAGTTTTCCGTGCCCTACTTCTCGTCGACCAACTCCTCGAAGCATTCTGGTTTCACCCACACTGTATGGTGGAAAATTATAGTGATGAATATATCGTTGTGTTTCTTCTTCAAACATTCCATCCACTATTTGCAAATCTTCTGGACCTCCAAGTGTAGCAATAGAGAGGGCTTGGGTCATTCCTCGTTGAAAGAGTGCTGAACCATGGGCTCGTGGAAGAATTCCTGTGTCTCAGATAACATCTCGTACTTCTTTTGGAGATCGTCCATCAAGACGTTTTCCATTTTCAAGAACGTTTTTACGCATCACTTCTTTGACTCGTTTGTATACCAAGCTTCCGATACACTCAAGCTCTGGATCACTTTCTAGAAGTTCTTCTGAAACCATATTGTGACTGAGTACATGCTCTTTTGCATCGATATCAAATTGATCGAGTGCATGTTGGAAATCTTTTTTCCCCGTCCCATACAAAACTTCGAGTTTTTCTTCTGTGAGAAAATCTCGAACATGTGCAAATAAGCTTTCATCTGGAAGATTATACGAAATTTTTACTTCTGGGATTCCAAACTGTTTTTCATAGTCCTGCATATAGTCTTGTTGAGCTTCACACAGAGTTTTTATCAGTCAGTGTGCATATTCAAGTGCTCAGACCATAGTCTCATCATCGACTTCATGTGCTTCTGCTTCTACCATAGTAATTGCATCGAGTGTTCCGGCTACGATTAAATTGAGTTTGGCATTTTTTTGTTCTTCATGACTTGGGTCATAGATATAATTACCATCTTGATCTAAAGATATTTTTATCCCAGCAACCGGTCCTTCAAATGGAGCACCTGACATCATAAGTGCTATGGAAGCTCCAGTAATTCCTTGAAACCCCATATCTTTGCTTCCGTCACTCGAGAGAATCGTCGCAATGATTTGAGTATCGTTCACAATTCATTTTGGAAACATAGGTCGGATTGGTCGATCGATCAAACGAGAAGCGAGAATCGCAGCTTCGCTCGGACGACCTTCTCGTTTCATAAATCTATTTCATCCTATTTTTCCGGTAGCATAATACTTTTCTTGGTACTCACAACTCAGTGGGAAGAAATCTGCCTTTTCATTGAGTCCAGCTTCTTTGATTCCAGCAGTCACGAACAAAATATTATCTTGCTCATCACTGATAGTCACTGATCCATTAATGAGAAGTCCAAGCTTTCCTGATTCGAAAGATATTTTTTTACCCGCAATATCATATGTTTTTTTGAGTGGTTTTATTTGAGTAGCATTTGCATCTGAGAGTCCAAGCATGAGAGGAAATATGTTTAAAAATAATATAGCATAAGTATATGAAAAGTATGCTAAAATACAATTTTAAACTGTACATTTGAGTATAAAAAAATATTATCTGATAGTAAGCAATATTTATTTTATAAAAAAGAAGTATGATTTTATCAAACATGGACTATGTTCCAGGAAAAAAAGTTAGCAGTCACTTTGGTATCGTAAATGGTTCTACCGTACGATCAAAACATGTGGGTCGAGACCTTATGGCTGGATTGAAAAATATATTTGGTGGTGAGTTAAAAGGATATACCGAACTCCTTAATGAATCACGAAAAGAATCTATACAACGAATGATTACAGAAGCAGAAGAAAAATGAGCCAATGCTATTCTCAATATCAGATTCTCTACTTCTTCTGTGAGTGCAGGGGCATCAGAAATCTATGTGTATGGAACCGCTGTAAGCATTTCTTAATTAAAAATTATGTTTGATATTTTACTATTTCTTTGAGCCACTGTATGTGGAATCATATTTGGAACTCTGATTGAGAAAAAACACTACCGATCAATTATAGAACGGGAACAGAGGTTTAAAAATATTATTATTCTCAGTGACAAGGATTTACAACAAGCTGGAAAAGTTGAACAATGAGGAGTTCTTATAACTGGTGGGACAGCTATATCTATTGATGCTTTTAAAAAACTCATGGCCTATTTTGTAAATCTATTTGGTGGGCGAGTCAAATCATATGAATCTCTCATAGACAGAGCTCGAAGAGAAGCAGTACTCAGACTCAAAGAGCAAGCAGACAATGCAGAATATAATGCTATCGTAAATCTGAGAATCGAGACATCGAGTATCACAAAAAATGCCCAACAAAATGTTGGTTCTGTTGAAGCACTGGCATATGGAACTGCCGTAAAAATAGATACATCATGAAAATAATCATCCCAGAAAAAATCAGTGAAAAAAATCATAATGTTTGACCAGAATCAACGCTTCAGTTTACGCTCAAATATCTATGATTCTTTTTTGGTCTCGTAGGGAGTTTATTTGTGATATTTTGGATATGCTCATTTGCAGTGATATATTTTTTGAGTATAGAAAAAGAACAAGAAATATTTGGAAATATGGAAATCTTTGATACTGAATATACATCAGAAATACCTGAAAATCTCAAAGAGAGATACCAAGGTATATGATATCCAATATATATCACTGATGAATTTGAATGACCAAACGCATTTGCAACACTGGGAGCAAAGATCTATTTAACTCAGGATTTATTAGATGAATTATCTTCAGACGAAGGACTTGATTTTGTTGTCGGTCATGAAATAGGTCATATTATAGAACGTGATGTAGTGAGATCCATGATCACAAATCTTCCTATCCAACTCGTACTCACTCTCGCATGATTTCATGAATGATCTCTTCTGTTTCAGCATACTCTGAGTCACTCTCATTCAAAATATGCT
>JAKVBB010000071.1 GCA_022448215.1 Candidatus Altimarinota bacterium | reverse complement strand
CTGTATATTCGTATCCACGGCTCATGAAAGTGTCGCGTTGAGTGGGATAATAACTTGAACTCATGGAATTTCTTCTACAGCTACTCCATCTACAAACCCTGAAATATTTCCAAAGCTATCACTGACAGTGATATTAGAACTTCAGGAAAGAGTGAGAGTGGTACTATTATCTGACTGAATAAGAGGAGTGAGATGAGATCCATTGTTATATAGAGTTTCAAGTGGAAGTAATGAGAGTTTTGTAAATGTTTCCCATTTATATTCACTAGAATACCAGTTTCCTCCTTGATCTACAGTGATATATTGATTATATGAATATTGAGTTTCTCACTCAAAATCAATAATAAACGGATGGGGTACATTATTATCCCAAAAATATACTCTATACTCATCTCATATTTGGTCTACTCTGTAAGGGATGACAGCATGTCATATAGAGAACTCCTCACCTGTATCGTTCACTTCAGTTCAAAAAAACAAAAGAACATAGGGAGTTTCTGGTGCATTTTCTAAGGTCTGCACTAACTCATTTGCAGTCAAAAATCAATCTTGAATGGCATTTTGTGTTTCTAGACTATATTGAAGAGTTGAAAGGATAATATTGCTTCGAGAGCTGGATTATACTCATCCCATTGTCTATTATCAAGCTGTAATTCTTCTACATCATCAAAGATAGTTCCACCATCAATTTCTGTGATCAAATCCAAGTGATCTTCAATCAAGAAATCGGGATGTGCTCTATACATGGCTGCTGAACTTGCCATACCATAACAACTTCACCCCTGAAACACACTTCAATCATCAAGTTTTAATGACTCAAAAAGAGCAATTTTTTGCCTATCATCTTGCATCTGAGATAAATCAAATACATTTTCTAAAATTTCCCATTTATCTCCATCAATAATAGTGGGATTTTCAAAGTTGAAAGGGTCTGTAATAGTCCAGTTTGTCACACCACCTGAGAGTAAATCTGAACGAGGAAAAGTATTATAAAAACTATATCCATACGGATACGGTTCAAACCCAGCAAAGATACTGAAGTCAGATTGTGTAGATAGATTATCCCCAAACTCCACCCACTCACTCACATTCTCAGAACCATCCTCAAACTGCACTCTCCATGCAAAGGATCCCGTAGCAGAATATGGAACAGTGATTTCTAGTATTCAGTGAGCTGCCATCTCATCAGACTCAAAAATCTCTATGGTTCAGCTCTCTATATTTGTCAGCTCTGCTCTCATCTTCACTGGAAGGGTATTTCACTCTGCCAGACTGGCTGAGAGAATGATTCCAGAACCAGATTGAAATCGACCTATCTGTTCTCACACTGCAAGATCTTCTCTCTCTAAAAGAGGAGACTCAATAGATTGTGTGAGTTGTGTTGGAATTGGAACAGAAATGACACTGCTATTTGTCAGATATATCGTCGAAACAATACTCGGTTCAGAAAAAGTTCCATCTGCATAGACTCATCGAACATACCATTCATATTCTCCTGTTGGACGATTTTGAGGATCAAAGATATATCTATTATTCTGTGTTCCAGCAGTGAGAACATCATTGAAGTACACATCATAGGAAACCGCATATGGAATCATATCCCAACCAAGAGGAATAGTATTTTCTTCTGTAATAGAAAGAGTATGTCATGCAAGATACACTTCAGCAAAAGAAGAAAAAGATACTCATCATGAAAAACTCACATCACCAGCCAAGAAAATATCTCATCGAACCCGTGCATTATCTACAAATTCAACCTGGTCAATATCTGTGGTAATACTACTCATATCTGAAGTTTGAATTTTTTCATCCTCTACATCAGAATTGTTGGATGAAAGAACAGAACCTTGTTGCAGGTTATCTACAAAAATATTTTGAGTTCCATCAACAAAGAGAGTATTATTCTGTAAACGAATATCTCATGCTAGATCAAGACCACCACTAAGGGTCATGTCTCACATGAGATACAGATTAGTATCTCGGGAAAAAGAACCAGAAAATGAACGAACTGGACGAGCATCGAGTCACTGAATATCTACATCTCATACTATATTTCATTCTGGTGTCTGCGTAATACTTCAATAGAGATCAAATTCATCAAATGTTTGTATATTTCAATCGTTAAACAGGTCTCATCGTATTTCTAAATCCAAAAATGTATCTCCAAGTGATCTATATATATCATTTTGTATAAAATTATAAAAACTATAGTACGAATCTTCTCCATATCTCTGAACATACTCAAAATAATACTGGTCTCTCAAAAAGTCTTCATTTTGATAAAAATAGGTATCAAAATCAAATCATGATATAAGTCACTCATTTTCTACATCTCACTCCACAGTAACACTCATTTCTCTCGTAGGGAAAGTATAACTAGGAACATGAAAAATTGCTCAAGAGCTTGTTAGCAGTCATCCAATAACAATATCTGTTACGATATCTCAGTTATCATAATACCATTCTATATCTATCTCTCGATCTATTTGTACAATATCTGATGGTCATGGAATTCTTTGTGGTTCCCAGGTATATTGACTTCACCATCGTCATGCAACAGCAGAGCTAATAGTAGGAACAAGATATGAAAAAGTCTGAAAAAATAGAGCTCAAAAGACTAGAGCTCAAAGAGAAAGTCTGAAAATATATGTATGTCCTCCTTTCATTATGTAAAAAAATAAACAAATAAAATCCCTTCTAAAAAATGATTTCACCAAAAAACAAAAGTATTTTGATAATATTATTTCAAAAGGGAGAGAAGAAAAATATCTAAAAAATGTCTTGTTTTGGCGAATCTGAAAAAATACTATTTGAATAGTATTTTTTTGCAATTATTTTTTTAACTTATTTGTGAAAAAATAAAAATTATTCCGATGTGAAACAAAATACTAGCTTCATTTGATTTGATTTTTAAAGTATGATACAATAAAAACATATATCTTTATATAAAGCTACAAATATATTATGGAAATATTTATTCTCATGATCATTCTCTGTGCAGGATTTAGCTATGGAATATTCCTCATTCTTTTTTCTCAAAAACTCAATTCACTTGAAAGAAAAATTGAACAACTCTTTCATGAAAGAAATGATCTGATTCCAAGTATTTTTGAGGTGTGTGGACAAAATATTCAAAAACAGGAGGAAATTTTTGAAGAGATTCTTCGGCTTCGAAAACAAGCATTTAATGCATGAAATACAAGAAATAATTTTGTATGAAGTATGGAACTACAATGACGTATTCATGCAGAACTCAATTTTATCTTTCAAGTATGTAATACGCATAAAAAGTTTATAAAAAATGGAAACTTTATGTATGTAAGAGATCTTATAATAGAGAAAAGTTATGAAATTGGAGAACTTATGAAACTCTATACACACATGAGTGAGAAATATAATACTCTTCTGCATCTCAAAAATATCACTATTATAGGTATCCTCTTCCCTCTTGAGAAAAAATATATGATTTAAAATAAGAGTATTTGCAATTTTTTCAAAATCTCAAGTGCGGCTTATCTAAGCCCTCTCAATTTCTCAAAAATTCAAATACTCTTTAAATTTATAATTCAGATACTCTCAATTATGCTCTTCTTCTGTATACAAACAGAAGTACTGCGAATAAGAGAGAGAGTGCAAAGAGGAAAACATGCTGTGGTCCAGTATCTGGAAGTTGCTCTGTTTCAGCTCATACAGAAGCAGCATTTTTTGCTATATTTTCTTCTGCAATTTCTTGACCTCCAAGTGATTTTTCATCATTTTGATCATCTATTTCAGCAGATCATGTAGATTCATTCTGGTCTTGATCAGCACTATTGAGATCAACTGTCTCAGATATTTCATCATTTTCCGATACATTTACTTCGACTGTTTCTTCATCAATTTGAGGAAATAATTCAGGAGTAATAAAAAGTTCTACACCATCAACTCATGATTCAATATTTCTCCCATGAACATCCGTAACATCTATGACAACAACTTCATAGTTTGTCGTTGGAAGCAAAGATGAGTCAAGCACAAGATCAAGACTCATAGCATCTTCAGGATTTACTCATACAGAAGCAATAGTAATATCTTCCCCTGTTTCGACTGTTGTAATTGTCAAAAGTGAATTCTCTGCAAGAAGAGCATTCAGTTCAGTATTAAATCAAAGTGTGAGTGAATCTTTTGCAGTTACTTCTATAGAAGAGAGTTCAAGAGGTGCTCCAATCGAGGCTAATGTCTGAAATGAAACTGTCTCAGAAACAAATTCAGCTGCTTGTTCATCAAATGCAGTCACACTTAAATAATACTGAGTGTCTGCTGAAAGATCTACTAAACTTCATGTTGGTTCTGAAATAACTTCATCTCATCCAAGGTTTAAATTTCATGATTGTGTTCCATAAGAAATCACATATCCAAGGCTTCATTCAACATTTTCCCAAGAGACATCTACACTCGTTTGAGTAATATTATCAATACTCACACTCTCAGGTGCATCAAGGGCAAAAGCACCTACCGTTGAAAGAAAAGCTATTACAAAAAAAGAAAATATATTTTTCATGGGGTCGATAACAAAAAAATAAATGTTTGTATTTTACTGGGTTTTCCCTAGTATATACCTAATAATATAGTAGTATAAAAGTATTTTTTTACAAGTTTTTATGATATTTTTAACAAAATGAAAAAAAACATGATTTACTCTCGTAGAAATATTAGTTGCTATTTCGGTGCTCGCAATTATTATTCTGTGAGTCAGTAATATACAACTCAAAAGCATCTCTGATGGACAAAGAGTCGAATCATTTGCATACAGAATAGTCAATCATTATGAACTTATACGCAATAATGCTCTTATATGAAAAGGGATTGGATGAGCATTAGA
>JAKVBB010000070.1 GCA_022448215.1 Candidatus Altimarinota bacterium | reverse complement strand
TTGCAAATATTCAATCAATTTTTCCTCATATTTCTTTTGAGAGCTCTTGAATAATAGAGGACTTTCATACTCCAGATGCTCCTGTTAAAAATAAAATTTTTTTCATATTTTCATAAAATTATAATTCTATCTCGAGACCAGTCTTTTCAACTACCTCTCATACTTATTCTGCAATTCTTCCAATTCAATTTCGTATACCACTGGTCGACCATGTGGACAGGTAGATGAATAGTCTACGACCGCATCATGCAAGAGTGCATTCATTTCGAAAAGACTCAGCTTGTGACCAAACTTGATCGCACTTCGACAGGCAGTAGAGGCAAATATCTTGTTCCTGATTTCTTCGAGTGTGGTTGATCTGTTGATTCATTGCTCTCATACATCTGAGATAATTCAGAGGAACACATTTTCTATATCTTCCTTTTGGACAAAGTCTGGAATTCCACTGATCTGTACCATTCCATGCGACAACATTTCAAAATCAAATCCCATATTTTCAAATATCTCACTGTACTGTTCCAGTACTCCCATCTCTTTTGGCTGAAGTTGACAGGTGACTCCGAGAAGCAGTCATTGAGTCTTGGCCCGGTATTCACTGGATATCAATTTCTCATAAATAATTCTTTCAGCCAAGGCATGTTGATCGAGTATTTGGATACCAGCATCTGTTTCGACCACGATATAACTATTATGAACCTGTCCAATAATTTTACCGAGAGGAGTCATATGCAGATCAGTATTTTTTTCCTCAGGAGTATCTGAATGATGACCAGACGAGAGAACTGCTTTGCTAAAATCTATACTGGCCTGTGCTAGATTGGTTGTTCTGTCTGTATACGGAGAATAGGCCTTAAACTTTGCTCCACTTCCTGTATAATATTGTTTTGGTGTTTCTGATACTTTATTTTCAAATCCATGTGACACAGTATCTTGAGTTTGTGTGTTTATGTTTTCTAGACTCACATTTTCGAGAAGTGTATTTACACTGTGGTACATAGTTCGAAAGAGTTCTTGTTCTCCAGCAAATCGTACTTCCTGTTTTCGAGGGTGTACATTGACATCAATCTGAGAAGGGTCAATCTGGACATTGATGACATATCCACAAAAATTTCCATGAGGAATAAATCGGTTATAGGCATTGAGAATAGCTTTATAGAGAAGTGGACAGGATACAATTCTATGATTTACAAACAGACACTGTCTATTTTTATTGGGAAAACTGACTTTTGGATCAGAGATATATCCTGAAAGAGAAATCCCGGTATGCTCTATATCCAGAGGAAGCAGATGTTCATAAAAATCATTCCCATACACATGATAGATTCGCTGATCGAGGGTTTCGTCAGACTTGTATTGAAAAATATTTTTTCCTCCAGCATTGAGAGTAAATCCAATATTTGGATAGGAAAGAGCCATTTTTTGGACACAGTCTACGACATGCTGTTGTTCTGTTTTATCTGTTTTGAGATAGTTGAGCCTGGCAGGGGTATTGTAAAACAAGTTTTCTACGATTATCTTGGTTCCATTTTCTCCGGCACATGGAGTTGGCCCACACATGTGTCCATCTTTGAGAGAGACAGAATAAGCATTGGATTGGTTAGCTGGTTTTGAGATGATTTCAAATTGAGATACAGACGCAATCGAAGCCAGGGCTTCTCACCTGAAACCAAAGGTCATTACATGATAGAGGTCTTCGATACTCTTGATCTTTGATGTGGAATATTTTTCCAGTGCGAGAGAGAGTTCATCTGAGGCAATTCCAGCTCCATTATCGGTCACGGTAATATTTGATTTTCCTCCATCAGTTATATCTATCGTGATATGAGTTGCTCATGCATCGATACTATTTTCTACGAGTTCTTTCACAACAGAAAGAGGTCGTTCTACGACCTCTCCGGCAGCAATTTGATTCGCGAGCTCTTTGGATAGTTGAATAATCGCTCCCATACTATTTCTTGTTTACCATATCTTTTGCAGCTTGTTTTACGGTATCTGGAATTTGAGCATATCCGTTGAGAAACTGCTTTATTTTTTTGTAGTAGTTGGTGATTTCTTGTACCACCCCGAGAATGCTGAGAACTCGCATGAGGACAATAACCAGGAGTGTTCCGATAATCGTTCCAAAAAATGTGAGAACCAAGAGAAAAATATCGAGCGTTGAAAGTATCATAATGGTAATATTAAGACATAGATTCTATGTCTTTCTTTATATCCAGATTGAGATTTTTTACAAGTTTTCCTATCTTTTCTTCTCCCTCTACGACTTTGAGTACTTGGGTGTTTTCAAATGTCACGAGACTGGGAAATGTTTTGATACCATATTCTTTGGTATCGACTCATCTGATATTTGAAATAGCCAGTTTGAGAGAGATATTTTGACTAAATCCTTTGGTCCAGAGTACCGGAAACATATAGAGAGCATCTTGGAAAAATTTTGATTTTGCATCAGCAAATACGACAAACACGGTTTTTTTGGATTCTTTTTGGTTTCCTGTTTGAGGATCAGTGAATGTTTTGTTTTTTGATGTGGCAATAAAGGCTTCGAGGTCTTCTTTACTCTTGAGAGTGAGCTGTGACTCAGAGAGTTTTTGGGCCGAAAAATCAAGCATTTCTTGACCTTTTTTCTCTGCTTTTTGCTTTACTTCGAGTGCTTTTTGTTTGAGTTCATTCAAATCCATGTGGAATGATATAAATATATAATCTAGAATAATAGTATCATAAAAACAAAAATACTACAAAAAAGTTTGCATTTTTTTATTATATTTATATGATATGGCCGATTTAATTGAATTATATAAAAACCTATGAACTCAGAACTGATTCAAAAAGTACAATCTGATTTTCTCCAAGACGGACGAGAAGAGATTAAAACAGGTATGGAAGTAGAAGTATACCAAATTATTAAAGAAGGTTCAAAAGAACGAATCCAAAGATTTAAGGGCCTCGTTATCAAAGTAGCTGGAAAAACTCAGCTTGAAAAAACTATTACTGTACGAAGAAAAATCGGGGCATTTGGAGTAGAAAAAATCTTTGCGGTACACGCTTCAAATATCCAAAAAATCGAAATTATCCGACAGTTTAAAGTACGAAGAAAATCGATTAAGTTTATTAGAGATCTCACTGGTAAAGCTGCTCGACTGAAAGAAGTACCTCGAAAAGCTCCAAAAGAAGAAGTAAAAACTGAAGAAACAAAATAATCATTTCCCCTGTAAAAAGGGGATTTTTTATTGTAACTAAAATTTTATCGTATATGGAAAATGGGCAATACTATTATGGGCATCAACATAAATTCCTCATGGATTTCTACTTTCAGGAAAAACCCCACTATTTGCATATATATCACCATTCATATCATGAAGTTTATTTTCTTTTATAGTGTTATGTACATCGACAATATATTGTTTTTTATCTGGGGGTAGATTTGAGTATCATTTCTCAAGAAATAAAACAGGGCTCTCATGATTTTCTCACAACTTTAATATATTTCTATATGATGCACTCCTAAATTGAATAGAAATATTATTTACTTTGAGGCACAGTGTGTATGGATCAAATCGAAGGGTCTGTTTTCATTCTTGTATATATTTTTTTAATTCATCCCATTCATGAGGATTTTTCAGATTTTGTCTATTAATTTCAAAAGAAAGAAGTGCTTTCACTCAGGCATCTATCACATATCATGGAAGGGCTGATAAATAAGTGGATCATCATTTGTAGTTTTGACAACTATGATCTCCAGGAACGATATTTCCGATTTCTAGCAATATTTTTGGATTATCAGTTTCGTAGGTAAAAAATAGAGAATCAGAAATATTTTTTTGTAATATTTTTTTCTTTTCAAATATCATGTTAAATTCCGGCTTTATTTTTGAAATATCGAACCCATATTTTGTACTCACACGATTCACAAAATTTATACCCGTGATAATATGTTCTTCATTTTTTGCTTCTATCAAACTAACAAATCATATATCAAGAAGAGTTTGAGGATCAAGACTTGGAAAGTGTTTGATAATATCACTGAGTCGCATTTTGTCTCTTATGGCATCTCGACATTTTTTTGTTTCTTCTTGGAGAGAGTATCAAATTATTTTTTCGGTATATCCATCGGAGAGTTCATCTAAGTGTTTATTATCAATAAAACCGTTCTGAATAACTTCATACATTTCATCAAATATACTTCATGTTTTTTGCTTATTCATGTCTCATGAATAATGATGGAGTTTCATAGTATTATTTTTCCATATTTTTTTTTGATTTTCGTTGAGAAATCAAATTTGATCTTGCACTATTTGTTTATCATATGAATCATTTTGATAGCCATTATATTTATATTCATGAAATGATTCTAAAAGAATAGTTTCGGTAATACGAGATAATATTTTTTGAACACCCTCATTTCCATACCCACTAAAATGAGAAAAAAGAGTATATATAACATCAATATTTCACCATTTTTCCACGGTATTATAAAACCTTTTTGGAGTTATATCATTTCCTTTTATATGGAATTGTTTTTGAAATATATACATAAGTATTTCTGAAAAATTCTTTCCGATATTTTCTATATTTCCTGTGTGGATGAGCTGTTTTTTTATATTGCTACATCAAGAGAATACTGACAACATTTTCGGATCTATTTCATCACAGAGTTTATGAAATTCATATTGAGCAATTACTTTGCCTACATTTATATCTAAAATATATTTATCAGAACTTAAAATAGAACTGATATGTATAATGGTATGAAACAAAAACGTGAGCTGTGGGAGATTGTTTTTTTTAAAAATATCTGCTTCTAAGTTGAGTTTTTCAAAAAACTCTTTTCCTGCTATGGTGTACAATTTATAGCTGGCTCAATAGAATTCTTGTATCTTCTCTTTATGATATTTTTCTTTTATATCTGGAAAATCTATTCCTATTTTTTCAAAAAATAATTCACGAGAT
>JAKVBB010000007.1 GCA_022448215.1 Candidatus Altimarinota bacterium | reverse complement strand
AGCTTGTCTTTTTTAGAGTAATTCTGCTCAAGAATCACATCTTGATTAGAATAGATATAGTTTCTATATGATCCGTTATTAAAGAGTTTTTGGACTCTTCGTCAAAGAACATCGTAGGTAATCTATACTATTTTAAACTCACATAATGGCATGATAAAATCAAACACCAAAGAAACAAGTAAGCAATGACCAAAAAACTGTAATATAAAAAGAATATTTTTTCTTATCATTCGGTAATATATATATATATATATATAATTCATATGATTAATATATAGTTAAAAAGTAAAATAGAAATCTCTGAGAAATTATGTACTCATATAAAAATAAAATTTCAAATTAATCCTAAAGATACAATATTATAAATCCACAAAAAATCTTGATAATTTAGATTAGATTCTCATAGTAATAAAAGTACTGTAGAAATAAATGTAAAACATATGAAAATAAAGAAATTTTTTAAAAAAAGTATTTTCTTGTTCATAATTTTATTTAAAGTAATATATTAAAGTATTCACAAAATCTACCTCATTGAAATTATTCACTTTCCGATTAATTTCATCATTAGATTGATTAATTTTAGCTGGTATATATTTAGTAGTTTTACTATATCTTTCAATCACACTAGTACTATCTTCAGCAGTATTTCACCATTCAAAATATGGATCAACATCATATTCTTTGTGTAATTTTGGATGAGTTATAGGACTATAATAATTGTATGTTCACATGTTCTCAGGAGAGTTGTCTCTTTCTCAGGTTTTGTAATCAAATACAACTTCTCGATGTCAATCAGGTGAAATATATTTCTTATTAAATTCGAATGTAGGAGTTCAGAAACTGTGATAGATAGATTTCGATTGATTAAGGTATATCCATTTCATATCATAAGCTTCCTGTTGAGTTTCAGGTAAACCAATATTAAGTTTATTTCTTGCATAATGTTCAGCTGCAGTAGTCGGTGGTTTTTCAGGAATAACAGGCTTCGCAGCCAATCCAAATATATCTGTAAAATTAACTGGGTTGTTTTTAACATACGCATACAAATTCACATCATCCGCTATATCTATCGGATCTCGTGAAATGAATCTTGCTAGTTTTGGATCGTAGTACCTCGCTCTATTGTAATAGAGTTTGAGTCCTCTATCATACTCTCTACCAGTATATAATCTCGTGTTTCCTATCTTGGATTTCTTAAGATTCGTAATACTTCCATCTGCGTGTTTGGAATATGGTTTTCAGAATACATCATACACGTATTCTTCTACTATATTAGCACTTTCATCCGTAATTGCAATGATACTTCCCAAGTGATCTTTTTGGTAGTAGTAAGTGCTTGTTTCTGTATAGGGCTCTTTCACTTTTCTGGTTTTGAATTCACTGAGTATCATAGCCAGTATATCATCTGTTTGATTGGATGTTATGATCTGTCGTTGGTTCTTGAGCTTGTCTTTTTTAGAGTAATTCTGCTCAAGAATCACATCTTGATTAGAATAGATATAGTTTCTATATGATCCGTTGTTGAATTTCTTTTGGCTTCTTCGTCAAAGAACATCATACGTAATTTCTACTACTTTGACCGTCTTTTCAAGCTGGTCTTTCTTGTAAATATGTTTCTCTATCTGTACCAGTCTGTTTTTGTAGTCATAGCTATATACATACTGTCTTCTGTTATTCAGCATATTTCAGATCAGATTCCCTGCAGCATCATAGAGAAGTTTTCATTCCATTTCTATAGTTATTTCTTCATCTTCACCTATTTCTTGGGAGCTCCCCTCGCCCTCGGGGACCTCGGTGCCGCTTGACGGTAGAGGGGCTGGGGGTGAGGGCTGTTCTGGTTCTGGAATATTTTTATATACTTCTCGATTGCTGTATTGGTTCAAATCATTCACGGTATAATGAAATGATACATTTCGAGTTTTGCCTTTTTTATTCACTCTACTCAATACTTCTGATGTTCGGTTTCACATCAGATCATACTCAAAAGTTCCTCATGTCCACTTGTTGTGTTTTTGTCCATAGTCTACTGATGATATTCTATCGAGTGAATCATAATTATAATTATCTGAACCATTGGAAATAATATTTCATTGAGTATTATATTCATATACAAAATTATTCAGTGTTTTGAGTCGCAGAAGTGGATCATAGCTATACTCTGTTTTTACACCATTTCACAGTGTCTGTAATGTTTTTTGAAGAGAATTATACGTATAATCTACTATTGGGCTCCTTCCCTCTCCCTCTGGGAGAGGGTTAGGGTGAGGGCTTACCGATATATGACTCAGTCGATTCAGTGGATCGTATTCATACACAATTGGAGCAATACCTGGAGCATCATATCAAATTCTATTTCCTACTCGATCATAACTATAATCTATCTCCTGTCATCCATTGCTTTCAGATTGCAATCGAGAGAGACTATCATAACTAAATGTGAGATTATTTTGTGAACTATCATTCGCATCTAAAAGTCTTCCAAGTGCATCATAACGATAGGTTTCTGAAGTGACCCCAAGAACTCAAGAACCTGTTTGAATATCTTTTTGTATGAGTCGATTGAGTACATCATATTCATACTCTACTCGTGTTCCATTTGGATCAATTTTGGAAATCATATTTCCAGATACATCATACTCATACTCTGTTTTGTTTCCGTCAGGATAGGTAATCGTGATGAGTTCATTGATATCATTATATGTATACTGAGTCACATTTCCATTGGCATCAGTGAGTTGTGACATATTATTATTTGCATCATACTCATAACTGATGGTTCTTCATTCATGTGTTTCAGTCAGGATATTGCCTGAATAATCATAGCTATACTCTGTGATTCATTCGTCTTTATCGGTTCGAGAAATAAGCTGTCCGAGGTTATTATAGCTATATTGCTTCACCTCTCAGAGAGTGTTGGTTTCTTGAATCAGTCTATTATCTGGATCGTAGAGATACTGCGTTTTCACCTCTTGAGAATCCGTTCCAAAAAGTGTGGTTGAGAGAATATTTCAGACTGGGTCATAGTCTGTGAGAGTTCTATTTCCCAGTGCATCAATACTCTCAATCTGCTGATGAAAATCATCATATACAAAACGAGTTGTATTTCCACTTGGATCAGTCACTCGTATGATATTTCCAGCTGGATCAAAGCGAGTAGTGGTTTCGAGTATTTCTCCTGTTTCCAGGTTATGAGAGCGATCTACGATAGCTCTATCGAGGAGATCATAATCACGAGTCATCTTCTGCATCATAACTCCATCACTATTCGTGACGGTCGTTTCTATAATATTTCCACTTGGATCATAGTCGAATACGCTCACCGTACCGAGAGCATCAGTTTGAGTCATCAATCGATCAAATCCATCGTATGCAAAAGTAGTAACAGAACCATTCGGAGCTGTTTGGCTGATCAGTCGATCATTGAGATCGTAGCTATAAATTGTAGAAATATTTCCTTTATTTGAATGCGTCGTTTTTTTGAGAATTTTTCCTGAAGGACTATATTCAAAAGTGTTTTTTGCTCCTGTTCGAGACTGGGTTTCTATAATACGTGAATCTGCATCGTATTTGGTAGCGATAGATTCTGTTTCTCATTCGTCTTTTTCTGTCGTAGTTTCGGTGAGATTATCAAGAATATCATATTCAAATAGGGTCGTTACATCGGATCCATCTTGGAGGATAAGTCGCTGCTGGATTTTTTTATTGAGATCATTGTATGCATATTCGCTCACAATCCCTGTTGGAGTTGTTTGAGATGTCAGCAAAAAGAATGCATCATAGGTCATTTGGGTGGTATTTCCATTCGCATCGGTACTTGAGATAATATTTCCTGCATCGTCATAAGTAAAAAGAGTTTCTCTATTGCCTTCAGATGATATTTCTATGGTTTTTACAAGATTCTGCCCATCATATTCAAACTGAGTGATATTTTCATTTGCATCGGTTCGAGATATAAGCTGTCCTTGAGGGTTATATGAAAATTTCTCAATAATCTCAAGAGGATTTCACTCAGCATCTTCTACTCATTGCATCTGTGTTTGAATCATATTCCCCTGTTCATCAAGTGTATTTAAAATTACCAAACCATTTGGTTGGGTTGTTTGTATAGGAGTATTATAGTCTGGATGATATTCATAGATCCATACGAGATCATCTGCACTATCTGGAGCAGTCATATCTGCCTTCATTCGTTTTTCTGTCATATTTTCTCGCTCGTCATACAGATAGCTATATCCATTTCAGAGTGGATATACTTCTGCGATAAGCTGTCATTTTTCATCATATTCGTAGCTATAGACAGAATCTCCTGTCTCTTTTTTCACCACTTTTTTGGTGGTATTTCCTCGATCATTATATGAATATATCGTTTCATCTCAGACTCGATCAACGACTCTATTTTCTAGAACATTCCCACTTCATGAAAGTGTATATTCATAGCTAATACTTCCTTCTCCAAACTGCTGATCGATGACTCGGTCATTGGCATCATAGGTATTGGTTACATAGATATTTCCAGCTGAATCAATGAGGTCTACGATATTATGTGAACTCTCAAAGTCATCTCAAATCGTATAAGTAAAAGAGATTTCTTTTGATTCTCAGCTATTTGTTGTAATTATTTTTTGAAGATCATATTCACTTCCGTCTGTTGCTCCTGATCCATAGTATTCAAAATCAAGAGTATTTCCGAGAAAGTCAGTGATAGTTTGAAGTCGTGAGTGATCATAATATGTAAAGCCATATACTCTCCCAAGACTATCTGTTATCTGAGTGAGTTGATTATTTTCATCATGTAAAAAACTAAAGGTATTTCAGAAATTATCTGTCATACTTTCTATTCTCAGATTTTCTCAAAAAATATAGGTCATTTTTTGATCCATACTCAGATGATATGTATCATTTATTTGTTCTAATTTTGCATCGATACTGACATTCTCTGCAAATCACTCTTGCGTTTTGACAAATGGAAATACTCCGAGTTTTCCGTTATGAAAATTCATGTTTCCTTCACTGTCTTCTACCAGGAAGAGGTTGTAGTTATGGTCAAAATTATTCCCAATAGGCCCATTATAATAGGCCTGGTTTTCATAGTGAATATTCAATTCAAATGGCATTCCAAGTGATGAATATGCCATGAGGGTATTATCGTAGACAAATTCCCCTGAGTGCAGCATTACGGGATCTCAAGCATCAGAGGTATTGGTGATATCTTGCTGGGATGCTGTTTCTGAAGCTTCTATTTTTTGTTCGGATTCTTTTTCTTCAAGGATGGTTTCTCCTGAGGGAGTATTGTCTGAAGTATAATCTGAATCATTATTTTCTTCTGGGTTTTCATAGCCAGGAAAACTTGGTAGACAAAATGATTCGTCATACAAACATAAGTTATTTTGAATAGTAAATGTTCCATCTTTGTATGTAGTTTTCTCCCAACCACTTCATCATGCAGCTGAACTTCCCCGTTTTTCATATAGACTACATGTATAGTTAATATCTGTTGTCTGCTCATATACATTCAAGTCTATAAATTCACAACTATGTGTGGTTCTCTTACTTCAATGCAACCATCAACCACTCATACACCCAATCGTACTGTCACGATATGTTTGAGAGTCGTTATAAAAACTGAATTTTTCTTCATTTCAATCAGTCTTATATAAATTCAAATATGCCGTGTGGTATTCCGAATTTTCACATGCATCTGAAGCGGTAATCTCTAGCATTGAATTTATCAGTGCTCATATTCATATATTTAAATCTATTCTATAAAAACTGTCATTAGATGATGTATATAAATACCTTCCATCATCAAATCGAAAAGTTCATATATCATGATTCCTTGGGATTTCTAAAAAAGTTAAATCTTGAGTATGAAACGCATATATATCTCTGGTGTTTCAGCCTCTCATGTAAATATATTCTGGATTTTCCTCTATCGTATAATATTCGTAAAAATTATCAGGTGAAGAAATAGTATCTATTTGATTATTCTCTCTGTTTACACGATATGTGAGAGGAGCATATTGATCTCTGTAAAAAATATAATTATCAGATACAAAGTACGTATTATTTAAATTTTCAAGAGAGTAAGATTCTATCAAATCATGGGTCTGGGAATTATAAATATCCATCCTTGGATCATCCTTGTTTGCGAGTCATCAATATGATACAACAATAAAATCATCGTAGATTTTTAAGCTCGCTTTTGATACATCATCCAAAACCGTAGACACTTCTTGCGAGTCTCTTTTAAAAACCTTGAGTGTATTTTGTTCTAAAAAATAAAGACTCGAAGTATTTTCTCAAACCATGTATCTAAAGTTTGATGAAATTTCTAATTTTTCTCAGTTAGTTATATTTCTTTTCCATAAAACGTTCGAAAAAACTGGGGGTGAAAATGGATCATTTGGATCTATAGTTTCAACAAATTCTGAATAGTATAAAAAATTATTTTGAACTCATTCAAATTGTATATATCCAACATTTCATAAAAGTTCTAGATTTGTTCCATCACTCTGTATAGAATAGAGCTGATAAGAATCATAATTAGAAGGATCTTCTTGTGTATAAAAATAAACAACATCTCCGTACACAATAAATGAATTTATATATTCAGGATATATTTGTTGCTTATTTTCTCCATCAAAATCCATTCGATAGAGCCCCTGTTTCGAATATGGGGTATAATAAATAAAATTTTCTCATTTTTCTGCAAATATCTGAGTTGATGAAAGTTCTTCACTCCCTGCCCCTACACTTCAAAAACCACAAAAAAACATAGCAAGTAACATAAAAAACTTCACTATGTTCATACCAAAAAACACTTTCATAAGACTCCTTTAAAAAAATATTATTTCACACAGTCTATGAAATATTTTAAAAAAATCAAAATAAAAAAGAACGATTCATAAAATAATTTCGTTCTTTTTTATTTGCTAGACAAGTAATGATAATTCATGTTTTTCTTCGCTTGTCATATATCCGACAAATTTAAGGAAGCTAATTTTTTCAACTTCTGAAATTTTATCAGAATGAGCAATTTTATTTAGTAGAGAGGCATCCACTAAAATTTTACTTTTTTTCATAACAAAGTATATTATGTATATATAATTTAATACAGAAAATAAATTAGATATACAATTATATTTTAGTACATATATTTACATATGTCAAATATTATCAAGAAATAAATTAAATACATGATAATTCTTTGAATAGATCCTGGAACAACTACTACTGGTTTTAGCATTATAGAGAGAAAAAATAACCAATTTCAGCTCATAGATTATGGTATATTAAAAACTACTCCAAAAATAGATTTATCTCAAAAATTACTCGAAATTTGAAATGATATTGTAGAAATTATCAAAAAATATAATCCAGATAGAATCGCAGTAGAAAAACTCTTTTTCAATACCAATATTACGACTGGTATTGCCGTATCTCATGCTCGTTGAGTCATACTCTATGAAGCTACAAAGCGATGAATACAAACATTTGAATATACTCCATTACAAGTAAAAAAAGCCATTACTGGGAATGGGAAAGCAGATAAAACTCAACTGCAAAATGCTATCAAAATACTTTTTGGACTTTCTGATATTATTCGTCCGGATGATGCAGCTGATGCCGTATGAATTGCATATATGTGAGCACTCGAAAATAGTTTTTAAAGAACAATAATATCTCAGATATGTTCTTTATAATGATGGATGAAATGTTCTATAGTAAAAGTATCAAATTTTTCTGATATATACATATATCATTTTGAAAATGATTCATATAGTTTGTACTCATTTATGTCTTGTGCTCAATTTTCAATTGAATTCATGAATTGAGAAAGTGCTGGAGCTATAAAGCAAGGAAGAAAGTGCAATACAAAACGAGGAGTTACGTCACTTGGAGACAAATCATTCATATAATTAAATTCATTTATTCTTACATATCTTGGTTTGCTTTTCTTTAAAAGATATTCATCAGTAGTAGCTACAGAAAAATCAATTCATAATACTATATTTTTATCTTTTAGAATAATAATAGCATCAACTCAGCATGTAATATCATCGTAAAAGGATGATTGAAATGCTCTATATGGAATATTTAATTTTTGTTGTAAATAAGATTGTAAAACAAAAAAACAAAATTTATCTACTATATCAGAACAAACTTTGTCATCATCAGAGTAAAGTTTTTCTTTATATTGAGTAGAAACAGAATATTTTTTTCTGCTTTTTTGTGAGCTATAAGAATTATTTTTATAATACCAATTAAGAATATTTTGAGCTCTTTTATCATTCAATCAATGAAACTCATAGTCAGAAATAATACTCTGCCATACATCAAATTGTTTTTTTAAATCAGGACAATGTTTTTGAAGATGGTTTTTTAGTATAGTAGAACCAGTTGGTCATTCATTTTGATTTAATTCTCCTTTTTCTAAGTTCATTTTATATATTAAAGATTAACATTCTTTCTTTCGAAAAATAAAGTAAAATGATAGACACAGGCATATAGAGAATAAAAGAGTAAAGGTCATATAACCTATCTTGAACGAATATGATGTAATAAATCCAAGTAAAAAAGATATAAAAACAGATATTAAGTTTGATATTTGTCATTGTATTGAAAGAAAAGTTGCTTTATAGCGTTTATCTTGAATATAATCATTTAATAACATGTCTTCCATAAGTCCTTTTCTTCACCATTGATATCCAACTGCAAGAGCAAAGAGAGATCATACAATATAAGGGTTATTTCAAAGTGTAATACAGAGAAATAGCATGGAGAAAAAGAATATTTCAAAAAAGAAAAACTGTCTCAAATGTACTTTTCATTTGAGGAGATGAATAGAATTTCCAATGAAAAACCAAATAATTCGTGATGCTCACATTACCATTCATATAAGTGATATAGGGTACCCAAGCTCTGTTAAATAGACTCAACGAAATGCAGCTTCTCAAACCATAAATCATATAACTATTGCAAGAAAAAATGATACATGTAGTGTCTTATTATCAATAGACTCTTTAAAAAGTTGTCAAAAATTTTTATATTCTTTATGGTTTTGTGTATCTGGTTGAGTATATTGAATGGATATAAGAGAGATAAATCAAAATATATCGACAATGAGCCAAATAATAAAAGGTAAAAGAATATGATATAAAGTAAAAAATGGAAGAGATACTATAAAAATAACAGAAATTAAAGAAACGTATGCTGATATTTTTCCATGTATTTTTGCATACATACTTTCATGTCATTTTTTTTCTAATATTTCATGTAAAAATGCAGAATCAGTACCAGAGGCTGCTGTAAAAGAAAGGGTTTGTAATATAGAACCCATAAAAACACTATAAAAATTCCAAGGAGATGGAAGAAAAAATGCAGTAATATAAAAAATAACTGAAAAAAATTGAAATACCTTCCCTCAAATAAGAATTTTTTTATGACCAATTTTATCTGATAAATAACCAGATGGAATTTCTAAAAAAAATGAGAGTAAATATGATATTCAAGAAAAAATCCCTATTTGATTTGCGGTAGTATCTGGAAGTGTTAAAAAATATATGGATAAAAGAGCTATGAAATTTCTTCTAAAGCTCAATTTATAAATAAAATATTTAATAAAATCTGGATCTATTTTTGAAAACATAGTAAATTCTTTAAAATTCCCCCTCAGTTGAGGGGGTTAGGGGGAGTTAAGAAAGTTCTTTCAATACTCTCTCAGCATGACCGGTTGCACGAACATTTTTATATTCTTTCAAGATATTTCATTCTTTATCAAGAAGAAACGTAGAACGAATGACTCACATCACAATTTTTCCGTAATTATTTTTTTCTCCATAGGCTCAAAAATCTTTGTGAAGAGTGAGTTCTGGGTCAGAAATAAGGTCGATTTTTAGATCTTGTTTTTCTACAAAATTTTGATGTGAAGTAATACTATCTTTTGAAACTCATACTACTTGAATTCAGAGCTTTCCAAAATCATTTTTGAGACAGCTAAAATCACGAGCTTCTTTGGTACATCCTGGTGTATTATCTCTGGGATAAAAATACAGAAGAGTTTTTGGGCTAAAAGAAAGAATTTCTTCAAAATTTAGTTCTCGTACACTTCCGATCGCACCCAGTGTTTCATATTTTGTTTGCAAATTCATAGTTTTATATTAAAAAATAATTTTATTTTTTCTATTCCCCCCTCTTGGAGGGGGAGGCCTTCAGGTCATCCTTTAGGGCTAGGGGGAGTAAAAAATATTGATATCAATATGAGTGTTATCCTTTTTTATAACTTCTCATCAAAAACTATTATAATCAGTTATTGTATTTTCGCATATCTTTTTTATCCATTCTCATTTTACTTTTTTCACTCCATGTGCTATTTTGACTCTTTTTCCATTTTTTTCGGTCAAAAAATTAATATTCACCAGAGTTTTATTGAGTTTTTTCTCCTGAATCATTTTTAGATAAGCATTTGGAAGAAGATTGACTATTATATCAACATCTGTTTGACTCAAAGCTTCCGTAATCTGATCTCACCAAAATGCATAGAGTCCTTTTGTTTCAATCGGAAGCTTATAATTCCCTATCTGATCGCGAGGTTTTAGCAGACCATACATTCATGAGAGTATACAGAAACTTTCTTCAAAAAATATTTTTCAATTCTCATTCATTCCAGCATAATCTATGGCATTATACATAACTCCTGAATATCTCTCTATGGCTTCAAGGCATGTATTGTTTCATATATCTATATTGAGTATTATCGCTTCTTCATAACGTCTTCATTGACATTTGAGGTCTTTCTCAGTTGCATTTTTAGCTATTTCTAGAGGTTTTTTAAATACAAAACTGAGAGATTCAGATCTCTCTCATCAAGAGTTTTTTCATTCTGATGGTGGAATAAGAAAAAGGACTTTCATATAGATACTCTTATGCTTAAAAATATTTGTCTTATGGTAAGAAAAAAACCAATTTTGTCTAAGGAATATTTTTTATATAATCTCTGCATGAAACACTTAAAAATAGACATCAAAAAACTGGAACTGAGTGGAGAACTGATACTCAAAGATATTTCTTTTACTCTCAATAGAACTGATAGAGTCAGTATTGTATGACCCAATGGTGCTGGAAAAACAACCCTCCTCAAAGTCCTCACATGAGAAATATGAGGATATGAATGAAATATAGAAAATATCTGAAATCTCCGCATAGGATACCTCCAACAAATCTATCAAGATAATCCAGAAATGACCATAGAACAAGAGTTGCAAAACGCTTTTCGTGAAATCAATGAACTCAATAAAAAAATCGATAAGGTTCAGAAGCAAATGGAACAAGACCCCAGTAATATGGACTTTATAGAAACCTATTCTTCTCTCCTCGAACAACTGGGTCATACATGAGGACATGAGTGCCATAACAAAATTCATGCAGTGGCCAATGGTATGGGAATCGTAGATCTGTTGAGTAAAAAAATATCCGAAGTTTCTGGTGGACAACGAACCAAAGTTGCTCTGGCAAAAGTACTGCTTGAATCTCCTGATATCCTTTTTCTCGATGAACCGACCAACTTCATAGATATGGGGTCAGTAGAATGGCTCGAATCATATCTGAATAATAAGTGGTCAGGATGATACGTCATTATTTCTCATGACAGAGAATTCTTGGATCAAGTCTGTCACAAAACACTCGAGGTCCAACCACAACGACCTCTTGAGATATATCATACGAATTATAGTGATTATGTAGCTGAGAGAAAGTTACGAGAAAAGAAAAAAATGGATGACTATAAAAGAGAACAAGAATATATAGATAAACAGGAAAATCTTATTAATAGATTCAGGGCAGGTTCACGAGCGGGGTGGGCAAAATCAAGAGAAAAGATGCTCGATAAAATGGATCGAATAGAAGCTCCCTATATCCCCAAGAAACCAAAATTTTTCTTCTGATATACTTGAGAGTCTCCAGAAAAAGTCATGAGTTTTAAAGAAGTTTTTATTGGCCGACAAGAACCACTCTTTTATATTGGTGACCTTGTCCTCTA
This sequence comes from Candidatus Altimarinota bacterium, assembly GCA_022448215.1. Taxonomy (GTDB): domain Bacteria; phylum Patescibacteriota; class Gracilibacteria; order BD1-5; family UBA6164; genus JAKVBB01. The sequence goes on along the minus strand of JAKVBB010000007.1, from coordinate 17,147 downwards.
TAAAAAACAACGTATTTGAGTGGTATGAGAAAACTGAGTCGGGAAATCAACATTTATCAAGAGTATTATTGGGCAACTTGATGTGCTCGATGGATTTTATTCTCGAGGAAAAGCAGTGCAAATAAACTACTATTCTCAAATGCATGAGGAGCTGGATAATACACTGACGGTACGAGAAAATTTTGAAAAAAAATGAATTCACTATCCAGAACAGCAACTCATAGGTCTTTTGAAGCATTACCTTTTTGATAAAAATGATATTGATAAACCGGTCAATCTCCTCTCTGGATGACAACGATCAAAATTACTCTTTGCTCTGCTTGGTCAACATGACTGTAATATCTTAATTCTCGATGAACCAACCAATCATCTGGACTATGATACTCGTGAAGAACTCGAACAAGCACTTCAAAAGTTTGAATGAACCATTCTTTTTATTTCTCATGATCGATACTTTGTCAATAAACTGGCTACGAATATATGGTTTATTCAGGACTGAGAGCTTTCAGTGAGTTATGGAAACTATGAAGACTACACTTACAAAAAACAGCATAATCTAGATATGGATTTGAGTTTGTTTGATGAAGAAGCTCAGATTAATCTGGTACTAGAGGAAAAACTATGAGAACGAGAATATAAGAGGTTGAAAGATAAGTTTGGGAAGAAGAAAAGAAGATAAGAGAAGTTATTGACTTTCTATTATTTTAATTAAAATATATTTCGCTTTTAAAAAGCAAAAAAACAAAAACAAATTTCAACTCACGAGGAATCACACATGAAACTTTTCAAAGGTTTTCTATGGTCCTTGTGTTTTATAGGGGTCATAATAGGAATTTATAGCATGTTTGATGAAGGATTTCGAACATGGGTCAGTAGCTTGGCTATGCTGGGACTCAGTATGCTTTGGATTTCTATAAAAAAATTTATTCTCAAGCCTCTTCTCTATTTTTTCTTCAAAAGTGGAGTCATTGCTTGGAAAAATATTTTTTGGAAAAAGATTATTTTTATAGGAATACCAACTCTATTTAAAAAACATATTGCTAATATGTTCATAAAGTTATTTCAAGAGCGAGTATTCAAATATCTGAAACACCCTTTGATTCTCTATTTATCTATCCAATGGAAAAACTTTAAAAGTTTTTCTCTTTGGAAAAAAATAAGCAGTTTCTTTATTGGATTGATACCTGCAGGAATTCTCCTTTGGGTAACCAATGGTTGGACTCTTATTGTTCCTATATTAGCTAAATTTTCTATCGGACAATTTCTAACAGGAATCATTACTATTTTTGTAATAGCTATACAAAAAATAGAATGGGTTCTCATAGAAGCATGGAAACTCTTTATATTTGTAGTTTTTGTTAAGGTATTGGAAAAAACTCCATACTTTGGAAAAAAAATACGAAGATTGCGGGTGGTTATATCATGGAAAACTAGAAATTTTTCCCAAACAAAAGAAAAAATTCTCTATAAAAAGATTAACCGTCCAGTAAAGGACAAGATGAAAAAACTCACAAAAAAAATTGCTCGGGAAGCATCGAAACAAAAAGACTCTTATTCAGAGTCTTTTTTTTGACACAAAATAATATATATGTTTTAATATATAAAATTTTAAATAGCAAACAAAATAAGCGTAAGAATGGAATATATTATTTCTGTGTATTTAGAAAATCCTATCGGTCAAACCATGGGTATCATGTGATTATTGAGTATTATTTGGGCCTTTCTACAAGAAGAAGATGGTGCAGTAAAAAAAATACTTGTTGTATCAAACTTTTTTTGGTTATTCCATTTTATCTCTATGGGCTTATTGGTCTGAGTATGTATAAAAATAATAGGAATAGCTCGATTATTGCTCTCGTTTAAGTATCACAAAAATATAAAAATATTTTATGGAGTTATATTTCTTACTATTATTACAGGAATTCTCACATTTGAAGATTCTGTCTCACTTTTTCCTATTACTGCATCGATTATGGCTACCTATGCTTTCTTTTTCTTAGAAAAAGCAAAGCTGAGACTTGTACTTCTTTTGTGCTCAAGTTGTTGGCTTCATTACCATTATGTACATGATTCTATTGGCTGAATTATTACCGAAATCATTCTTCATGTCACACATATTATTACTATATATAAAATCATGTCCCATGAAGGTGATCTAGAAAATTATATAGAAAAAGTGAAGTCTATTTTTCATAAAACTCCAAACATCGATTACGGAAGATATCTCGCTATTATAGATACCATTCATAGGAAAAAGCATAAAAATATTTTTTTGCATATCAAAGAAAAAATATGATATAATAGAAATAACAATAAACACTTCTAATTCTCTCTATGATTCATCTTCGTAGCATACAGATATGAAACTTCCGAAGTATAAAAAATACGGGGGTGTCTTTTGGTGATAACAAAACTGTATTTGTAGGAAAAAACATGAGTGGAAAATCAAATATTCTTCATGCTCTAGAAAAAATATTTGATACAGGAAATCATCCAATAGAACCCAGTGACTTCAAAAATAATAAAAAAGAGATTTATATAAAAGTAGAAATAGAAAATAATGGAATAGAACAAGAAATTCTCCTAGAAGCATACCTTGATCAAACAACCAAGCAAGTATACACGAGTATATCAGATCCAGAAAATATTATAGAAAGTTGTAGTTTTATCCATATTCCCAGTGATAGAACTATTCAAAAGCATCTAAAAAACAGCTGGTATCATAGTCTCGTAAATATGATACTGAATAACAAAGAATCTCTTTCTAAAAAAATTACGAAACATATTGATAAAGAATCAAAAAACAATGAATATGAGTCTCACTCTACACTCATAATCAAACTCCTCAATCTATATCTGAGTTCTCTTGAAGAATACAATGATGATAGCCTAAAGATATTTATTATCGATCAACCAGAAAATTTTCTCCATCCACATGGAACCAAACTCATTGATCATCTACTTCAAGAAATAGGAGAAAAAAATAATACTCAGATTCTCTACTCAACTCACTCCCCTGACCTGGTCGCAAATTTCAAAAAATGAAAATACGAAATATCTGATATCGTTTTTACCAAAAAAGTTGATGGTATTTCACAGTACCATAAAATACAAAATAAATATGGGAAATATAACAAAATAATGATATCTCTTATATTTAAAAATGCAGAAGTATTTTTTTCTGATGCTATTATTTTAACAGAATGAGAAACAGAAAAAATATCACTCCCAAACATATACGAGAATTGGAATTGGAACGAAAATGATCTACCAAATAACAAAACACACCTCACTCCTCATAATTATTTTAATATAAATATGAAAAATATTTCTATTGTGGATGTTGGTGGAAAATGAACTCTGGGTGACTGGTATTGTTTTGCCTGTGAAGTATTTTGACCAAAAAATGTATTTGCAATCATGGATCGAGACAGTACCTATGAGTCAGATGAACTTATGATAAAAAAGTCTATTAGGCAGGTATACAATAAAGACGTAACATCTCCTTGCTTTGAAAAATATCATTGGATTATTCTCGATTGAGAATTTGAAAATTATTATAAGCCAGAAGCTATTTATCGTTTTTTTAAAGAAACGATAGAAAAACGAGCCAAGAAAAAATGGGAAGATAAATATAGTAAAGATAAAATAGAAAAAGATATAAAAAAGCTCAAGCTACACATGAGTGAACTTGATATAAAGGGGAAGATTTCCCTCTCATATGAACATCTATTCAATAAGTATTTTCAAAAATATTCAAAACCAGCTATTGCTTTTCATCTATCTGAATGGATGTGTAATAACAAAGGTTATGACCTAAAACTCATAAAAATACTCAGAAATATTGTAGTAGAATTTGATAGAGAGTAAAAAAAGCTTGTTTTTTCGTCATTCCTCCATACACTCATGAGTGAGATACGGTTTTTCTTTTATGTTACAGTAACTGGAGTGGTATTCTCGGCTTTTATTTTCTGACCATATATAACAATATGGAAGCAACCAAAAAACTGTTTGTTGGGGGAATCTCATGGGGACTTTCTTGGCAAGATCTAAAAGATGCTTTTAAGGAGCATGGTGAAGTAGTTCACGCAAAAATTATTATGGATCGAGAGACTGGAAAGTCTCGAGGATTCGGATTCGTAGAATTTGAAACTGTTGAAGATGCATCAAAAGCAAAAGAAGCTATGGATGGTGTAGAACTCGACGGAAGAAGTATCAAAGTAGACTTCGCTGAAGAAAAACCTCAAGCATAATTATACTTTGTAAAAAAGACTCTCGAAACGAGAGTCTTTTTTAGTTAATAGGGTTAATGTAAAAAAACTTGAATATATTGCAAAAGTCGTGCTCGAACTAAATTTTAACAACAAAAAAAGGCTTTAGATACAGGAAGAACCACTATTCAAAGCCTTTCAAAATTTTAATCGTCACAAATGGTGGATCGACCGGGGTTCGAACCCGGGACCAACGGATTAAGAGTCCGGTGCTCTACCAACTGAGCTATCGATCCATTCTTTGAAGTGACAATAGTTTAAAAAAAAAGTTACATAAAGCAAGAGAAAGAATTTGATTTTTTGACTGGTCCACATACCATTCAGAGGAAATATTTAATAAAAAACAATATTATGGACCTACGAACACAAGATATTCAAAATATTATAGACCAAACTATACCTTACATAATGACATATACTCCAAAAATTATTGGAGCATTTCTCGTACTTTGGATTGGTTTTAAAATAGCTAATATTATTGAAAAAGTCATTGAAAAAGTTCTCAAAAAACAAAAAATGGAATCGACTATTCGACATTTCGTAGGAAGTCTTCTCAAAAACATTCTCAAAGCAATTGTTTTTGTAGCAGCTATTGGAATGCTCTGAGTAGAAACCAGTTCATTTATTGCTCTCTTTGCTACCATTGGTATCGCTATTGGTATGGCTCTTTCTGGAACACTTTCTCACTTCGCATCTGGAATTATGATACTGATATTTAAACCATACAAAGTATGAGACTTAATTGAGACAGCTGGGCACTTCGGAACCGTAAAAGAAGTGCAAATTTTTAACACGATACTCAAAACCATTGATGCAAAAACAATTATTATTCCAAATTCTGATGCAATTGGAGGAAGTATCGTAAATTTTTCTATGGAAAAAAAACGTAGAATAGATTTGGATGTGGGAATATCATATTCAGATTCTATAGATAAAGCGCGAGAAGTAATGCAACGAATTGCTGAATCAGAAGAAAGAATTCTTGATGAAGATGGTGTCACTATTGTTGTGAAAGAACTTTGAGACAATGCGGTTATATTTGCCTTTCGAGTTTGGGTAAAAACAGAGGACTATTGGAGTGCTCGGTTTCATCTGATTGAAACGATTAAAAAAGAATTTGATAAAGCAGGAATCAACTTTCCTTTCCCTCAAAGAGATGTTCATATTTATAATGAGAAGTAATTTTTGTTTGACAAAATTATAAAATAAATTACTGTATTATTCGGAGGAAGTAAACTAAAACATACTCAGCAATAAGAGGAAAACGTAATGAATCATTGTACTAATATTCAATCAGGACAAATTGTTGTTATAGATGGAAATATTAATATTAAAGTCGAAAAATGGGAACTAAAAAGTGGTCTTATAGATATTACATGTTCAACTGCTGGTTATATTCTTATAGGGGAAGATAATCTAACAGCAGTAACGGTTGGCAGTAATTTTGGCTTTAAAAATATTTCAACTAATGAACATGTGGGTATTCGTGTATCAGCAATGACGGAAGAAACCTTAACTCTATGTTTTACAACTGAGGAAAAAAGTGTGAAGGTTTTAGATTTATATGATCAAGCTATATAGTAAAATATTTTTTTAAGGCATAGGAATTAAATCCTATGCCTTTGTTTTTTCTAAAAACTCTTCTAAATTTATCACCTCTACTCCATTATCTTGAGCTTTTTTTAACTTACTTCCAGCCTTTTCTCCTGCTAAGAGATAGTCTGTCTTTTTGCTCACAGATGAGACAAATTCCCCTCCATTTTCTTCAAGTATTTTAATAAGATCATCACGAGAATATCATTCAAAACTTCCTGTAATACATATTTTCACTCCATTCCATATTCATCATTCTGCTTTTTCTTGATAATATGTAATCTCAAGAATATCTGAAAGTTCTTCAAGAATTTCTTTATGATGAGTATCAGTAAAGTATTCTATAATATTTTTTGCAATTTCTGGGCCGATATCACTCAGAGACTCCATTTCTTCTTCGGTATAAGAAAAATTGAGCAGGTTATCATGAGAGAAAAAAAGACGAGAAAGAGTTTTTGCTGTTTTTTTCCCGACTCATGGAATACCAAGAGCACAAAGGAGAGTTGCTATATCTATATGTTTCGCTTTCTCTACCCCTGCTATCAAATTTTCTACTGATTTTTCTTGAAATCAATCCAAATCCAAGATAACATCTTTTTTATCTGCTATACGGAAAATATCTCCTATATTTGAAATAATTCATTCTCGCAGGAAAAGTTCGACCTGTTTTTCACCAAATCCATCAATATCAAACCCTTGCTTCCCTACTGCAAAAATGAGTTTTTCCGAATGTTGAGCCGGACAATCAAGAGTATTTGGACAGTAATATCGCACTTTATCTTCGTCTTTTTGTACTTCTGTATGACAAGAAGGACATTTATGAGGAGGTAGGATAGTTCATTTGTTTGCATGTAGAGCAACAGAAACTATTTTAGGTATTACTTCTCAGGCTCTTTTTAAAAATACTCTATCCCCTACTCCTACTGACAGTTTTTCCACTTCTTCATAGTTATGAAGTGTCGCTCGTCGAATAATAGCTCCATTAATATTGACTGGTTCTAGGTTTGCAACTGGAGTAATAGTACCAGTTCGTCCTACTTGATGTTCTACAGAAAGAATCTCTGTAGTGAATAACTCTGCAGGAAATTTATAAGATATAGCATATCTTGGATGATGTTCAGTGGAACCTATATCTTTCCACAAATCTATATTTTCTACCTTGATAACCAGCCCATCTATTTCAAAATCAATTTTCTTTTTAATATCTCAAATTTCTTCGATATTTTGTATAATCTCTTCGATTCAAGAACATTTTTTAAAATAACTTGAAATTTCAAAACCCAATCATTCTAACCAGTATATAAAATCATAATAACTTCTTTGGGAGCTCCCCTCTCCCCTTGGGAGAGGGGCTGGGGGTGAGGGCTGTGTCTGAGAGAAGTTCTGTATACTCTCCCAATCACCTACATCATAAGCAAAAAATTGTAATTTTCTTCCTTTCGTGACTCGATTATCCTTCATTCTTACACTTCCACTGGCTGCATTTCGTGGGTTTGAAAAGATTTTTGTAGCCTCACGTTTTGCTTGTTCATTAAGCATTTCAAAGCTTGAAAGAGGCATCACAACTTCTCCTCTGATTTCAATTCTCTCTTGAATCTGTATTTTTTTGGGAATATTATCTATCTGTAAGATATTCTGAGTCACATCTTCTCATACCAATCCATTTCAGCGAGTAATAGCTTGAATAAGGTTTCCATTTTCATAAATAAGCTCTATTCAAAGTCCATCAAATTTAAATTCCATAGTATACTCTATAACTCGATCTTTATTAGAGAGGGTTGAGGAAATTTCATTATATCCTTCCCCCCTGACAAGGGGGGACTGAGGGGGGTTCATCAATTTTTTCACTCTATTATCAAAATCTCTGAGTTCATCTGCATTATAGGTATTATCCAGACTAATCATTGGACGTGAATGTGCTACTTTTGCAAAACTTGATTCTTTGAGCTCTGCTCATACTTCAAGCGAGGTCTGTTCTGCTCAAAATTTTTTCTCTGCTTGCTGCAAAAGCTTAAAAAGTATATCATACTCTGTATCACTTATAATAGGAGCTTCCTTGTTATGATAGAGGTCACTATGGTACTTGATGACTTCTCTAAGAGTTTGAATATCTAACTCGTTGATATCATCTATTTTTTTATCCAAAAATGCTCGTGTATGTTCTATCATGTGTATGGAACTGATTTTTTAAATATAATTTCATGAAGATTATAGTGAAAAACTTGAAAAAATAAAGCATTTTTACTTTTATACAAAAATCTTATTTATGTTGTTTATAAAGGGTTATTTTTATATTTTTTACATTTTTTTCACAAAAATAAGCTTTCAAAATAATAGTATACATTTTTGAAACAATACCCTTTATTTTACCCCTATTTTTTGGTGTTTTTTATTGAAAAAATTGGGATAAAAACAAAAGAATTTTTATATTTTTCAAAAATTAAAAATGCCTATAAATAGAGAATATTAATGTATTTAATTATTTTAAAATAAAAATTATAAAATAATCAACTCGTATAAGTAGAAGTATTTCTAAAAAACAGATATAATACATGTATGTAAGTTATTCTTACTTACATGTTCTTTAACAGAATTCTACTTCTCAAGATGGAGCTTGCAAAACCTAGCAAGATTTCCTAACACCAAAAAAATCTCGTTTTTCGAGAACAAAAATAAAAACAAAAAAGGTGTAATATGAGTTATACTCGTAACCAGAGTTCGTTTAATTATAAGCTGATTTTGGTTCGAGTATAACAAACCATTCACCAAACAAAACAACCAAAAAAATAATCTCTTATAGAGATCAAACAAAAATAAAAAAGCATGGTGAATAGCTTTTCAAAATTACCCAAGAGAGGTTGAATTCTCGTCCGATATACTGGACACGAAAGATTAAGGTTAATTTTTCACCCCGATCTATATTCCCCTAGACAAATACAAGCTATAATATGTCTAGGATGAGAATCTAGACAATTATGGCTTGAGTCACTATTTACCCAAATATACTCAAGTTTTTTTTGTGTCTTAATAATCCCACCCTCCTCAACTTCGTTTCGGATACCTCCCTTTTAAAAAGGGAGGTATTTAATGAAAATAAACATCTTTTCTGTTCCTGTTTTCTCTTCTCTTTATATAAAGGAAGCTGTCCGAAGGACTGATGGATTATAGATTCTCATCTCTCGATAAATACACTGGTATATCTATATCTTCAAACTCTGGAAGAAGTTTTTTCCCATAAATAACTCTTGATACCACTTCTGCTTCACACTTGGCTCCTGTGAGTGCATTATGAGGTCTTGGCTCCCCTCACCTGATACCAACAAACCTGAGTGATTCATCTAGATTAATTTTATAATTTCATTTTTCTATCAGTATATCATGCCCTAATTGTAAATGCTTCATAAATACGATCGTATGGGTATCCAAGCTTCTATGCCCAAGTGGATATTCTAAACCTGCTATTTCATAACTGGTTCGGAGGAAATCCATATCTGATTTTGGGTTTTGTCCAATGAGTATTTGCGGAGTGGAACAAGTTTTGAGCCAATCATCAAATTCATGAATCATTTCTTTGATAGTCTTTTTGCTCGTATCATAGATATCTTGTTCACTAAATCCATTCACTCCGAGTGCTTCCTCAGTAAAAGTCATCCATTCTTCCAGTCTACATTCTCCATAAAATTGTTTTTCGGGGTTATTTAGATCAACAGCTCATAGACTCAAGAGTCCATGTTTTGTATGATCCAAACCACTAAACTCTCCATCAATTACAATCATTATTTTACAATAAAAAAATATTTCTTCCAAAGTATATTGGAGGAAATATTTTTAGCAAACAATTTTATGATACTTTATCAACTACATTTAAATTAAGATTCTTTAGTCTATTTATTTCATTCTCCCAATTTATATTATCTGCCTCTGCTTGATCATATTTATTCTGTTGTTCAATACTTAAATCTCAATATCTTGTCTGCTCGTTTCCATACCATACTACTCTATTATTTTTTTCGTCTTGAAGTTGTTGTAAATTACTAGAAAACTCTTGCTGAATATTTAACATATAACATATCTTTAATAATAAAAAACTCCTTTTTTATTATTAGTACGAATATATTAAATAGTATTTCATAAAAGTCAATATTATTTCCACTGTTTACACTTCCTTACAACATAGAGTTGATAATACAGAGCTGGAATAATAAAGAGTGTCATAGAAGAACCAACAAGGAGACCAAATATGACCGTAAAACCAAGTCCAGCCCAAAATTCATCTTGAAGAGCGAGAGGAAGTACCCCAAATATAGTAGTCAGAGTAGTTACAATAATTGGTTGGAGTCTGGTCTTCCCTGCTGCGGATACAGCATCAAGATATGATTCCTGAGTTGGAGTACCGTTCGTGAATTCTTCCAGTTTAGCAATATTTTTCATCATACGATCCACAAATATAATCGCATCATTCACAACAATACCTGTCAAAGCAATAAACCCAATAGCAAATGACATAGAATATGGATTTCCTGTAAAGAATAAACCAATATTTACTCATAAGAGAGCCAGTACTACACTATAGAGAATAATGAGTGGTCTGGAAAAAGAATTAAATTGAAATACTAATATGGTAAAAATAAGAAAAATTGCGATAAAAAATGACTGAAGTGTCGATTGAATAAGTTCGGCATTTTCTGTATTTTCTCCACCTGAAGAAAAAGATATTCAAGCAGGATAATTATAGCTCTCAGCAAAAGTAATCAGTTGAGGTTGAACCTCAGAAGGAAGAGTATCTAATTCCAGGTCAGATTCTACACTGATAGTAATCTTTCTATCTTCTCTAGATATACTTGAGAGCCCGGAAGTGAGTTCATAGGAAGCAAAGTCTCCCACTCGGAATTTCCCAACTCTCGTTTGAATGACCAGATTTTCTATATCACTTGGAGAAAGATCTTCCTCAAACTCAGCTACTTTGAGAACGATATCATTATCTTCAAATTCAGATTTAATAGACCCTGCCTTGAGTCCATTAGTATAAAAATATATTTCATTCAAAAAGTCATCTGGATTGAGTCCAAAGTAGTTGAGTTTGTTATTATCAAATAGGAACACAAACTGACCGGGAGTATCACTACTACTCGAAGTAATATTTTTGGTTCATGGGATGTCTCTTAAAAAAGCTTCAAAATCTTTAGATACTCTTTTGAGATCAGGAACAGATTTTGTGTTACTTGCAATCAGTTTGACTCATACTGGCTTCCCAGTTGGAGGTCATCACTCTTGAGCTTGTGCTTCCATTTCAAAACCATCAGATACAAGAAATTGAAGATCAGCCAACATCGATGATTCGATATCAAAAACATTTCTTTCTCTATCATTTTTATTGGTGAGCTCTATATAAATACCCATCTCATTTCATGAAAGAGTAATATTTGCGATTTCAAGTTCTGGATAGGCAGATATTTTTTCTTCTACTCGAGGAAGATATTGTTCTAATACTTCTTCTTTACTTCCAGTTGGGCCACTGACATTAATATCAAGTACCGCATTGTCACCTGCTGGAAAAAGTGTAAAACCAATACGAGGAGCGAGGAAAAAGAAAGTCAGAAATAATAAGATAATAGGAGTAATAATAGCGAGAAGTCTTTCCTTTTTATGAGAGAGAAATGAATGGAGTATCTTGAAATAAAAGCTTCAAAGTGCCTCTAAGAATCTTCCTCTGAGTCACAGAGTTTGGTTGGTTAACTGAGTTTTTCATGACCTTTGTTCTACGAGAAAATTTTTTTCATCACTGGAAAGACTCTTTTCAAAACTTGGTTCTGTTTGAAAAGTGGTATATTTTTTCGTGAGTTTAAGAAAAAGAGCCGAAGATACGGTCAGTGATAACAAAAGTGCTGCGAGCAAAGTGGCAAATACCGTAATCGGTATATAACTCAAGAATTTCCCCGTAATACCTGGAAGAAACATCATTGGTAAAAATGCAACTAGAGTCGTCATAGTACCGGAAATCAAAGGAGCTTTGAGATCTTTCATTGCCAGTAATACAGCTGATCATCTGTTATATCATATTTTCAGTCGTTCAGAAGCTCCTTCAATAATTATAATAATCGTATCAATAGCAATTCAGAGAGTCAATACCAAAGAAAAATTCGTTAAGAAATTCAAACTGAGTCACAATGTATCAAGCACAATAAAGGTAATGAGGAATGAAAGAGGAAGTAAAATACTCGCAATAAGAGACTCTCTCATCCCGACAAATATGAATATGACTATAAATACCAGTATAAGGGTTTGAACTGCTGTTCGTGACAGGCTTTTATAATCTTCTTTAATCACATCTCAAGCATCTTTGGTATATTCTATCTGGAGTCCAGAAAATCACAGTGCATTATCAGCTACATATGACTCTATCAATCTTTTTGCACTCGCAGAATTTACAAATATGTTACTTCCTTCTTTTTTGTTAAAATCAAGGCTCACATAGTTGTATCATGTTTCACCAGAAAATACGAGAGAATAGATATTATCTCATGGATAAACTGTTTTGATTTGAGCAATATCAGAAAGTTTTAAGAGTGAGTTATCACTTCCAATAATGGTCAGATTTTTAAGTTCATCAACCGAGTTAAACTCTCATTGAAATCGAAAATCATAGGAAAGATCACCAATAGTATAATTTCCTATGGGAGTATTTTTATTAAAGGATCGGATTTGACTGGAAATATCTCTAAGAGACAATCAAAGTTCTTGAATTTTATCACGCGAGATGAGTACTTCGATATCATAATCGTCTATACTACTCGAGCTTGCATCAGCACGAGTTGAACTCAGTCATCACAAATCAATAGAAGAGATTCATCCTTTCCCTTCCAGAGCACTTTTCATTTCTTGTGCCTTTGAATTGAGGAAAAAGTTTGAAAAAGTATCTTTTGGCCCATAAATAAGCAATTGGAACATAAGTTCGTTAGAAGTACTGATTTCGATCACATTTGGATCTTCGGCATCTTCTGGAAATGAAATACCATCGATCTTGTCTTTAATATCAGTCATAACATCTCGTGTATCAACTCCATTAAAGAGCTCTACCGACACAGAGCTGACTCATACAGAAGAAGTTGAATCAATCGATTTGATACCATCGATATCTTTGATTTCTTTTTCTATCTCATCGGTAATCAAGCTATCGATATCTTCTGGATTTACTCCTGGATATACGGTAGTGATTCATATAATTCCAAATTTAATATCTGGGCTCGATTCTTTTGGAATCGATATCAATGAAAAAATACCAGAAAGAATAATGAGAAAAATGAATAAAAAAGAAACACGGAAGTTTTTTACCCAAAATCAGAAAAATCATTGTTCAAGCTTTTGTTGCATATAGTATGAAATTGGAAGTTAAAAATAATTACCGAAAGAATCCCATCCCCCTCCACTCCGTTTTGGGTACTTCCCTTTATTAAAGGGAAGAAAATAGAGGAAGATTTTTTAAAAATTAATTTTTCAGAAATTCCTTAATACTGAGTTCAAATTTATTTGGATCAAAATTAGAAACATTACTCGTAACAATATCTAAGTTTTCTAAAATATTTACATCTCGAAATTCAACAAATTGACTATATATATTTCCAAGCTCAATATCCTGAGAGATAATGGATCCACTCTGCACCACATATATAGATCCTTTTGAATCACTCAGTACCGTCACAATATCAAGTGGAAGCAGTGTATAAGGAGCCTGAATAGGAACCTGAAGTTCTACTACATCACCCGAAACTCCTATATTTTCATCAAAGAGTATTTTTGATGCATAATTCAAGTTCTGATCCGCAACGTTGGAAAGAGAAAAGATAGTTCCTGTAGAGGTCTGACCATTATGAGAAAGAAATACTTCGTTTCATAGAGTGATAAAAGGAAGCTCATCTCGTGTAAAAGATATCTCAAGTTCGTTCTGTTTTTGCCCAGAAATTTGAGCGACTCATCCTCCGTTATTTACATCTTGTCATATTTCGACCAAAATATTTCCCATCACACCATCGATCGGAGAGGTAATGGTCAGTTTTTTGTAGTTTGTGAGTGCAAGATTGTATCCTATTTGAGCTGTATTGATACCATTTTGTAAACTTCTCAAGGTAACATTTCGGGTTTTTTCTGCATTATTCAGGTTATTTTGTGCTGTTTCAAGGGCAATTGAGAGGTTATCAATATTACTTTGAGAAGCACTGAGTGTTTTTTCTAGTCCAGCATCACTGTTGAGATCACCGGTAGCAATGTTTCTCAGAAGTATTTCTTTGTCTTGTTTGAGAAGTTCGATTCACTTTGCCAAAGATGCTTGAGCAGTGAGATAAGTTTTTAAAAATGTATCGACACTATTTTCATACGCTACAAAGGCAGTATAATTGGCTTGAAGAGATGTTTGATACCCATTTCCAGTCGTAATATATCATGCAATATCTGAATCAGAAAAATCTCAAGCAGAACTCAGAGAATTATTGAGTGTTTCTTCCAGTTCATTGAGCAGTATTTTTGATATATCATACCCTTCCCTGAGTATCGCTAATACACCATAAATATCTTCCTCAGTAGAAATAGGACTATTATAGGTCGTTTGAAAATCCCCCTCTCGAAAGGTAATGAGTTCTCTTAAAAGAGTGCTAGTATCTTGTTTTTGATTCGTATCTCTCGCTCATAAAAATTGATCGATGTCATCAGCAAAATTGTCATTTTTGTCTGTTATACCCAGAAGCGTATCAGCAAATTCGATAATATCATCGAGAAAAATAAGCTGAGCATTCATGTCTTTGGTGAGTGTTGTTTTGAAACCTTCAATCGTCTGTTCATCAGATACAAGTGTATTTCCATAATCAAGCTCTGACTTGGCAATATTATCTTCGAGTCGTTTGAGCTCAAGAGAAGATGTCGATTCACTACTGGTAGTATCAGAATCATTCCTGGTATTTTGAGCTTGGAGGATATCTTGGCTCGCTTGAATTTGTATATTATCAAGATCAATTTGGGCCCTTTTCAGAGCCAGTGAAGCATCACTTACTTGTTTATCAAGAGTAATTTTTTGAGAATCATAGTTTATTTTTGCTCTTTCTAGTTCATTTTCTGCTTGTTTTAAAGTCAGGTAGTAGTTGGCAATATTATCTTCGAGTTGAAAAAGTGGTTGACCAATAGAAATACTATCCCCTTCTCTCACAAACACATTTTGAACTCTTCCTGAAGCATTAGATGTGAGTGTAATATCTGAAGCCGAAGATATTCGTGAAGTTTTAGTAAGAAAAGTTTGCGATCAGAAATCAGAGAGCTTTTGAGTCGTAACAAAAAAGTCTTTTTTTGATTCATCTAAAGTATTTTCTCCAGGTCATCAACATGCACTTAAAAAAGTAAATATTATAATAAATAAAGTGTATTTTATATATTGATTCATATGATTTATTAGTATGTAAAAACACTTTATTTATTATATATTCTCAAGAAAAATTGCAACACAATTATATATATTTTTTATAGATTCATACATAGTTCATACAAAAAACTAAATAATAAATCATTGTGTTTTATATATTTGTGCATCATTTACTAAAATCATTCATTCAAGTCATTGAATATCATTGAGTATTTGTATAGATAATTCAATTGGAGAAACAAAGAGTGCAGTAGAAAATATATCTGCATAGCTTGCAAGCTTATGTTGTACAAAGATTGATTTTTTATCTTCTACACTTTGCTTTTTGTATATATCAAACAGATGATGGGAGTTTCAAAAATTCCTTCTATTTCAAGCAGAAGAAGCAATAGATTTATTATTTAGTATAGTATTTCCTATATTTTGATTTATATTATCAGGGTTTTCTAACATAATTTTATGCTTTCATTTCACTCGAATATCTCCACCAAAATTGATAATAAAACTCTGATACTTTTTGGAGAGGAAGTGATATATTTTATCTACAATAAATCATTTCCCTAGCGATCAGAGATCAATAGAAACACCTTTTTTGAGTGTAATATCTGTCTTTGAAAATATTACATTTGTGTATCATACATTTTCACTCATTTTTTCTGAATGAATTCAATATCCAGCATTTTCTAAAAGTGGCAAGAGAGTAATATCAAAATACCCTTTGGTCATTTCAGATACTTTTTGACACAATGTGAGAAGAGTAAAAAGTTCTGGATACATTTCTGCTTGTTTATTTGTATTGAGATCCCAAAGATAATTTCACTTTATAAAACGAGAATACTTTTGTTCAAATTCAGATGCAAAACAAAAGCAGATATCAAAATCTGCTTGATCAACATGAGAATCAAAGACATCAAGAATAAGAAATGAACCGCATGATTCTCGTGTTTGTTTCATAATATATTTCTTGGTATAAAAATAACCCACCGTCTTCCATTCCATTTCAGACACCTCCCTTAAAAAGGGAGGAGATAAATGAAAGAATAGGTTGTTTATAGTTGAGATTTAATAGCTTTTTTAAAAGCATCTCCAGTGAGCGAAGAACCTGTTTTATGATTCACTGCATCTTCAAGAGTTTTCCCTACAAGAGATTGAATTTCATCATTAAAATTTGCTGTTCCATCATAGGTAGTTGCTGAAACTCCAATAGCAGTAATCACTCCGTTCGCATCGAGTGTATAGTTCACTACCATATCAACTAATCCCTTGGGATTATTATAATGAGCTTCTAATAGAACTGGTTTTGGTGATACTTCTGAAACACTTTCAAGTTCATTCAAAGAAGCATTAATTTCATCAATAACCTCTTGATTAGATTCTTGTGAAACAGTTTCATTATTTTCAAGATTCTCTTCAAGTTCTTCTATTTGTTGTTCTGTAATAGTTTCTTGAGTTGCTACAGCACCTGTATTTGTTTCATTTTTTACTTCATGAGAACATGACGCAAGTATAAGAAAACCAATGATGAGAAACATGAATTTCATATTTTTTAAAATTATCTTGTAAAATACTTTGTCACTATATATAATTCACCTATATTTCAAAAATTTCTTCTCATGAAACACTTGCAAACATTTTCAAAGTACTTTATATACATAACTTTGCTATGAATTCCTGTTATCTGGTGGCTTGCATTGGAATATAATTTTTATTACAACTCTATTATTTTTTGAAGGACTCTTGCTGCAATACTTTGGGATATTGCGTGGGTTTCTATACTATTTGTCATGCTTATTCGTCCTCTTTCAGAACTCCTTCCTCAGTTCCCTGCTCTGAAAAAGCTTATTTTCCTCAGAAAAGCATTTGGTATTCTCACAGCCACT
>JAKVBB010000069.1 GCA_022448215.1 Candidatus Altimarinota bacterium | reverse complement strand
TTTTTTTGAGAGTTTGAAACTGTTTGAGGCTGAAAGCCGAGTTTTTCAAACTTGAGAAAAATTGCAAAGTAAATATTTTATACATTATTTTTCTTCCCTTTCATAAAGGGAAGCGCTGTGAGCGGTAGCGAGGAAGTACTCTTGGGGTGTCCCCGAAACGGAGTAGAGGGAGATGGGATTATTTTTCTAAAAATTTTTCGACTGTCAGACCAATACTTCATATTCGAATAAATTCTTGTATTACTTCTGTGGCTACTTCACGTTGTCTATCATATTCATTCTCATAATCCTGTTTTTCAAAAACGACCTCGATATCTGGTTCTATCCCCTCCAGATTAATATTATTTCCTTTTGGGGTCAGCCATTCAGCAATAGTGAGTTTGAGTAAACTCCCATCTTTCATTTCAAAAGGCTGCTGTACCGAACCCTTTCCATAGGTTTTTGTCCCCAGTAAAATAGCCTTATTATATTCTCTCAGAGCTCATGCTGTTATTTCTGAAGCAGAAGCAGAATTTTCATTGATAAGTACCACTATCTTACCACTATATCTTTCATGAAATCATACACTTTGGTAGGATCTGTTAAAAAAGGTATTCTTTTGTTTGGTACTCACGAGTTTTTCTCCCTTATCTATAAAATTTGAAAGAATTTCTACCGCACTCACCATATACCCTCCACCATTATCTCTGAGATCAAGAATAATTCAATCGGTATCTCATAACTCTGAAAGAGCTTTTTCAAATTCTTCTGCGGTATCTTCCCCAAACATATTGAGAGAAATATACCCAATACTTTCATTCATTTTCTCAGACTCAACCGATGGAATCTGTATCTTTTCACGTGTCACATCTATCTCAAGAATATCATCTTCTCAAGAACGAAGTACTTCAAGTATCACCTGAGTTCCAGCCGGTCATTTAATATAATTAATAGCTTCATAAAGAGAGAGTGATTGGAGTTTATGTGTATTTGCGGTGAGAATAATATCTCATTTTTTTATTCCATATTTTTTTGCTGGAGATCCTTTGAGAACCATATCTATAAGAACCCCAAGCTCATGTTTCTCAACCACAGCTCCGATTCATTCAAAGTCTCCCGAAAGGGTATCTATAAATTGCTTAGTTTGTGTTGGAGAAAGATATTCAGTAAAAGGGTCTCAGATTCATTCTACCATTCATGATATCGCTCCATTCACTATATCTTCTTTTGAGGCTGATTCGAGACCATAATTATTTTCTTTGATAATATCATATACCTCCCAAAACTTTGTCATATCGAGATCCTCTTTTGAAGAGCTAAAAATATCATCTTTCAAAGTATTTACAGAAATATTTCACAAAGATTCATGATAATTTTTGGCAATATAAAAAGAAAAAAGAACCCCTAAAAGAAAACTTGTGAAAAAAATGAGAAAAAAAAGTCAAAAGACATATGGTTTTTTTAAAAGTGTCATAGAGTGTATTCTAGAATGATAAAAAATATTTTAACAAATTCTAATATATGTTTTTGGATATAAAAGACAAGTCAATGAAAAAAATCCTCTTGTGTAGAAAAAATGTAAAAAAAATCTTTTTCCTTTTAGTAAGGGATTAATTTTAATTTATTAAAAAGATATTCTCAAAAAAAAATTTTGACTTCCTTATTTAAAAGGATTTTTAAAATTTACATTGTTTTCTATTAATAAGACTAAGTAATATATTTTTAATTATTTATATACTATCCGAGTTCTTCACAAGAAGAGCTCTCTTTTTTTTGAAGAAAATAGAATAATATGGTATGATACATATATAATATTTTTAGTTAGTCGGTTATGTTATTTCATTTTTTTAAAAAACAGAAAGAAACAGAAGAAAGAAAGAAACTTCTCACTGTATCTTTACTGAGTATGAATATACCAGAAAAACAAAAAAATCTTTATGTAGAAGCTCTAAAAATAGCAAACAATGAAGACATAGATGTTTTATTTAAAAATATTACACATTTTGTAGAAAATATTGAGATGAAAAAAATAGAAGATATTCACAAAAAAAGTTTTTCAGAAGTAGCATGAATGAGAAAAAAAGAAGCAGAAGAAAAAACAAAAGAGATAAATTCTTTTTCATTTTTAATTTCTAATATATAAATCATGGAAACCATTTCAATCAATCAAATACCAGAGTCACAAGATAATATACTAGAAATAGACCTTCATTTTGATAAACTTAAAGGGAATATAGAAAAAAATATCTTTCATACAGAAACAGAGTTACTGTTTTCAAAAATGGATGATAATGAAATAAAGAAAAGTAAAATTTACTGGGATATTTTAAATAAATATATACCAGAAAACGAAGTTGCTTAAAATAAAGAAAATGCAAAAATTTAAAGTATCTGTTACAAAAGACCAAAAGAAATATAGTTTGGTTTTGCCAGCAGAAAATGAAATACAAGCAAAAGAAAGAGCACACCAAGAGTGATACTCTGTTTTGTGAGTAGAAAAAATAGATTCAGATACTTTGACTGGAAAGCAGTTTGTTTTTGTATGAGAAAAAAATGGAGAAGTAAAAAATGGAAAGGTTGTTGGAGAAGATATTTTTAAAATTTTTATAAAACTCAAAAAAGAACTCTGATATCATATCTTATCTCTCTATGATGCAGATCAAAAAGAAACTATTACAGAACAAGAAAAACAAGATATTATTCGAGAACTAGAAGAACAATATGAGTTTTATACAAGAAAAGACCAAACAAAAAAAACCGAAGAAAAAAAGAAAAAAAATGATCACTTTTACCTCAAAAAAGAATTAGAAGACACCTATGTATTTATAGATTTTGTCCTTAAAAAAATAGATGCTTGTATACAAAATCCTCATTTTTGAGATGAAAATCAACAATTCACACTCAAAAAAATATACAATTCTATTATTCAAATAAAAAAAACGACCAATATTTCAAAGCTTAAAGAGATAGGAGAGAGAGCTCTTTTGAAAATATGAGAAATAGAACTCAAGCAAGTCGAGAAAAACAAGTCCCAAGAGTTCAAAAACAACTTAAAACAAACCAATAAACTCTTAAAAGAAGTATGATCAAATAAACAATTTATTCAGAAAGATCATGATATCAGTTATTTACTTAAATCATACATATTAGATATAAAAGAGTTTTATACACAAATATTTAAGAGAAAAAAAGAAAAAATAGATACTCATTCATATGAGTATGTAAAAAATGCTCTAGTACTGTCTAAATATAAACAAAGATTAATATGAAATACTCTTCATATTATAAAGAACTTTTACTTGTTTCTTGTTCCATTTTGAACTTTTCAAGATAAAAAAGATACCCTTTTATTAGAAAGAAGAGTACTGAAACAAAATATTATACTTCTTCAAGCAAAACAAAAAGGGGGAAATTTTTCTTATAGTAGGATTATTCATTTTCGTCTTAAGATTCATAATTTATTTCTTACTTGAGTGAAAGTAGCCAGAGAATATCTCTTTTTGGTGCTTTTGTCTTATTCTCTTCTTTTCCTTTTATATTTTTCTATAATATTAAGTCCTTTTTCATGACTGTATATATTAAACTTTTCTTCTTCCTCACTTCTTTATATTATTTTGTGCATGGTATTATATATCTGTTTATTTTGGATTCGTTGACTCATTTCACTTCTTTTCACTCTTGTATTTTTTTGTTTTAGTATTATATTTTTTCTTGTTAACTTCTAATCTATATTTTGAGTGAAGTGGATTCTTTTTATAATAAGTTTTCTTTTTTGATGAGCTTTTCTTCTTCTTGAATCTTTTTTAGGAGCTATTATTTTTTTTATGATCGGAGTACTTTTATTTTGTTTTTTTTCTCCAAGAAAAGTTTCTTCTCCTTTAAAGTTTTCAATTTCTGATCGTATTGCATTTCCGCTTTTCTTTTTTTCTCTACTTATACTCTTTATTATTTTATATAGTATTTTTTGAATGACTCATGTATGGGAATGGGTTTGAAGTTTATTTTTCATGTTTTCCTTATTGAGTTTTTTTATTTGAGTTCCGTTTCTTTGATTTGTATCAAGAGCAATATGGAAGTATATAAGTATTTTTTCCCTTTTTTTTCTTATTTTTCTTTCTCTTTTTTCTCTCTTTTTTGTTCCATTTTTCTCTTTTTTCCTTTTCTTTTTTCTGGCTTATTCTAGTTTATTTCTTTTTTGGTTTCATAAGAAATATTCAAATATTATTTGTTTTATATTTGCGATTATTTCTGCATTTTGATTTTTATATTTTTCCTTTTTACTTCTTTATTGAATTTTTTTATAGACTATGCTTTTTAAAAAAGGAGTAAAATATGTGGTGTCATGTATAGAGGAGATATTGTTTCCTAAGCATTGCTTTGAGTGCTCAAAGGTAAATACATACTTATGTGAGACCTGTGAAAAGAAGTTTTTGTATAAAAACAATTCTGAAAACCAAGAATTTATTTATCTCCACTATACCCCTGTTCGGCACTTAATTCATCAGGCAAAATTTTATGGGAAAAAAGGTATTTTTTATTTTTTTTGAAAAAGAATGTGACCCTACTTTTTTTCAAAACCTTGAACAAACTTTACTTATAAAAATACTCTTTTTATTCCTGTACCACTTCATTTTCTTAAAAAAATAAAACGTTGATATAATCAATCCTTTCTTCTTGCAGATGGTTTATCAGAGACAACAGGAATACCATGTAGAACTGATATTATATATAGAAAAAAATATACTCGACAACAGAGTCATTTATGAAAAAAAGAAAGACAAGAAAATATAAAAAATGCCTTTGTTATCAATAAGAAATATACCGACATTCTAGACAAAAAACATATTATTTTAGTGGATGACGTTGTATCAACAGGAGCCACATTGAACGAAATAAAAAATATTATCAAGCAACAATCATCCCCTCTTTCTATTCATTTTTGTTGTATTGCTTCTGGAAGATAACATTTACTTTTTTTCTCTCTTTCCTATACTGTTTTCATATAAATATATTTTATCTTAAATTCAAATGGTATCTCGTATATGTAAAATATTTT
>JAKVBB010000068.1 GCA_022448215.1 Candidatus Altimarinota bacterium | reverse complement strand
CATTCGATAAAGAGTATCATGCATATAAGAAAAGAAAATATTATTTTTTTCATAGTATCATTATTTTAAAAATATAAATTTTGTCGTTGCAATTTATGTATGACCCAACTATACTGGCAGTATAATAAAATAATGTAAGAAAACGACAAAAAAATCTTACATATGTCTTACACATCTTTGCTATATTGGTTCAAATTATATTTCTTATACACGAGAACATGCAGGAAACGACGCTCAAAATTGGGATGATTGAAGACAATGAAGTCCTCTCTGAAAACACAGCCGCATATCTGGAACTCAAATGAATCCAAACAGACATCTATGAATCCACTGAAGATTTTGAACAAAAAAATACCGATGTATCAGTTTATCATTTGATTCTTTTAGATATCAATCTCCCTTGAAGTAGTGGAGTGGAATATTTGCAACACCTGCGTGCCAGAGGAGATTACATCCCAGTCATATTACTCACGAGCATGAATACCAGTACAGATATTGTGCATGGGCTCGAAGTGGGGGCTGATGACTATGTATCCAAACCCTTTAATTTTGAAGAACTGGTAGCACGGATCAAGATGGTCGTGGCTCGAAAATGAGCCGTGGCTCCTCAAGACCTCACACAGATTATTCTCAAAGATGGAAGCTCTATCGAAATCGATCGAAGCTATAAAAAAGTTCGAAAAAATAGTGAGAATATTTATCTGCCAACCTTGGAATATCAGCTCCTTGATTATTTCCTCAAAAACAGAGGAAAAATCCTCTCACGTGATGAGCTCTACGAACAAGTTTGGTGAGAATTTGATAAATACCAACTTTCTCGCAGTGTCGATGTCTATGTGGGATATCTGCGAAAAAAACTCTGAAAAGATATTATTATTACCAAAAAATGAGACGGATATTATCTGCCATAATTGTATCATAACCCTCTTCTATGGATCATATACAAGCCACCACCTATAAACTTTCTGCTTTCTATACCCTGATTTTTATCGGGATATTTTTCTTGATTGGAATGAGTTTTTTTGCCCTGAAATATTTCTCAGATGAAAATATCTACATACAAGAAACGGCTGTAAGTGAATTTGAATCTACTGGTGAAGGGCAAGAAATAGATGATATTTTTCTCCTCCTCACAGAAGCCCAAACCAAAGAGAGTGTAGAAAAAAAACAATACAGTCTGGATGAGTTAAAAAGTGATATGAAATTTCTTGGGTGGTTTCTGCTGGCTACCTCGATCATATTTTTTCTGGCTTCCCTCAAGCTGGTGGTTCGAACCATTCGTCCAGTAGCTCAAAATATGGATGATATGAAGCACTTTATCGATCATGCTGGTCATGAACTCAAAACTCCTCTTTCGGTCATCGATAGCTCCATACAACTGATGAATGCGAAAAAAGATTTCGACCCTGACCTGCTCCAAAAATCTCAGAAAGAAATTCTTCGTACCAATGCTCTGATTGAAACCCTTCGAGATCTGTCGAATATCACCGAGGTATCAAAAAAACAAAAATTTATGATCTGAGAAAGTATTGAAAAAATTATCGAGAGTTATCGCGATGATATTACTCAAAAAGATATTGAAATCGTGAGAGGAAAAAACTCAGAGGATTTTGAAATATATGCGAATATTTCCTACTTTGAAATCGTTTTTTCAAATATCTTGAACAATGCCATCAAATATAGTCCGAAAGATTCTCGTATCACCATTCGATATAAGAATAAAAGTTTGATTATTCAAGATGAAGGAGAGTGAATTCCAAAAGACAAACAAGAAAAAATCTTTCAACGTTTTTATCGTATGAAGCATCACAGGAAACAAGAAGGTTTTGGTCTCTGATTAGCTCTGGTAGAAAGAATATGTTCCATGTATGCTTGGAAAATATCACTCGAGAGTGAATTGGGAGAAGGGACCAAGGTGAAGATTGGGTTTTAAAAAGTACCATTTTCCTGAGGTCGGGAAAATGGTACGATCTTCACAATAGAAAACAGATATGTGTATTAGCTCCTCCAAACCTCCGGTCGCTCCTGTCTGTCATCAAACACCCTGAGTATCTGCACCTCATTATCTACCACACAATATGGAAGCGTATAAGAAGTGTTGGGGATATGCCATTCAAATACCTCATCATCAGCTTCATTCATAACTCCCACATAAGGATGTTCTTTAAAAATACGTGCTGCATGTACGATTTTTTGGAGCTGATTCTGAGCTATTTCTGGACCAGCGACATCATGATAATACTCATATGTTTGCTCCATATCTTCTCGTGCCAAAGGCAACCAAACTATCTTCATATGTTCTTACTTATGAAAATAATCTGCTTGTGGAGCTGGGTTGGATGGGTCCGTCCCGAGTGCATCAACCCATTGTTCCATAGCAGACTGCGAAATAAAAGCTCCCTGTTCGGCTTGTAATCGAGCTGCTTGAATTTTTTTCATACGTTCTGCTTTGATACTGATTTTTTCTTGCAGGATTTCGCTCGCGATCGATGATTGACTTCTACGACTCATGCGACTCAGAAATTCAAGATCATTTCTGATATCATCAGGAAGTCGAAGGGTGAATGGTGCAGTGGTAGCAGACATGTTTTTATAATAAAAAGAATACATTGTATACAATGTATTCTTTTTGTGTATTTTTGCAAGAATATTTAAAAAAACAAACTATACACTCCACTCAAACACCGCTTCAAAAATATTGAGATATACATAAATACTCACGATACTTCCCAGTCATATTCCAATCATTTTAGTCTTCAGAGGCACCTTGATCACCGAGAGAAAATACGCAAGCATATTCATCGACATCCCTGGTATCAGACACAAAAGCATGATGTAGGGAATACCATATTTTTCTACTTTTTTCTCATAATCCAATATCTTTTGAGGAACCTTAAAATCAAGTATCTCACTGTATTTATGAATCACCAGTATATAACACTGAACCGCAATTTCTATCGCAATCACCGCATACCAAGTTGGAAATAATACTGCACCAAGAATCAATAAAGGAGTTCATGGCAGAAATGTAAGTCATCTGATAATCATGATAACGGTATACGCAGAAAGAGCAATAAACATATTTTGTCCTTCCAAAAACTCCCGAATCATCTCTATTTTGTATTGTTCGTGATCGGTATAGCTAAAATACCAAACAGCTCATATATTAACGAGCAAAAAGATATAAAAGATATTTCGTGCGAGTTTTTTGTTCATGCACGCTATGATAGAGAGAAATGAAAAAACTTCAAAAATTTTTTTTAAGTCATCAGAGATAATATTTAACTTGTCAATATTTAACCCTCTTGTCGTATCACTTCTCTTTGAAAAAAGAGTTTTTGTGCATATAATCCTTGCACAAAAATTAATCATTTAATACCTATTAGTCCCGTGATCGAAAACATAATTCACTCTATCTTTTGAGAACCAAGCGAAAAAGCCGTAAAAGAGATAAAAAAACTGATTCCAAAAGTTCATGAAGCAGAGCAGCATTTTGCTCAATTTTCTTCTGATGATGTCAAAGCAAAAACAGAGGAATTCAAAGCTCTTTTTACAGATCTTGATATGCACCAAGATGCTGAAAAAATAAGTGCAATACTTGAGTCTATAAAAATAGAAGCATTTGCTCTGGTAAAACAGGCTTGTAAAATACTTGACTGACAAGACTTTGAACTCCCTTCTGGGAAAAAAGTTACTTGGAATATGATACCCTATGATGTACAACTGGTAGGTGGTTTTGCTCTCCATGCAGGAAATATATCAGAAATGAAAACTGGTGAATGAAAAACACTGGTTGCCACACTTCCAGCCTACCTCAATGCTCTCACTGGAAACCCAGTTCATATTGTCACAGTAAATGATTACCTTGCAGGAAGAGATGCAGAAGAAATGGGTATTCTCTATAACATGCTCGGTCTGACAGTAGGAGTAGTTCATTCTGGGCAACAAAAGGAACTCAAAAAACAGGCCTATGAATGTGATATCGTGTAT
Organism: Candidatus Altimarinota bacterium; assembly: GCA_022448215.1. GTDB lineage: Bacteria > Patescibacteriota > Gracilibacteria > BD1-5 > UBA6164 > JAKVBB01. Next base: position 1,196 of record JAKVBB010000068.1, on the reverse strand, counting down.
GCAACCAATAATGAACTTGGTTTTGACTACTTGAGAGACAATATGGTCATCAAAAAAGAAGACAAAACACAATCAAAACTCTTCTTTGCCATTGTAGATGAAGTTGACTCAATCCTCATTGATGAAGCTCGAACACCACTTATTATCTCTATGCCAGATAATGAACCAACCAGCAAATATATGCGATTTGCCCAAATTGCCAAACAGCTCAAAAAATGAAGTGATTATAAAATAGATGAAAAAGGAAAAACAGCCATTCTGACAGAAGATGGAGTTGCTCAAATAGAAAAAATGATCGGAGTAGAAAATATCTATGTTTCTTCTCACTATAATGATATTCATCATATCGAAAATGCTTTGAAAGCAAAAGCAGCCTATCAAAAAGACCAAGATTATTTGGTGCAAAATAATGAAGTGCTCATTATTGATGAACACACAGGACGAGTACTTGCGGGACGAAGATATTCTGAAGGTCTCCACCAAGCTATCGAAGCCAAAGAATGAGTTCCTATTCAACAGGAATCCAAAACACTTGCATCTATTACTTTTCAGAACTACTTTAGAATGTATAGAAAGCTGGCTGGTATGACCGGTACAGCAGAAACAGAAAAAGAAGAATTCTATAAAGTATATGGACTCGACACTCTGGTGGTACCAACAAATAAACCAATTATGAGAGAAGACAGGTCAGATCTGCTCTTCAAGAATGAAAAAGGAAAATTTGCCTACGTACTCAATCTCATTAAACAACTACATGAAACTGGACAACCTATATTAGTCGGAACTGTGAGTGTAGAAAAATCAGAATACCTCAGTCGAGAACTCAAGAAACTCTCTATTCCTCATAATGTACTCAATGCCAAACAGCACGATAAAGAGGCAGAAATTATTTCGGGAGCTGGAGAGAAAGGAGCTATTACCATTGCCACAAATATGGCTGGTCGATGAACCGATATCAAGCTAGGAAAAGGAGTAGCTCAACTCGGAGGACTCATAGTACTTGGAACTGAAAAACACGAAACCAGACGAATTGACAACCAACTACGAGGTCGATCTGGTCGACAATGAATTCTTTTTGTCCCGATTCAACGACGTGTACCGGTCCGATTGCTCCACGATCCGCTTCGACGGAACACATGCGGCTAGCGAGTACAATTCGCGTACGGATGGGGTGCGCAATGCGTTTCGTGACCGCT
>JAKVBB010000067.1 GCA_022448215.1 Candidatus Altimarinota bacterium | reverse complement strand
ATACAGTTCTATAAATGAAATGTGGAAAATGCGCTTGATTCTCTGAAACCTTTTAAATATAGATGAACAGAAGAGTGAATTCCAAACATTGAATGAATAGACCAATATTCAAAAGTTATGGTATTTAATGAAGACTATATTAGTAAGTATACCCTTCAAAAAAATGAACTGATGGAAAATAGTACGGGTATATTTATCGAAGATGAAAAGTATAAACAATGACTTGAAAAAATTTCACAACAAACTCAAGAAGCTAGAGAAGTGTTTCAACAAGATGAGAATATATCATTATTCATAGATGACCTTGAAAAACTCATTAAATGACAATGAAGTTCAAAAACGTCTCTTTCAAAAGCATGACCAATCATGAAAGCACTATGAGAATGAAATAAAGTAGCTCATATACCCGAATCACTTAAAATCTATACAAATCATATTCAAAGTAATCACAATATAGCATGGCTAGATTGGCAGTTAAAATGAGAAAAATTTTTAGAAATTCAGGAATGAGATTGTCCATATTGTGTGAATGAAATTACTACCAGAACTGAAGCTATATTACAAGTATCAAAGAATTATAACAAAAAAAATATAGAACATTTACACAAGCTCCTTGAAGTATTTGAATGACTTATGGAGTATTTTTCTCCTGTCGTACAGCAAGAAGTTAAGAAAATTATGCACCGTAAGGAAGGTATTTTAGAGAATGATAAAGGGTATCTTTTAAAGATACTTGATGAAGCTAAAGAAATAAAAGAAAAATTAGAAAAAATAAAAAATCTACATTTTCATTCACTTAAAGACACTGAAAATGTAGAAGCAGAAATTCAAAATTATATTATTAATATAAATCAGTATAGCTATTTTATATCAGATTTTGCAAAACAAAAAACTGAACTCATCAATGAAAAACTCAGAGAACTTCAAAAGAAAATATGAGAATTTAAGGGGGCTATAAATAACCAAAATCAACTTTTAAAAGCATCTATTGATAAATACAAAGTAGAAATAAATTATTTTCTTCAGTGTGCTGGATATCAATATGAAGTAGACTCTATTGAAAAAGATAACAAGCACATAGCCATTTTGAAACATAAAAATAGTGATGGAGCCATCGTTGGGAAAGATCATCTGAGTTATTGAGAAAAAAATGCCTTAGCACTCATTCTTTTTATGTACCAGTGTATATCAGAAAAAGCTGACCTTATCATACTCGATGATCCAATATCTTCATTTGATCAAAATAAAAAATTTGCGATGCTAAATATGTTATTTAATGGTTATGAATGAGAAAAAAACTGACAAAAAATAAAAGGAGAAAGCCTCAGATCAAAAACCATACTTATGATGACACATGACTTTGAACCAGTAATAGATCTTGTATATAATAAAATTACAAGTCTACAAATTAAGTGAAAAACAGCTTTTTTCTTGGAAAATAACAATTGAACATTATTAGAAAAAGAGATAACTAAAGATGATATAAAAAACTATACTGATATCATGCAAGAAAATGTAGGTGATCTCAGTAATGTTAGTCAACCAGCACAAATAATTTATTTAAGAAGGTTTTTTGAAATAACAAAATGAAAATGACTTGAATACAAATTATTATCTAGTCTTATTCATAAAAGAGAAGAGCCAACTATTAATAATGAAAATGATGCGAAAATACTCATGAATGAAGATCAAACAACAGAAGCAACTGAGAGTATTCAAAAATACCTTCAAGACTTTCAATATAATACATTCCTTGATCTTTTACAAGATGATGAACAAATGATTCAATTTTACCACAATTCAAAAAGTAATTATGAAAAACTACAGATATACAGAATCATATTTGATAAGAAAGATAAAACACAAAACCCTGTGATTAAAAAATTTATTAATGAAACCTACCATATAGAAAATGATTTTCTTTTTCAACTTAACCCGCATGATTATCAGACAGTACCTCAATATATCATCGATGAGTGTGATAAAGATATAAAAACTCTTCATCGCATTGAAAAAAAAGAAACAGAGTGAGTTTTAGATTAAAGTAAGATTATTTTACTTCTACCAAAAAATTTCTATAATCCTAACTACAATAATAGCAGGTATCTACCTCGCTTGGCTTCTTAAGCTTCGAGAGGAGGAAAGTCTGGACATCATGAGGAATGCGTAGAAGGTAACACCTTCGGTCTTGCAATATATCTAAAATGCAAGATACCACCAGTGCCGCAGAGACAATACTACCCAAGGTCGCATAATGCTATGAAGGGGAAAGGTGAAAAGTCATGCTCAGCATGATCTCGCAATATTGCGAGAGGGTAAACTGTACGTGATGCAATGGGAATGGTTCAAATAGGAGTTTATTCCTCTATTGGCACCTATTTGAATACTCAGCTCGATCTTACGAGTAATCGTAGGACTAGATAGATTGATACCGAGGTACAAAATCCGGCTTATTACTATTATTGTATACCATAATATTTACAAAAATAAAGTATAGATATTTTATACTTTATTTTTTTGAAAAAAATTTGACCAAACAAAAATCACTCAATGTTAAAAACTAGAAAAAAGCACTGATAACAAAAGCAATCATGTATTTGTTTACAAAAATTATACACGAAAACACGTCAAGCATAAATATAACTTTGACTTGGTTTTTATTTTTTATAATATTGGAAAATACTCAGTACAAAGACAGACAGATATAAGTGAAATAATTTATATGTAATAAACCCCCTGTAAGAGCAACCATGGAAAAACAACACAGACTAAAAAATATACTTACTCTTCTCGTTTCAGATTTAAAAAAACAAGATTTCCTCGTATATTTTAGAAAGATATCTATTATGGATATCTCCGAAACAAGCGTAACATTTGGTGTTGTTTCATGATTCATGAGAGATAATCTCAAGGCAAAATTTTATGACCAAATTCTCGCAGCGACTCAAAATGAGATAGAATGAGTCAAAGAAATATTTTTTGAAGTAGATAGTGAAATAGAAAATCCTTCTAATACAGGAGTCATTGATTGTATCTCTTTTCATAAAGAATCTTCAAAAAAGACCAAAAAAATAACTGCAAAATCATCTCTTGAAACCAACGTAACAAAAGGGAAGAGTGTAAACAACCGATATTCACTTGCAAATTTTATTGTTGGATCAGATAATCAACTGGCATTTTCTGCCTGTGAAGCAGTATGTAAAAATCCTGGTAAATCATATAACCCACTCTATATCTATGGTGATGTAGGACTTGGGAAAACACACTTGCTTCAAGCAACTGGAAACGACATTATGAAAAAATTCAAAGATAAAAATGTTGTATATACCACTGCAGATAAATTTATTACAGAATATGTTGCTGCGGTAAAAAAACGAAATATTGAAAAACTTAGACTTAAATATAGAGAAATAGATATTCTTATTATCGATGATGTTCAGTTTTTTGCAAAAAAAGAACAAACTCAAAATGAACTCTATAATATCTTTAATCTTCTCTACGAAAGTGATAAGCAAATCATTATCAGTCGAGACCGAGTACCAAAAGAACTGACTGAACTCGAACCACGGCTCAGATCACGATTTGAGTGGGGAATTACCGTAGATATTGGAAAACCAGACTTTGAAACACGGCTCGCTATTCTTCAGGAAAAAGCTCGAGAAAGAGAATTTATGATTCCTCATGAGGTAGCAGAATTTATTGCAGCTAATGTTACAGAAAATGTTCGAGAACTCGAATGAGTCCTCAATCAAATGATTGCAGAGTACGAACTCACTGGAAATACTCCAACACTTCCTCGAATCGCTGATAAACTCAAAAAACTTAGCTTCACTACAGACATTCTTGGTTCATCAAGACACGCTGCTGATACCCCAAAAACAACCATCCGAAGTTATGAAGATATTATTGATTGTGTATCACATCACTTTGGTATCGAAAAAGAATGAATTCTTGGAGAAAATAGAAAAAAAGAATTTATGATTCCTCGTCAAGTAGCAATGTATCTTCTTAAGAGTAAAATGAACTATACCTATGAAAGAATCGGAAATATCTTTTCTGGACGAAATCATGCGGCAGTACTGTACTCATACAATAAACTCGATAAAATGCTCAAAAAAGATCAAAATCTTCTCAATGAAGTGAATATGATTCGAAACAGTATTGGGATATAATAATTAAAAATCTTCCTTTAGATAAAGGGAGCTTTTTAATTTTATTTAAATATGCTATTTAAATTGAGTTGATAAAATATTACTATAATTGACTTTTAAATATATTTAATTATATTACATTAAATATATTTAAAGTATAGTTTAAAAAATGCCTATAGAATCTTGAGAACAAGTTTTTAGTGTATCTGATAAAAATCATCATACTTTTTGTGGCATATCAGATCTATTTCAAATACAGATAAGTAATATATTAGAACATACTTCGAATTTTTTTGTACTATGAAATTGAGAAATATGAGATAAAGCGAGGCAACTCATACAAAAAGAGTCAGATATCTTGGCTGCTTGACTTCAAGTTCCAAAGACTATTATCCTTGCGGATGATGTATTAAAATATATGTGTGAATGCCTCAAGATTGATATTTGAACCAATATGCATACTCAGTTTTATACAAAGTACCATATTGGAAAACTTCCTCATGAACTTTTACATATCACAAAACTTATCGGTCAATATCTCGAATGGGAAAGATTAGCAATTCGTTCATCAGCTTGCCAAGATAGTGCTGGAACATGAATATATGATACAAAATTCCTGACAGAATTTAATCATAGTAAGGATCCATATATTTCTGCATTAGAAAAAGTAACTCCCAAAAATATTATTTATACTATTTTAGAGATATATAATAGTTATTTTTCTGATGAATGATACGAATATAGAAGACAAACCCATGCCTCAGATGGCTTTGGAGTTATTATTCAACCGATTATCGGTCAAGATATAGCAAAAGCACACGATTATCCTGAATGGGGCACTATTTTTGAACCTGTATTATCTTGAAATGGATATACATCGACCCTGAAAAACAACATTCCAACATTAACTGTGGTACCATGAATAGGTTGATGAGTAGAATGAGCTGGAGTAAATGGTATTACGAATCATATAGTTGAAGAAATATGATTTGATATTTTTTTTGTACTTCAACGGCTTTGAATCAGTCATGATAGTGCACTC
>JAKVBB010000066.1 GCA_022448215.1 Candidatus Altimarinota bacterium | reverse complement strand
CAAAACAAAATACCAAAATAAAAAGAAAAACTAATATATCAATACAAACAGAGACCAGTCTTCCAAATTTACTTTGAGGATCATCGAGAAAACTCTCTGGAGAAGTATCTTCATGAGGAGAAAAAAGATGTTTTATATATTTCAACATAGCAAAAAAAATATACCAAAGAATTACTTTTCTTTAGTATATCATATTGCTTTTTTTGAAGCAAATGTCTATACGCATTATCATAAAGTAATTAAAACAGAGAGTTCAAGAAATATTCTAAATTTTATTTTTTAATGAGCAACTGCCTGAATCCCAATCTTTGATTGGTTGAGTTTTGTGAATGATAAAATAAAATTTAGAATATTTCTATTTACTTCTCAATGCTGCAATTCTTTTGAGCACCGTTGGATGAGAATAGTTCACAAATTCATAGCAAGGATGTGGTTCTAGATTACTAAGGTTATTTCGAGAGAGTTTTATGAGAGCTGATACCAACTTTTCTGCTTTGAAATACTCTTTTGCATAGGCATCTGCTTCGTATTCATTTTTTCTTGAGAGCACAGAAGAGAAAATACCCAGAAGAATAGAAATAGGAGTAAAGAGAAGTCCAAAAGCCAATATTCAAATATGAAAACTTGATACATCGGCTCCAAGAGCAAATGAAACCTCAGGAATAGCCAGAGCTAAACTGAGGATATAGAACATCGCTCCCGTTTGAAGAGTAGAAAAAATAAGCATTTGAAGGGTATGTTTTCTTTTGTAATGACCAATTTCATGAGCGAGTACTGCAACCAGTTCCTCAATCGTCAGATCTTTTATGAGTGTATCATAGAGAACAATTCGTTTTTTTGGACCAAATCCAGAAAAATATGCATTGGCTTTACTGCTTCGTTTACTTCCATCTATCACATAAATATTATTCAGTTTAAACCCAACCTTATTTGAAAATGCTTCTATTTTTTCTCTGAGTTTTCCTTCTTTGAGAGGAGTTTGTTTATTAAAAATAGGTACAATGAGACTGCTATAAAACATCATCATAAATACACTCAAGAATGTCATAATTCCCCACCCTATCATCCAAAAATATGATCCAGATATCATGTATATCCAAATAATCAGAGCGATCAAAGCTCATCCAATAATAAAAGAGAGTAGAATTCATTTTATCGTATCGAGAAAAAAGAGTGAGGGAGTCATTTTATTAAATCCAAACTTTTGCTCAACCACAAAAGTAGAATAATATGAAAATGGAAGTCCAACCAGTGTTTGAGCTACTGAAAGTATTCCAAAAAATGCAAGTGCAATCAAAATTTCATTTCAGATAAATGTTCTCAAAAAAGTATCTAAAAAACCAAATCATCCAAAAACAAGTAGAGCAAGCGTGACAGCAAAAGAAATACTTGATGTAAGAATTCAGAACTGGTATTTTACTCGTTCATACTCCATAGATTTTTTATATTTTTTTGCATCATAAATCTCTGAAAGTTCTTTTGGAAGCGTGGTTTTCCAATTACGAGTATTGAGGTATCATAAAAATTTTGTCAGAATAAATTCTCCTACAAAAAGTACGATAATAAGAGTAAAAAGAGTGCTGGTAGTCATAGTATTATAAAGAAAGTATTATATTTTTTCGATTCGTGATCATGATTTTTCGTCTACAATTTTGTATCATTTTTCACTGAGTTCATCTCGAACTCTATCAGATGTTTCAAAGTCTTTTTCTGCTTTTGCTTGCATACGTTGTTCAAAGAGATCTTGAATATCTGCTGGAATAGCATCTTGAGCAGATATATTCGTATCTACGATTCAGAGAACCTGATGAAATGTCGAGAGTAAATCGAGACAGGCTTGAGATTCTTCGAGTGAAAGTTCCAGAGAATCAAGCTGAGTATGAATCACACTCTGAAATTGAAAAAATACAGAAAGTGCTTCTGGAATATTGAAATCATCTTCGAGTTTTTCGATATACCCCTGAATGTATTCTTGGAGTGTATCAGAAAATTCTCGTCTGATTCATTCAGCTTCAAACTCTGTTTCTGCCATATATCGTTTCAGTCTTTTGGTAGTATCATCGATTTTTTTAATCGTAGTAATAGCGTGATCGAGTTTTTCAAAGGTAAAATCAACCGAGTCTTTGTATTTTCCATTCATGAGTACCAATCGAACCGCTCGAAAAAGCAGTCATGAATCGGTATGAGTATATTTTTCTGCAATATCATTCAGAGTATAAAAATTGTTGGCAGATTTTGCCATTTTTTTCCCATCAACCGTTAAGTGTCATGCATGAAGCCAATACTTAGAAAACTCCTTTTTTGTACATGATTCTGTTTGAGCTACTTCATTTTGGTGGTGTGGGAAAAGATTATCAATTCCTCACATATGAATATCGATCTGTTGACCAAAGTGCTTCATGTTACATGCACTACACTCTATATGCCAACCGGGTCGACCTTTGATTACTTTTTTTTCTCCATCTATCACAAATTCAGCTTCCCATACATTGTCTCCGTCTTCGGGTTTATATCCTTTCCAAAGTGCAAAATCACTGGCTGATTCTTTTTCGTATTCATCGTTGTCTATTCGTACCGATGATTTCATTCCAGACATATCTAGATGAGCGAGTTTTCCATAATTTTTAAAACTTGAAATATCAAAATACACACTTCCATCTTCTGCGAGGTAGGCATTTTTTCTATTGAGCATCGTTTGAATCATGCGAATCATTTCTGGAATCACTCCAGAAATAGGACTGATAATATCTGCTGGTTGTATACCTATTCGCTCTATATCACTCAGAAAAATCTCTGTGTATTTTTGGGTAAATGTATCCAGACTTTCACCAGCTGCAACACTGGCTTTAATTGTTTTATCATCGATATCAGTCACGTTCATGACTGTTTTTACTGGATAGCCTAAAAACCGAAGTGTTTTTACCACTATGTCTTCAAATACATAGGTTCTCAAGTTTCAGATATGCGCATAGTTATACACGGTTGGTCCACAGTAATATATTTTTACTTCTTCTTGTTTTCGTGGTTTAAATTCTTCTTTGCTTCGTGTTTTTGTATTATATATTTGTAGCATACGATTATTTTTTTTGGTTAGTTTGATCTATTTTTTGAATTTGTTTTTTTCATCTAGCAATATCAGATGCAGTAATTGGATTCATATGAAGTTGAATTTCTCAATCAAAGAGAACGGATGGTCCATTTTTACAGTTTCCGGTACACATACATGATTCTACTTCGAGGTCTTTGATATCAAAAAAATCCTTGTCTCGATTGAGTCGGTCAATGATGTATGAACTATTTCTTTCTGTACACATTTTTCCGGTACAGACCTGTACTTTCATATTTTGATTTTAGGTAGGAGTTATTTGTTTAATAGTGTATTGATAGAGGAAGTTTTTGCAATAAAAAAAGATACCTCAACTAAAAAGTATCTTTTTGTTTAAAATCATGAGTGGTGCCGGGTGTCCCGAGTACGGGACTACACAGGGTTTTTCTAATCAAGGAGTTGAATAAATTCAGGAATATATATGAGCTTGTTTTTTCATACTTTTAATGATGAGACTATATTATTCTCCTCGAGTTTTTGAATATACCTTATTACTGTTCTTTTCCCTATTCAAAGTTCTGTTTGCATTTTATGAAGTGTCAAAAATGGCTCTGAAAATAGTAAAATAGTAAGTTTATAATAATCCATATTTAAATGAGATATTTGAGATTCAGTATTTTTCATTAATTTTTTAATCTTTAGAATTTTTTTTCATGTATCGTTTGCCTGATGTATTATTCACTCTAAAAGGTATATTATAAAATCCGAATAATCTCAGTATTGAGTAGTCTTATTTAAAAGTCCATAGTATGTTGATTTTGTTTTATTAATATATTCACTTAAAAATAAAACTGGAAAATCTAATTTTTTTGTTAGCACTAAATAGAGTACATTGAGTATTCTTCATGTTCTACCATTCCCATCATAAAAAGGGTGAATAGATTCAAATTGATAATGAATCACTGGCATTTTTACAAGTGCATCAATATCATCATCAAAATTATTTATAAAGTCTTCAAGATTTTTAAGAAGTAAGTCGATATTTTCCTTTCCTGATGGTGGAGTATAGAGCACCTCTCAAAGTCCATTTGCTATAACTGTTCATGGAAGTTTTCTTACTCAGGTTTTATTTGGTTCGATAATACTTTGAAGTTGAACCAAAAAATTATATCCTATTCCATTATATTTCTTTAATTGATCAAATCATTGTAAAATAGCATTATGGTAGTGAAGTACTTCTTTTTCTGGTCAAAGTGCTTTATCATTTCAAAGTGCTTTAGATTGAAGAACTTTTATAGTTGTTGTATTAATATTCTCAATCGCTGAAGATTCTACAGATTCTTTGATTAAAAGAGGAGATATCAAAATATTTTTATTCGGAATCAGGTGCATTAATCCATTGAGCTTTTCTAATTCTCATGTAGCTTTTATAGCTAATTTTAAAAATTCAACTTTGTTATAATTAAATTTTCAAGGCAGAAGTGGAAGATCATTATATGGGATATCATTTTTAAACATACTCTTATCTATAGTTCATAAATTACACATAACAGTATGTTTATTTTATAACAAAAATCAAATAATAAGTGTCATTATATTCAATTTTTGTCATTTATTATTTTTAGAAGTGTCATCCATGACACCTATTTTTTCATTAAGTGCCAATAAGCCCCTAGGTATACGTTCATTTTTCCTAAGTCTTTTTGCCTTTTTTCGCATAGTATTCATAAGAAAAAAGGATTTTTTATAAGATTAGTTGAAACCTAGGTCCCCATATTGATAATATGGGGACTTTAGGGATGAAAAATTATCTATTAAAAGTAGTAGATTTATTGTTATAATTGCAGCAATTAGGTTTACATTTTCATGATACAATATCGTAGATATTTGTATAAGAAAGATATATGCCTAATGTAAGCTGGACCATGACAGAACTACGAATAAAATTAGTTCAGGATATAGTATCTGGGAAACGTAAAATAAAAGAAGTTTCTGAAATACTGTGAGTATCACGACAAAGTGTGAGTAAGTGGAAAGCAAAGTTTTTGCTCGATGGAGAAACATGACTCATACCAAAGAAATCATGACCCAAGAAATGAAACGTATGGAATAAAACACCCTCCTGGCTCGAAGATGAAATATGCTGCATAGCTCAAG
>JAKVBB010000065.1 GCA_022448215.1 Candidatus Altimarinota bacterium | reverse complement strand
TATGGATTATCTTGATTCTATGGCTCGAGAACACACAAGAGTATGGGATCATTTTGAGTTTGATTATACCGATTTTATCCGAACGACCGAAACACGTCATCATGATTTGGTACAGAAAGTATTGCAAAAATGTTTTGATAGATGAGATATTTATGAAGGGGAATATGAATGAATGTATTGTGTTGGATGTGAGGCATTTAAAAAAGATGAAGAACTCATCGAGCTCAATGGAGAAAAGGTTTGTTCAGATCATCTGACAGTTCCAGACCATATCAAAGAAAAAAATTACTTTTTTCGACTTTCCAGATACCAAACATGGATCGAAGAATTCTATGAAAATAATCCAGATTTTGTTGTTCCAAATTTCCGATATAACGAAGTAAAGGCATTTGTAGAGAGATGACTGGAAGATTTTTCTATTAGTAGAGAAACCAATACATTTGGTATTCCTCTTCCATTTGATAACTCACAGGTTACCTATGTATGGTTTGATGCTCTGTTTAATTATTATACTTCCTGTAAATACAGCCCTCACCCTAACCCTCTCCCAGAGGGAGAGGGGACTTCAGCTAAAGAAAAACGATTTATTGATGAATCTGATATGTGGCCAGCGAACCTACATGTAGTTGGAAAGGATATTATACGTTTTCATGCTATCTTTTGGCCAGCTATGCTTGCTAGTTATTTTGACCTATGAGAAGAAAAAGACGGAGTCATACACTACAGAGATTCAGATAAACAAAAACTTCCAGAGTCTATACTTGCTGGATGATTCTTTACCGTAGATGGTCAAAAAATGAGTAAAAGTATTGGAAACGTTATTGAACCAGTTGCATATTCTGAGAAGTATTCTCCAGAACTTCTAGCACTCTACATGCTTTCTGCTTTTCCAATCGGAAACGATGGAGATTATGATAGAGAAGAAGCCATTAAACTCTACAATGCAAAACTTGCGAACAATCTTTGAAACTTGGTAAATAGGGTAGTGGTACTCAGTCTCAAGCTTGATCATGGGCTATGACAATGAATACAAGATTTTATCAATATGGACTGGGAGGAATATGATACATATATGAAAAAAACTTTTCCAGAGTCATATACCATTATCACAGAGTCGTATAATGAACTGAATCAAATAGATACAGCCATGCAACAGTACCGTCTCAAAGATGCTCTTGATATTATTTTTTCTCTTCTTTCTGATCTCAATAAGTTTGCTGACACAGAAACCCCATGGTCACTGCTCAAAACAGATACTTCCAAAGCAGAAATTATTCTCTATATTATAGCCCGAAGATTGGTTATGATAGGATTTCACCTGTATCCTTTCTTTCCACAAAAGATGTCTGAAATGTTTGGTAAATTTGGTTTAAAAGATTATGGAGAAAAATTGGAACAGTGAAAACTCAAAGAACTGCAAGACGAGGAAATACAGTTTAATATTACAGAAAAATGATCTCCTCTTTTTGAGAGATTTGATGTATAGGGAATTAAGATTATGTAAAAGGGATATTTCTACCCCCCTCCGTCCTTCGGACACCTCCCCCCTATTAAGGGGGAGGAAGAAAATGAGAATAATTTATATTTTTAAAATAATTCAGTATGATACACATAGTATATGGTGAAAATTGTCCCTACTGTAGCATGGCAAAACAACTGCTTAAAAATGAATGAATCGAGTATGTATGAATAGATGTTACTCATGACCAAGAAAAAAGAATGGAATATGCAAGAATGAGTGGTATGATGACGATACCACAAATATTTTCAGCAGAACCAAGCAGTGAAAATGTTATTTGAGGATATACCGAACTCCAACAGCTCCACAGTGATAATAAACTTCAGGAGCTTCTAAAAAACTCCTAAGAGAATATTTGTAATCTTTTCGAAATCTCAAGATGCGGCTTTTACAAGCCCTCTCAATTTCTCAAAAATTCAAATATTCTCTGTAAAATACAAATTTTCATAGATTCCTTACATCTTGTTTAAAAAATAGTATGAAAAAAATTCGTAAATGTGTGATCCCAGCAGCTGGGATGGGAACTCGTTTCCTTCCTGCGACCAAAGCACTTCCAAAGGAAATGTTTCCGGTAGTAGATAAACCAGTGATGCAATACCTGGTTGAAGAAGCTATTGCAGCATGATGTGAAGAAATCATTATTGTCACATGACGAAGCAAGAGAGCGATAGAGGATCATTTTGACTCTAATCCTGAACTGGAAACACGTCTTGATAATAGTGGTAAATTTGAATATCTCAAAAAAGTACAATCAGTAGCTGGAGAAGCAAATATTGTATATGTCAGACAACCATATCCAAAAGGTGATGGAGATGCTCTATTGAGAACAAAAAACCTGATTTGAGATGAACCTTTTTTGGTATTATTTTGAGATGACTTGATAGATAATCCTGTTTGTGCAGCTGAGCAACTTGTGAAGCAGTACCAACAGGTTCAATCACCTATTATGGCAACCGTTTCGGTTCAAAAAGAAGATATTTCTCAGTACTGAATTGTAGAATGAGAACGAGAGGGGAATCTTTTAAAAATATCTCGATTTTTGGAAAAACCTCAAATATCAGAAACAGACTCTACTACTGCAGTCATAGGGAAATATATTTTAACTCCAGATGTTTTTGGTTTTCTAGAAAATGCAAAAGGGAGTGTGTGAGATGGAGAAATTCGTCTTGCAGATGCTTTTATATCCATGCAAAAACATAAAGATATTTATGGATTTGATGTAGAATGAACCAGGTATGATACATGAAATAAGCTTGGATATTTGCAAGCAAGTATTGCGTATGCTCTCAAAGATGAAAATATGAGAGAAGATATACTTCAATATATAAAAACTCTTTCTCAATGACAAAAATAGTAACACTTTGATGATGAAATGGTCAGTCTAACTTTCTTGATGCTCTTCATAGATATTGAAGAACAGATTGGGAGATATCTTCTATTGTCTCTATGAGTGATGATGGTCGTACTACCGGTAAATTAATGCAACAGTTTCAGAATCAACTGGGACTTCATTTACCACCTCCATGAGATTTGCGAAGATGTCTTTTTATGATGTCTGATCATATTGAAAAAAAAGATATAGAAATTCTTTTTGAAACTATTTTGCATGGATCTGAACATATTTGTGATCTGACACTTGATCAATTGTTCCAAAAAACAGAAAGAAAAAATAATATCAAAAAACTCTTTCAAGAATATTTGGATTTTTCTCTTCCTTTGGAAGTTCCTATTGAGTGATATAAGTTTTGAAATCTTTTGATGGCAAGTTTGTATTTTAATCTGTGAAAAGATTATGATCATATGATTGAAATTATGCATACAGCTCTTCAAGTAAAAGCTCATATTATTCCTGTTACAACTCAGAGAGCTATGATTCGAGCTATACTTGGAAATGGTGAAGTGATAGAAACACAGGATAGAATTAGTAATGTAGCTGAATACAGTGCTTGAATTGCAGATCTGCAACTGACAGAATGTTCATCTGAATCAAAACATCATAACTACGTAGAAACAGCTCTTCTAGAAGCAGATTATATTATCATTACTCCAGGAGACCTTTATACTTCTTTGATTTCAAACCTGATTATATGATGAGTTGCTGATGTACTCAAAAAATCTGTAGCAAAAATAATCTATATCTGAAATAGTACCAATAAGTGATGAGAAACCAATGGTTTGTGTCACTTGGATTGTGTGAATAAAATAGAAATGTTTCTATGAAGAAGAATGGATATTGCTGTGTTCAATAATTATAAACCACAGCTTTCAGACGAGCAAAAAAAAGACCTACAAGAACATATTTCAGTGAAATGATGAGACTATCTTTTACTCTCTGATAGAGAACGATCAGAACTCCAAAGACGAAAAATACAAATATTTGAAGCTCCATTGTTGGATGAAACCAGTTTATATAAGCATGATAAGAAAAGGCTTATAGAAGTAGTAGGGGAAATTATTTTATAATATTTATTTATGCCAAACATTACTGTCAAAAATGCATCAGGAGATATTATAAAAGCAATTGATGCACAGGTCGGGAAAACCCTTCTTTCTCAACTCAATGCAAATGATATTCAAGTACCATCAGCCTGTCATGCATGAGTATGTGGAGCCTGTATGTGTCGAATAGAGTCATGAGAAAGTGCGATTCAAAAAGACTTCAGATCAGAACCAGGATTTCCACTCGATGATTCAGAAGTTATGACTTGTATTGCTTCTGTCAAAGAAAATGAGAACGAAGATATTACTTTAGTAACACTTGATTAACATGAATACTTTTGCTGGAAATATTACCTATACGGGTGATTATAATCTTGATCATGTAGATGCAGACTGTTTGGAAATAGATACATGAGAAAAGAAGATACTTTTTCTTGCTGGGCAGACTGATTTTGGATCTTCACAAGGTCTCATAGATGATTTTAAAAAACATATTACGGGAGTAGTATATTACGATATCTCTCTTTCAACAGAAGATCAAGTTGATATTATGAATCCAGATATTCCAGAAGATGGCATATATGAATGTGTGACTTTTGAATGACCTGATGTTGATTATACTCAAGTCATTGATAGATTTCATGATGCGGGAGAAGTAGTCGTGATTCGAGAATCCCAAGATTCAAATAAATTTTGAAATAAAATTATAAAAGTAGATTTTATTTATTAATTATATTATAATATAGGTATCTATATTTAATCCTTTTTGTATGTCTATAAATACATCTCAATTTATCCCTTTTAAGAAACTACCAGAAATTCAGAATCATATTAAAGAAAAAGTGATTACATTTGTTTCTAATTACTCTGCGTATGCACAGAGGTGTGCATCTTTAAATGGTCATAATGACATGCCTCTATCCTTTGCTCCTACTATGTTTTTTTTGAGTTCACTTAATAATGCTATTCGAGATGAGTGAATTTCTGCTTTAGAAGGGGAGAATAAAAATTTCCTGCGAATGACCCTATTGTAGAAGTGGTACGTAATCTCTATAATTGATTTGAAGAATACGTATCGAATCTTGATATTTCTTGAATGAGTAGGAGTGGAAGTATAGAACACACAAAACGTGCTTTAGACTCAGAATCTTTAAGAAAAGATTTTATTCAAGAGTTTATAAATAGCCTAGATGATATTATAAAAATAGAAGATTATCTTCCACCAAATGAAGAAATAGTTAATTTAATGCAAGAAACTATAGAAAGTGC
>JAKVBB010000064.1 GCA_022448215.1 Candidatus Altimarinota bacterium | reverse complement strand
AAATAGAGGCTTATAAAAAAGAGGCCAAAGAGATACTGACTCGCAAAGCTGCTCATTATGCTCAGAAGCATCATTTAGCATATAATAGCATTCGCATTACTTCAGCCAAAACCAGATGGGGAAGTTGCAGTAGTAAAAAAAATCTCAATTTTTCCTATCGTTTGATGATGACCCCAGAGTTTGTACAGGACTATGTGGTGGTACATGAACTCGCTCATCTACTGCATATGAATCACTCAAAAAAGTTTTGGAGCCAAGTTGAGTCTATGTATCCTGATTATAAACAGGCTGAGAAATGGTTGAAAGAAAATAGTAGAGATTTACCACTTTAACTCCCCCTATCCCCCTCCACAAGGGGGAACGTGATTTGAGTTATGTAAAATTATATAATCTCCCTCTTGGAGGGAGATGCCCGAAGGGCAGAGGGAGTTTTTAAAACTAAACAAAACACACTTATGAAACAACAAATTGTAATTATTCATTGAGGAGTAGCAAAAGAAAATTATTCAGATTATCTCGATTATGTAAGAACTATCGAATATGATCCATATGCAGAAAAACTACAGAGATGGAAGCAAACACTTCCAATTGAACTATGAGAAAATTTTGAATACTTCTATCCAGTCATGCCAAATAAGCATTATGCAGATTACGATGCTTGGAAAGAAATGTTTGAAAAAGTTATCCCATATTTACGAGATGATGTAATTCTCATCGGGCACTCTTTGTGATCTAGTTTTTTATTTAAATATCTCTCAGAAAATACATTACCCGTATCTGTTGCAACATTTTTCTCCGTTGCATGAGCGATGACAGATAGTGACATGGAGCTTCTTGGTTCTTTTACTCCTGATGCAAAAAAAATAGATCAAACATGAATAGAACTTATTTATTTGATTCATTCTCGAGATGATGATGTAGTACCATTTCGAGATTTTGAAATACTCGATGCACATCTCACAGGAAATATAAATATGATTTTTGAAGATAGAGGGCATTTTATGTGAGAAGAGTTTTCAGAGATTATAGAGGAGATTAGGAAGATACAAAAATAGCTCTCTAATCCATCAGTCTCACTTACATTCGACAGCTTCCTTTACATAAAGGAAGCCAAAAATTAACTTTATTTTTCTCCCCTTTAATAAAGGGGAGTCCCCGTAGGGGGAGGGGATTTTTTAAAGATTATACCCCTCTAAAATCATGTGTGACTGCTTGTCAGCTGGCAAGTTGATAGAGATCATATGGAAGCTTTATACAGTCTTTTCATACAGTATATGCAATTTTTGAACATTCTATCGTAAGATTTCCAATTCCACCAACTGCAGAGAGGAGGTGCTCATCGAGTCTTTTTGGGTTATGCATAGCATGGAGCATAGATTCAGGAATATTTTTTTCAAAAAAATTATTCTCTACTCATAAACTTTCCCTTGATGCTTGAGTTGCTTCTTGAGTATGTACTTGTTCACTATAGCTTGCTATTTGAGCTATTTCTTCTTGAGTAGCTCATTTATTTTTGAGTTCTGTTATGAGATCATTTCTATTTTGTATTGATTCAAATTGTGCGAGTTGAGGAAGTTTTGAGTGTTCAATTCAATATTTTTTTCAAATTTTACAAACTAAATCATCCAGATTTTGTTCTGTGTCTTGAGGCTCTTGATAATTGAGTTCTTCATGAGAGTGAAATTGTTCTGACATAATTATTTTGTTTACTTTTGTAAAGATTCAAGTTCATTTCGAGCTTGATCTCCAAACTCTCCATATTCATCCAGTGCAATCGTCTTTTTGAAATATATGAGTGCTCATTTTGAATCTCAAGAGAGTACTTTGAGACGACCTGCGATCAGATGGAGCATAGCACTTTTTTTATTTTTTTCAAGTCCAGCATCCACATATATTTGAGCATTTTCAAAATCTGGATTTTCTTGTTCCATGAGTATCCAGGCTCTATATCCGTCAAAGAGTTCATTCTCTGGAAATTTTTCTTGTGCTTGCTGGGTCATTGCATTTGCTGTTTCTAGATCATCTTCTGCAATATGATGATATATAGCGAGTGAATAATCTTTCCAATGCGTGTTATCATATCATCATTCTATGAGTTCCTGAAAATAGAAGAGTACTCTTTTGCTGTCTCCAGTTTCGTTTGCATTATAGATAAGTCTTCGGTAAATATCCTCTTTTGGTTCGTGTCAGAGATCAAGAGCTTTTTTGAGGTGGATACTACTGAGTACATATTCTTTGAGTTGTTGGTATACCACTCAGAGTGCAAATGAGATATCGTTTTCATTTGGATGATCTTTATTGTACTCAATGAGATATTTTTTTGCTCCTGAGAGATCTCCGAGTTCAAAATAACTTTTTGCTAATATTTTGAGAATAGGAGCGTATCCAGGTCTGTCTTCTAGGAGTGCCTCACTCAGGATAACGGCAATAGGGTACATTTCATGCTCATAGAAACTTGCAATAACCAGAGCATCTTTATAAGACAGGTCATCTATTTGAAAATTTGTATAATTTTCAAGAGCTTGTTGCATACTGAGTAAAGTACTTGGAAGCTCTCTGTCTTGTTCCTCCCCCTTATTAGGGGGGAGGTTAGGAGGGGGGTTTTGCTCCTCAAAAAAATCCTCGAATCGCTTCTTACATTGACTGAAATCTTTGGTACAAGCAATTGCATTGAGATAGTAAAAAGCTTCTTGTTCACTGAGAGGAAATGATGCAATCTGTTCTACAAAATATCCTAGATCGTCTTCATGAATCGGTCTTGATGCCAGGAGTGATAAAAGAGCTTGGTGTGTATCGATTTTATCATAGTCTTTTATTTCTAGATAATTTCTATATGCAGTATCAAATCTCTTGAGCGCAAAAAAAGTTTCAGCAATTTTTTGTGTGATAGATGGATCATCTGGGAGTTCTTTTTTTATTTGAAGAAATTTTGACAGTGCTATGGTAAACTCTTCATTTTCTAGGTGAATCTCTCATTCTACAATGAGTCATTTTAAAGCCAATTTTTTCTTGATTCTTTTGATTTTTGCTTGAGCTTCTTCTTTTTTTATTTCTTTTTCAGTTTTTTCTGGAACCAGTTCTATTGATCCTGACTGAGTTGATGTGTCCTCTGATATCTTATCAGAACCACATGATGAAAGCATAAAAATACTCATCAAGATACAGAGACATGTTCAGAGTGATTTGTGTTTAAACGTCATATTGAATCACAAAAGGTAAGAAACTACTTTAAAAATATTTTTATTATTCAATATTATCCCGCGAAGCGGGACAATACTATATAGTGTGTATTTATGCCATAATAATCTGATTTCAAAAAAGTAAAGTACTCTTATAGCAAAGCCTCTTTACAAAAATATAAAACACACTACACTTGTGAAAAATATATAACCCACCGTCTTCCATTCCATTTCAGACACCCCCCTTAAAAAGGGAGGAAAAATAATGGAAAAGAAAGTAATTAAATTCTCCCCTTTACTAAAGGGGAGTCCCCGAAGGGGGAGGGGATTTTTATGAGATATTAACGAATCAATATTTTCTATGTTCAAACAAATTGCTTCAAATACTCTCTCGCAAGTTGGTTCCAAGTTTGCCACCGCTCTCATATCGATATTTTTACTGAGTATTCTGACAAATTACTTAAGCCTTGAGATGTATGGACTCTATGGAAAAGTGTACAATTATGTGTGACTCTTTGTGTTTTTGGCAGATCTCTGACTCTATACTATAGCGATTCGAGAAATTACCAATCAGAAAGACCAGAGTGAAAAAATAGTAGGAAATGTTATGACGCTCAGATGAATTTTAGGAATTATTATTATTTTCTTAGCTGTTTGAATCGCGTATTTTCTTCCATGATACAATAGCGATACGGCACTTTGGGCTATATTTATTGCGAGTTTATTTACCCTCTTTCAGCTCTTTAATTCTTCTATTATGGCACTGATGCAGGCCAATATGAAGATGGAGTTTTCTTTTTTTTCTACCGTAGCAGGGAAGCTACTCAATATTTGAGTGGTACTTGGAATTGTATTTATTTGGTATACCAAAGATACATTGGTTTCATATCATATATCGTTTTTAGGAATTATTTTTGCTTCACTTCTCTGAGTACTTCTCAATACTTGACTCAATTTTTGGTATGGAAACAAGATAGTACCTATTCGTTTTTATTATGATCGTACATATATATGGGACCTTTTTAAAACTTCTCTTCCATATTGAATTGCTTTGTTTTTATCGATTGTATATTTCAAAGTAGATGTTATTCTTCTCTCTCTCCTCGAGTGACCATGAACATGAGATATTTCTATTGCACTCTATTCTTTGCCTATGAAGATTGTAGAGGTCGTGATGATTATGTGAGGGTTTTATCTTAACTCTATTCTTCCATTCTTATCGGAGTATTTTGCTGAGAAAAAAACATTACTATTACAAGCTATGTTTTCTCATTCACTGCAACTGCTTTTTGGTGCAGGAGTCGGTATAGCGGTTCTTGGAATACTCTTTCGTGAGCATATGGTTCGAGTGATTGCCAATGAGCAATATCTTGTCCCTGTACAGGGTTTTGACTCGGGAGATGTATTTGTGATTGTATTATTTGTCGTGGTATTTTATTTTGCTTCGCTCTTATTTATTTATCTTTTGATTGCTGCGAAAAAACAGTCTCAACTTCTCAAAATAAATATTTTTGTAACACTTATAAATATTATTTGAAATATATATCTCATCCCTCATTTTTCTTTCATGTGAGCTGCTGTTGTAACTCTTTTGAGTCAAATATGCTTACTGGTACTCTGTTATTTTGCTGTTTCTCGTATTCATGTTTTTACTTTTCCTACTCAGTCCTTATTTGTTTCTCTGATTCTTTGATGAACTATTTGGTATACATGATATTTTTTCTTAAATACATATTCTCTCGGACTCTATGGAGATGTATTTGTATATGGAAGTATTTTTACTCTTTTGTATTTTGGGTTTTGGTATTTGCTTAATAGAAAAACAATTTCTTTTTAAGTCGAGTAGTTTTACTCGACTTTTCTTTTAAAAGAGCTATATTCATAAAGTATTAATTGCTTATATAACACATATATGAAATATATGAATCAGAAAAATAGAACAAAGCTAGGTTTCACATTAGTAGAACTCATAGTGGTGATTACTATCCTGGCTATTCTTGGTACAATTGCTTTTGTCGCCCTTCAAGAATATCCTCTTTTGGCTCGAAATGGAAAAAGAGTAGCA
>JAKVBB010000063.1 GCA_022448215.1 Candidatus Altimarinota bacterium | reverse complement strand
GTATTTTTGACGAAATTGATAACGAAATTGACCGATCCTATACCCTATTTGATATTGCGTACACAAGCTATTCTGACTATGAAAATTATTTCACGACTCATCTTCTATTGGAACTCATCAAAGAAGATATGGTTCTGTTTCGAAGAGGTTATCATGATGTTATCAATCCGATCAATCAGGTGATTTATAAAGTGAGTAATGCGATGAGGAAATAATATTTGAAAATAAAAATTAAAGTATTCGTTTAAATAGAAGAGAATAGAAAAATACAATTACCAAAAAAGAACTCTGAGTAAGAGCTCTTTTTTAATCCACATAAATATATCCTGTAATGGATCGGTCATTTGACGGAACCTTTCTATACGTCACCTCATACGGACGACGATAGTTCATGTCTGATACAATGATATCATTTCACTTGATATCCATAACAATTCCTACATGACCATAACGAGGATTATATCATCTTCATTCAAAGGCAACAATCGAACCAATTCGCGGAGTAGACCCAGTTAAATGACCTTTTGATTTGGCATTCCTAATCCACTGATTCGCATTCCCCCTCCAATCAACATTTTTATATGATGCTACATACCAAGTACAATTTCCTGGAACTCATGAATATGGTTTATGCCATTGCAGCTGAAACTTACCTCCAGGACTTACGTATTGGCTATTGGCATATTTTGCAAAACTATAGCCTCCTGCATTTGAAGATGTACTCCGAGAGGTAGTTAAAGTTGTTCTTCGAGCCACTGGTTTTGGAACGACTTTCTTAATCGCTCATGGAATCACCAGTTGTTGTCCTATCTTGAGATCTGCCGAGGAAGTGAGTAAGTTTTGCTCCAGTATTTTTGAAGCTGGTTGTTCATATTTCTTTGCAATTCAACCAATAGTCTCTCATGATTTGACTATATGAATGAGTCCAGAAACCGGTGGAACTTGAATGATATCACCTGGTTGAAGTGTATGATTTTTGGAAAAGTTATTGGCCCAATAAATAGAATTAGCTGAAATGTTAAAATCATAAGCAATAGAATAAAATGAATCTCATGATTTTACCTCGTATTGTACTACTTCGTTGGTTCATGAAATATCTCTATCATCATCAAGAATCGTATTCACTGAAAGAAAAGAATTTGAGGATTCAAGCAGAGGAGCGTCTTCAAATTCATCTGAACCAATGTAGGAACCAATAATTGAAGACTCATCAATATTTCAACGATAAAAGTCATATTGAGTCGTCTCATAAAGAGAAGAAGCAAAACGAGGATAAATAGGAAGTGAAAAAAGGAATAGAAAAAGACCAATTTGATAGGCAAGTCGTTTTTTTCGAGAGAGTACTCGTTTTTTTGTGTGAGTATTCTGGGTAAGAGCCTGACCTATAATACGCATGTGTCTACGTATTCTAGCATGTATATTGACTCGATGACTCAAGGGGAAAAATTAAAAAATAAAACAAAGTATAAATATATACTATGTAACAGACTTAAAGAAACATTAAAAAAATCTCTCTATGTCAGGTAAATAACTTAGGAGTTAGTATACCGGAAACAGAAAGATTTTCAAGAAAAATTATGCAACAGAAACTACTTCAAATTGAGTAATACTTGGTCTAAAACCTTTGTTTCTCATATATCTTTTCTTTGATTTCATTTTGAATACTCGAACTTTTTCTCATTTTGTTTGATCGAGTACTTTGAGTTCTACTTTTGATCCTTCTACAAGAGGAGTTCCTACTTTTGTTTCTTTTCCTTCCTCATCAGAAATAAGAAGTGCTGGAACAGTAATTTTTGCTTTTACTTCTGCATCTTGTTTTTTCGTTTCAATGATATCACCTTTTCGTACAATAAATTGATTTCCACCAACTTCAATAACGGCTAACATGCGTAAATAATATTAAATTTTAAGTATTTTAGTTAATATTTTCGCTTTTCCCTAATAAAAACAAAAATAATGGCTGGGGTGGAGGGATTCGAACCCCCGAATGACGGAGTCAAAGTCCGCTGCCTTACCACTTGGCCACACCCCAATAAAAATGGTAGGTTCCATTTGAAGCTGAAACAGTATATAAATGGGAGGTAAAAAGTCAAAATTATTTTTTTGATTTTTTTACACTTTAAAATACACTTGAATTCTATCTTTTCTCTCTACTAAAAATATGTCTATTTTTAAAGATTCTTGTATTGTGATAAAAAAGAAAAAACTCTCAAGTGGAGAGATTTTATACACTCTGTTTTCAAAAGAATATGGGAAGGTTGTTTGTAGTAAAAAAATATCTGCAAAAGAAAAACCTATTGATACAGGAAATCTTATACATACTGAAATATCTTGTAAACAGAGTCGTGATATACACTCAATCAGAAATATTCATATAAAAAAACAACTGCTTACGGATACTCTTTCGTTTAATATTATTCATAATTATCTAGAACTGGTAGCATTTTTAGATCAAAAACTTCCCGATGGTATGCCATCACAAAAGATATTTGAATGCATAGAAACACTGCTTTCAAAAGATACCATTTCTGAAGAAAAAATACTTCTATGCTCTCTCAAAATACAACAGCTCTTATGAATACTTCCTGAAAATCATAGAGATATAAATATATCAAAAATACTCAGATTTATACACGAAAACCCTTCTCAAAAAGTACTACTTCTTAAATGAATATCTGAGGAAGTTATGTGAGAATTGAGAGGATTGATACAGTAACCCCCTCTGTCCTTCGGACATCTCCCCCTTGTCAGGGGGAGAAAAAATAAGCCCCCTGATAAGGGGGTTTGGGGGTTTTAAATTTAATACCCCACTCCATCTCTGATGGTTTCAAGCATTTTTTTATCCATGTCAGATATATTTTTGGGCATTTTTGCCTTGGCTGTGACAATAAGGTTTCACTTCTTGGTCCCTTCTGATTTCCCAAATTCTTTCACTCGAAACTTGGTCCCTGGTTGAGTTCCAGCAGGAATCGATAGTTTGGCTGTCTGACCATAGACTCCTCTGACTTCTATTTTGCATCCAAGAATCATATCAAAAATAGGAATTTCATAGGTTTTTTCAAAATCAAGACTGACAGGCTTTTGTTGGGTTTGCCCACTACGAGATTGAAATCATCCTCCTCCCATTCCACCAAATAAATCTTCAAGATCTATATGTGATCCATTTGTAGAAGTTCATCATCCAAATCATGAAAAAATATCTTCAAATCATCCCATTCCACCTCATCCAAAAGGATTAGCTCATCCAGATCATCCACCAAATGGATTCCCTCTTGCTCCAGCACTTCCAAAAGTATCATATTGTTTCCTTTTCGTATCGTCACTGAGCACTTGATAGGCTTCGTTCACTTCTTTAAATTTTTTCTCCGCACCAGTATCTCACTTATTTTTATCTGGATGATACTTCATGGCTTGTTTTCTATATGCTTTTTTAATTTCATCTTTACTCGCTTGCTTGGAAACACCCAGAGTGTCATAAAAATTTGACATTTTTATTTTAGTTATTATAAATTAATTATTATATTTCTTTCTTTTGAATTCTATGAAAAAAATTTTCTCAATGATTATATGAGCCTTGGCAATTTTTTCAAGTTCTGCGAGCGTTTTTGCCATTGATAATTATAGAGGTGAATATAGTGAAGGAAGCTTTGAGCAACTCATTCAACTCAACTATGGTCCAGAAAAAACTGAACTCGAATTTACTCCTCTTACTCCAAGGTATTTTGGAAATAATTTTTATAGATTACAATTTGAAGCCATAAAAGACTATATTCAAGATATCAATGCAGCCATTATCAATGGATACAAGAATGGAATTCTTGATGGGAATGAGCTCTCTGCTCTTACCAGCTCACAAAATAATTTTATTTACTATGCGAATGAATATTTTTATCTTCTCTCTCAACAAAGATCTTCAAGTCGGTATGAAGAGGCAGATATATACTCAATAAAGGCATACAAAAATATGCGAGTCTATTTCAGAAAAACGAAGCGTATCTTAGCACATGCATATCAAAAATAATCTTAGAATGACCCACCGTCTTCCACTCCGCTTCAGACACCTCCCTTAAAAAGGGAGGAATTATTAACTGGTATATTCTTCCCTTTTTAAGGGAAGTACCCGAGGAACGAGGGGGATGGGTTATTTTTGACTTTATAAAATATATTTTCCTCTCTCTATATCACTCATAATCTTTTGATCTCAGAAACATATCACTCGTTTTTTCATACTATCTACAATATGTTTATCATGAGTAGCCAGTATAATCGTCTTTCACTCTTCATGAAGGTCTTCAAAGATTCTCATCACTTCCAGAGCGGTATCTGGATCGAGGTTTCCAGTTGGTTCATCCCCAATAATCACACTTGGATTATTCACAATGGCTCGTGCGATAGCGACTCGTTGTTTTTCTCCACCCGAAAGTTCATAAATAAATTTGTCTTTTTTTATGAGAAGCCCAACTTGTTCGAGTGCTTCTGGAACTCGTTTTTGAATCACACTATCACTATACCCACACACTTCCATAGCAAAAGCAACATTTTCATACACTTTTTTTGATTCGAGGAGTTTATAATCCTGAAAGATAACTCCTATCGATCGTCTATATTCTAGAAGTGTTTCTTCAGTCATATTTTTGTAGAGATCAAGTCCATTTTCTAGTATAACATTTCAGCTGTATGGCTTAAAGTCACCAATGAGTGATCGAATCACGCTGGTTTTTCATGATCCTGAATACCCAATAAAAAAAACAAATTCTCATTTCCCAATAGCTATATTTACATCTTTGAGAATAATTTTGTTTTTGAATGCAAGAGTCAGGTCGTTTATTTTCATGAAAAGGGATAAGGAAATCAATAAGAATACCATGATTATATATATAATTTTTTTCTTTCAAATAAAAAAAGACTTCAGTTGATAACTGAAGTCTTTTCATTTTTTTGGATATGTTCCTTAGCAATAGCTATTGCTGAAAAAAACATAGACACACCGAGTAAAAAATATAGCATAGCATACTCTTGTGTTTCTTTTGGCAGACTCTCATCAGCAATAAAATGACAAGATCCGATACCTGTAAGAAAAGAAAGCAAAAATAGTATTATTGCCATCCTACCCATAAACTCCCCTCCATTTTTAATATTTTTTAGATGTTTGGTTATTTTAAACATTTTATAAAAAATGTCAATTTTTTTATGCTACAATCTACCACGAAACGCAACTTTTTGAAAAATGTATTAAGAGAGATAGAGTTGTGTTTGAGTTTTAATTTTT
>JAKVBB010000062.1 GCA_022448215.1 Candidatus Altimarinota bacterium | reverse complement strand
ATTTTTATGACAGAGTCATTTTGCATACACGATGTTTTGTGTTGTATATATTTCTTGTAACTGGTATGTCTTCATATCTATGGTATAGATCTTTCCATCATGAGATCAAAAATATACATGTGTTTGGTCATCATTTGATACAAATCATCATTTGATTGGAGCAGTAAGTTCAAATTTAAACATACATGTTCCCGTTTTTCCAGATACTCATAGAATGTAGCCATCATTTCATCAACATATTACTATATCATGTGTATCACTATAATATGGGCTACAGTGTACATAATCTTGGAATAAAAATTCCCAATTTATCTGACCTGTTTTTATATCTATTGAGATGAGTGATCATTTATTATTGTCACTTCCATACTCAAGTCATATATAAATTGCATGGTTGTTTGGATCGTAACAAGGGCTCGATCATATCCAATCAGCTCTATTTTCAAATACATACTTTTTAGAACCACTGTGTGGATCCAAAAAGTATAGATTTCCATCGTATGCACCAAATACAATACTGTCTTGGATATACACAGCAGATGAAAGGATATTCTTTGAAAAAGAGTTTTGAGTAATAAATTGTGCCCAAAGAACGTCTCCCGTATCTTTTGATATACAAAAATACTCTCCTCCCTCACCAGTAAGATACATTTTTTCTTCTTGAATGATAGGGTTTGATTTAGGGGCTTGAAGGAATTTATTATTAAATGGGAGATGAAAGATTTTTTTTGATTTTGGTAGAATAGATGGATATATGTTTTTTGGGCCTGCTACATAGTCTGTCAGTCCTAACTGAGAAAGCGTAAAAACATAATCCAATACTATATTATTTTCTAAGAGTTTTTCTTTTCAACTTGGGTTACCAAAATTGACAAAAACAAAGGATCGATATATGGTTTTTTCTTCTGTTTTTAGAGCATGAAATACTTGAAGTAGACTACTTCCTCAATTATACAAGTCATCCACAATAATAATTTTATCATCGTTCAATGATCCTTCTATAATATTTCATAGTCCGGTTTCTTTCCTCTGTTTTCTGACATAAAATCCATTTACATTCTTTCATCTCTTCGTTCATTCTATCAGTATAGCTGATATCAGTGGAATCGCACCTGTTTCAATTCATCCTACTTGAAATGGAAATTGTGATTCATAAGTATCCCAAAAAAAACTCGCAAATTTTTCGAGTATAGTTCCATTCATACATCCACTTCTAAAATCTAATATCCAAGTACTATTTCAATGTATAGAAGTATCTTTGTCCTTTGAGATAAGTATATTGTTGACTATTATATCATGAAGTTCTTGTTTTGTTATCATAATTTAAGAGGAATAAGAATAAAAAGGACATTGCACATCATCACCCCAAAAACTTCCTGTGTAATAATATGCAGCTCATCGATCTCATTGGCAATCATAACGATATGTACATGTTTTACAAAACCTACCATTGAGATTCTGAGGATTGAGCAGCTTCTCTAGTTTTCCATTTTCTAAAATCTGTTGAAGTGAACTTTGAGATAGATCTCAGAGTTCATAATCCGTCAGATTCCATGCAGGAAATACTTTTTTATTTGGAAGTATATAGAGAGATCGAATACTCTGAATATCATATGTAAAATCTGTTTTTATAGTAGCCTTTTTAGATAAAAATCGCTCCTGTCTAAATCGAAATTTTTTATCACTATATTTTTCAATAATTTTATCGACTATTGTATAGTCATGAGGTGAAAGTGGTTTTAAAATATCTGTTTTGATATAGGGAATATATCGAGAAAAGGTCATATACTCATACATAGGACTCAACATTTTTACTAAAAATGGTATATCGGATATATTATTTTTGGTCAGTGTAAAGTTAATAGAAAATCGCACTCCACATTCATGTACCCGATAAATATTTTTTATTACTTGTGAAAAAATTCATTCTCATCGTACCACATCATTATAGTGAGGTCGTCACTCAAGAGATATATTTAATAAGATATTTTTTTGCTTTAATTTCATTAAAACTTCATCACTCAGTATGGTAGCATTTGTAGTAATAGAAGTATCAAGCAAGTATGAATCGTGAATAAAATCAATGAGTTCAAAAAGGTGTGGATATAAAAAAGGTTCTCCTCATCACATGAGGACAATTTTACAGGTATTTCCATAGATATTATATGCTTGTGTAATGATATCTTTTGCATCTTCGAGAGGAAGTATGGTTCCATCAAATCAAATATTTTCTTTGTAATAACAGTGAAGGCAATCAAGGTTACAGGTGGAATTTGTATTAAGACGAAGAATCATTATTCATGGTATTACGAATTAATTCAGCAGTATAACACTGTGGATCAGGAGAGTTGAGCTGTTTATTTTCCAGTGCATAGGTAATACATTTGGCTCATCAACGACACGAGTCTTTATGATTACATTTTTGGCATATCTCTATGTCTTTATGTACTCATAAAAGTTGTAAATATATTGGATCATTAAATAATTCTACTAAGGGTGTTTCAAGAGCATTTCAAATCTTTTTTTCGAGCCGTTTACATGGTACTACTTCCCCGTTTGCATTAATAACAAGAAGTCTATGTAGGTTGATCGCACACCCTTCTCCACTATATTGGTAAGAAGTCACTTCCGAACATCCTGAAAGACTCATTTTTCAAGCCTTGAGTAAACGATTCACTTTGAATACTTTTATAGAAAAGCCATACCATTGTTTTGGTGTCAAAAGGTAGTGATCGAGTTGTTCTCAAATCCCGGTAGGAACCAAGCGACGAATTTTGAGTCGAATATCATATCGCTCTATAAATGGTATTAAATCAAATACGCTTGCTTCATTGAGACGTGTGAGTGTCAATGAAGCATGAACTTTAAAACCATGTTCAGACGATAATTTGATGGCTCGAATAATAGATACATAAGATCCTATTCATCGAATAGAGTCATTTACCTGCTGAGTTCACTCAATACTGATCTGAAAGTGTATGGTAAGATTTTCAAGTCACTGGAGCCTATGAAGTATGTCTGAGCTTATCAATGAGCCATTAGTCAGTATACCAATATATAAATGTTGTGGAGTATGGTCATTAATATATTCTAAAAACTCTATGAAATCTGAACGAAGAAACGGTTCTCATCAGATAAAGTTGATATGTCGTTTTGTAAATGCTTGTCAGAAATAATTTTTCTGAATATCAAATATTTGATGAAATATTTTTTTTAATTGATGTAGAGGAAGTCATCCATGAGTATATTCATCCTGATAACAATGAGTACAGCGAAAGTTACATTTTTCTGTAATATGCCATTGCAGAACAAATTTCATTATTTTTTCTTTTTATAGTATAAAGATCATCCAAGTATACATATCAATCATGCTAGTATCAAAATAATATATAATGTAAGAGATTGAGGAGTATCTTCATCTACAATATCATCTCAAGGGAGATCAGCGGTTTGATCTTTTCCATCGTCACCTTGAGAAGCTGGGTCATTTGTTTCAACTTGATCTTGTATCACTTGAGTATCCGTTGTGAAAATTGGATCATTTCAGAAGAGACCTTGGTATTTATCAGAAAAATCAATCACTTTTGCATCATCTTCAGGGAGTCACTTTATGGCTTCATACTCTCGAGTAAAAGATTTATGCAATCAAAGGATTTTTTTGAACTCTCCATCTACGGCAATGGACTTGTATTTTTTTATAAATTGATCTGGATTTTGAATCTCTTCATCGCTAAAGATGACATTATGAATATAGTTTTTAAAGTCCAAAGAGCTCATGTGATCAGCAACTTGATAGTAACTATTTCTTTCAATATTTCGTGCTCGTGAAAAATATGGAACCACATCTATGGCATCCAGATTTAAGCTCTCTTCTCAAAGAAAGTATAATACCCATTGGGTCCAGGTGTTTTGTCCTTCAGCATATTTTTTTGTTTCATTATCCCATTTATCTCATATGACATATACATCTTTTGCGAGTGGTGATTCATCTTGTACTAATGCATTAAATATATGGTGTCGTCTATACTCCATATAGTCATTAAAAAAATTGAATCCATTAATGTGCATATATCGTATACCATGAATATCATGAATAATATTACCTCATCGAAATGGTGCCTGTATTATGATGCCATTCTCATTATATGTTTCTTGTACAATAGGGTTATCTAGAGAAAAATAATCTATTTTATTTTTAAAGAAAACTCTTGCTTTTGATTGTTCTAAAGCCAATTCATACATATCATAATAGCCTTCAAGACTTTTGTTTTTTGGGATAAAAAATGTTGTTTTAGATTCAAGAATATCTTTTTTCCCAAGAGTGTCTTTATATGTTTTTATAATATCAATTTTTCTCCACTGTGTATCAGAAATGACAGATTCTGTAATATTAAATGTTGGCTGATATCCACTATATGCAACGGTTGCATCTCATTTTTTCAGATCAGATAAACTCTCTCCAGAAAGGTGAGTATTTTGAGTAAAACTACAAGCAAGGAATGTATTATTTTGCTTTTGTGATATCTCTATAAATTGGAGTTCATTATCGTAGAAAAACGAGTCTGAGATATCTATTCCATACAAGCTAAATACTCGGAATAAATCTGCTTTGCTCATCTGACTCTTTTCCCCATATACATATGATGTTTTTGTAAAAGGTGTGAGTTTTGGAAAGTCTACTCATGACAAACCGTCATTTGAAGACTGAAACTCGCTTGTATTGAGGTAATTATCAAAATTGAATTCAGCATACTCGGAAGAAAGAGCATTCAAACACTGTTGTTTTTCAACTGAAAGTTCAGCTATATCAGCATAGGTAACAGAACTTGCTATCGAGAGTAACACAAAAAAAGATATTATAATAGATTTCATCCGTGCAAAGATGTTAAAGAATAAATTACCCACAACTGTCATCACCACCACCATCACCATCTCACTGAAAATTATTATGGTTCGCATGAGTGGTACACTGTACGGTAGTTGCTGGTGCCGTGCTACAAGACGGAGTCACACTATAGGCTCCATTTACAATTCAAGATATTGGAGCACAACTCACTGGTTGACAACTCGTTACTGCAGCATAGTTTCCATCTCATAAACATGCTCCTAGATTTGTATTTACACTGGCTCAAAATGTACCTGTACCATTGTAATGTCCATTTACCGTACCATTAAAGTGTCATGGATTTACCGTACAACTTCATGGGGCAGCCGCAACTTCATCCATTCAAAGTGCTACCATACCAGCAGCTCATAATGTAATAGCTCATTTATCGGTGATGCTTCCAGATTCATCACTTACAAAGTCCTTAATCTTAGTTTTGAGCTTTGGAAAAGCCTTTTTCTTATTAGATTTTTGTTCCATATTTTAGTGGATATAAAAATAAATATTTCCTATAATAATAGGAAAAATATAAACTATATCAAATATAACTTTCATGGTTCAAAGAAATATTGTTATTTTAAATAGACAATATTTATTATTATTTTATGAGATAATAATAAATATATGATAGACCAAAGGCAAAAAATATATATGGTGCAAAGCTGTAGCTTTTAAAAATTTTAATTTGATGAAAGGATTCTCAGGACATATTATTTTTTTGATAATATTGATTGATGAGAGAATATATATGCTGAAGCTTTTTTTGAATTCTTTCGTTGATCGGGTTTTCAATATTT
>JAKVBB010000061.1 GCA_022448215.1 Candidatus Altimarinota bacterium | reverse complement strand
TTCTGCTTTTATATCATCTGGAATATCATCTGGGTATATTTTTGCAGCTATGGTATCTGGACGTACTGAATAGCGTGCACTGTAAGAAAAATCAAATTCACATTCTTTCATAGCTTTCACGGTATCATCAAACATCTCTTGTGTTTCTCATGAATATCCTACAATAATATCAGTAGAAATAGAAAATTCTGGATCACGAGATCTGAGATAATCTACTATTTTTTTAAAGTCTTGGTAACTATGTTTTCTATTCATTTTTTTCAACATAGCATCATTTCCAGATTGAAGAGCAAAATGAAGATAGTTACAAGTGGTCTTCAGGTCAAAATGAGCATCAAGAATATCTTGAGTCATGTCATGAGGATTACTGGATGTAAACCTGATTCTATCCAATCATTTTATCATATCTAGTTTTTCAAGGAGTTCTCTGAAAGGTGATTTAAATTTCTTTTTACTCCCTTCTCCCTCTGGGACCTCGGTGCCGCTTGACGGTAGAGGGGTTGTGGGTGAGGGCTCCCAATTACTTTTTTCTTCATTCCAAAGTTTTTTATCCACAAATTGTTTCCCGTATGAATTTACATTTTGTCCGATCAAATTAATCTCTTTTGCTCCGTTTTTTACTGCTTCTTGAGCTTCTTCTAGTATCTCTTCCATAGGTCTTGAAATCTCTTTTCATCTTGTAAATGGAACAATACAAAAGGTGCAATAGTTATCACAACCTGTTTGTATGATAATGTTAGCACTAAAAGAACTCTCCCTCATTTGCTTTTGTTTCAGGTAGTCATCAAAG
Source organism: Candidatus Altimarinota bacterium (assembly GCA_022448215.1). Classification (GTDB taxonomy): domain Bacteria; phylum Patescibacteriota; class Gracilibacteria; order BD1-5; family UBA6164; genus JAKVBB01. The sequence continues at coordinate 5,082 of JAKVBB010000061.1, read as the reverse complement.
CTATTTTCAGAGCCTATTTTTTCTCCATATATTTGTGTGAGCAAGAGTGGGATAAATTTGGTTTCTTCTATACGAAATACAAAATCAAGAGCTGGTGCCCGTGGAAAGAGTTTGTCATCACAATTAAGTATCCCATCCTGATTCTCTAGAAGCTCTATTTTTTTTGCTGTTTTTCTCTTAATTTCTCAAAGATATTTCTTAGCTATTCCTGTCTTTCGTGCCATACATCCTGTAATACCTATCATAGGCCTCTTTGTAGCTAACTTCCCTCTCCCGCTGGGAGAGGGGCTGGGGGTGAGGGCTCTTTTTTCAATTTCTCGAATCATTCCAAAAACTCTGTCTTCTCATTTTTGTCTGACACTACAGGTATTAAACACGACTAAATCTGCATCAAAAATTTCTTTTGCACGCATAAAACCCGACTGCAAAAAAATCATATGAACTTTTTCGCTGTCAGCTTGGTTCATGGAACAACCAAATGTTTGAATGAAATATTTTTTCATATTTTCTATATATTCCTCCCCCTTAATAGGGGGGACCTCGGTGCCGCTTGACGGTAGGTGTCCGAAGGACGGAGGGGGGTTAAAATATAAATAAGACAGGATTTTATTATTTATTTTCTAGATCTCGATCAATTCTACTTGCTTCTGGATTTTTTTGCCCCATATATTTACTTCATTTTCTCTTGTTATATGGCATATCACAATTTCACTCAAGTGTTTCAAATGCTAATTGACCAATACGCATTCATGGATAAATAGCAACTGGAACTTCATTAATATTCGTCATTTCAAGAGTAATAGTACCAGAAAATCATGGATCTATAAAACCAGCTGTTGAGTGAATTACAATTCCAAGTCGACCTAAACTACTTCTTCATTCACATCTTGCAACAAGATTTTCAGGAATAGAAAAAGATTCAAGTGTAGCTCAGAGTATAAAATCTCATGGATGAAGAATAAATGCTTCATCTTTTTCAAGGTAGGCTTCTCAAACAAATTTTTCTTCTACTCATTTTCTTACATCTATCACTACCTGGTTCTTTCTTCTATAGTATTTAAAAGTATGTCATAGACGAAAATCAAGGCTGGCAGGACCTATTTGAGAGATTATGTCATAATCATTTTCTGTATTTACTTGAATTTCTCCAGTTTGAATACGTCGTTTTATTTCTGAATCAGCCAGAATCATAGCTTATATTCTTAAAAATTATTGTGTAGAACCAGTTCATATAGCACTCTGTACTGCATCAACCGTACTTCATATTGTTTGAACTACCTCAGATACTTCGGTATATGTTGTAGCAAGTGTATTATAGGTATCTTCTATTTTATAGAGCGTTTCTCGAATTGCATCTATTTTGTCTTTTGCATCATCAAATCCGTCTATAATTTCCTGCTGTAGATCAAGAGCTCAACTGAGTAAACTTCCAGATGAAGTTCATGTACTTGTTGCATCTAGTTGTGCTTTAAGTTCAACAATTGTTTGTTGTAGATTTGTAATTCATAATGCTGTAGAAATCACGTTCGCAGTAGCAGGAGAAACAAAAATAAGAATTATATATAATACAAAAACACTCAAGAGTGAAAAAGCAATATTTTTCATAAGCATATAAATTATTTAATTATCACCAAAAAGGTCTTCAATACTTGAATTTTCTTTGAGCTTCTCATCAAGATCAACAATTTTTTTCTTATCCAAAGAATTATTTTTGTGTCATGTATCCATCGATTGTAGTATGTCATTATTAATTTTAAATGACATAAGCTGTGATTTTACCATAGTTGTGTTTCCACACTCGTGGCAATGAAATTCAAGATTCATATTTGATCCCGCAGCTCATACAATATCTACATTTTCATCACTAAAAGATGCTCAGCAATCACTACATTTATTCTGCTGAATCATAGATTCTATCATAGATTTAAGGGCTCAAAAATTCATCTTATTGATTAATAGTTATTTTGTATACTTGTATTATATTCAATTATTTTATTTTATCGAGAGCATTTTGTATTCTTTGAATTGACTTTTGTTTTCCAAGTATATATATCATTTCAAGTGCTCATGGAGAAAATTGTTCTCCAGAAAGAACTGCACGTGTCGGCCATAGTACTTGACCATTTTTCATTCATGCTGATTTTATTCATTCGATATAAGCACTTTTTATATTATCAATGCTTTCTAGATTATCATTGCTATTAAGTATATCAAGAGAAACTTGAAGAGATTTTTTTACCATATTGATATCTTCAATTTTCATTTTTTGATTTACCAGTATATCTTCTGATGGAATATTTGGTTCTTCAAAAAAGAATGTTGTCAGTTCTTTTACTTGAGCAAAGTATTGAATCCTTGTAGACAATTCTTCAAGAATTTTTTTCACATATATTTCATTTTGATTTTCAACAATACTTAAAAATTCATGATCATATCTCGAAAGATAGAGCTTAAACTTTGAAAAAAGTTGGTCAATAGAAAGTTCTTTTAGGTATTTTGCATTGAAAAAATTGAGTCTTTCTACATCAAATACTGCCCCAGCTTTGTGCACATGAGAGATATCAAAACGATCTATGAGTTCCTCCAGAGTAAAAAATTCTTCAGTTGTTTTTGGATTCCAACCCAATAGAGATATGTAATTAATAAGAGCTTCATTGAGATATCATTTTTCGAGATAATTTTCAACGGCAACATCTCCCGTTCTTTTTGAGAGTTTTTTCTTATCAGTACCCAGCAACAGTGGAAGATGAGAATAGACAGGAGGTTCCCAGCCCAATGCTTCATGAAGAAGAATATGCTTTGGTGTAGAAGGAATCCATTCATCACCACGAATCACATGTGTCACACCCATGAGATGGTCATCAACCAAAGCAGCCATATGATAGGTTGGAAAACCATCTGTTTTTAAGAGCACTTGATCATCAATGTCTTTACTGGCAACTGTTATTTTTCCTTTTACACTGTCTTCAAAAGTAACTTCTATATTTTTTGGAACCTTTAATCGTACAGTATGTGCAATACCAGCATCGAGTTTTTCTTTGATTTCTTCTGGTGATAAATATCTATGTCGTCAATCATATTTTGTTGGCAAACCAAGCTCTTCTTGCTCTTTTCGCATTTGATCTAGTTCTTCACTCGTACAAAAACATCTATACGCTTTATCTTGTTCTAAGAGTTGATCAACATATTTTTTATAAATATCAAGTCGTTCTGATTGATAATAGGGTCCAAGTTCTCCGGGATTATTTGGACCTTCGTCTGGTATAAGTCAAACTTCAGCGAGTACTCCAAGCATATTTTCTACACTTCATTCTACCAGTCTCGTTCTATCAGTATCTTCGATTCTCAGCATAAATTTGCCATCATTTTTTTTCGCAAAAAGATAGTTATACAGAACAGTTCTCAAACTTCATATATGAAGGTATCCTGTGGGACTCGGAGCAAATCGTGTGGTTGTTTTCATTAATGTGTTATTGTAGAGGAATTATTAATGTAAAGATAAGAAAAAAAGAGTTTTTGTAAAGGAAAAACTCTTTTTTATTATCTTATAATATTTTGTTGTACTGTTGTTTTATTTTGTTGTATTTGATGAATAATATCTGCTGATATAATAGGTTTTTTAATTGGTTCCTTTTTATGAAAAAAGTATCATTGTAAATATATATTTTCAAGAACCTGTATCTGCTGTTCTCCTCATCACTGAGATTTTTTATAACGTATTTTGTTTGAAATTTTTCATTTTAATTTTTCAAAAAATTCTTCACTCTCTATTCATTCAATAACAATTCTTCATGTAAATCAAGTATCGAGTATATCCTGCATACATTTCATAAGTTTTTTTAAGTGCTGTTGTTTTTTTATTGAATCTTGTTCCTTCTCATATTCAAGTGAAAATTGTTTATCAATTTTTACAAAATCAAGTTGAATATGAGGGTTCATCAAAATATCATTATGATTAAATCAACAAGGAAAATCATCAATTCAAACTTCATATCACCAATCTTGGATTTGTTTTATATTTTTTTCTGAAAGCTCTTGTCATTGAAAATAACCATATTCTAGTATTTCAATGTGTAAGAAGTCAGAGTATTGCTTACTCTCTTCAAGCATATCAAGAATTCTTTTATCTGAAAGCGAAAATGGAAATAGATTTATAGAAAGAGGGTTTTTTATATATCCATTTTTAAGCAGATATAATACTTCTTGTAAATTTAATAAATCAATATCAGATTTTACACGAGAATGAGCTGTTTTTAAAGTATTTTCTAATTCATTTATGGGAGTATTTTCAGGAATTTTTAATATTTGATATATTTTTTCAAAGCTACAAATAAGCACTTCATATATTTGTGCTGAAGTACTTATTTCTCAATTTTTTAAGCTGATAATTTTATGAATTTCCTGGACTCACAAATAAGAATGTCTGGAAAGAGCCATATATGTAGTTTAGGACTAAAGTCACTATTGAACTTTAGGGGAGGATATAACTAGTATACTTAACTAAGTATATAATGTCAAATATAAATCATCTATAAAATGTATATTTTTCTCAAAAAAATGCTATCATAGAGAAGTACATCTATTTCTTGACCCTATAATTATGTTTTTCGAATCAAATAAACACACAAAAAAAACACCTACTTCTACACTCATACCAACAGTAATTGACAAAACCCCTTCTGGTGAACGGGCCTATGATATATATTCTCGACTTTTAGAAGATAGAGTGGTTTTCCTTGGTGAAGGAATTGATAGTGCGGTAGCAAATACCGTAATTGCTCAGCTGTTATTCCTTGAAAAACAAGACCCAAAAGCTCCTATCACTCTTTATGTAAACTCTCCTGGAGGACATGTAACAGCTGGTCTTGCTATTTATGATACTATGCAATATATTTCTTGCCCAGTACATACCGTGTCGATTGGACTTTCAGCTAGTATGGGATCTATTATTCTTGCAGGTGGAGAAAAATGACACAGGTATACCCTTCCTCATAGTGAAATTATGATTCATCAACCACTTGGATGAGCCGAAGGACAAGCAACTGATATCAAACTGGCAGCAGAACATATTATAAAAACTGG
>JAKVBB010000060.1 GCA_022448215.1 Candidatus Altimarinota bacterium | reverse complement strand
CAAAAAATTGGGCAAACCCAGAATGCCACTTATCTCAAGGCTCGAAACTATTTTCTCAATCTCTTTCCACGAAATAATCTAGAACGAGTCATGGCCCTGGATATTCGTTTGGATGCGGGACAGGATGTTGCTAGCCTTCTGAGTGATATACAGACCACTCAAAATACAGACGGAGGATATCCTCTACTCTCAGGATATGCTTCGGACACACTCACTACTCTCAAAGTGGCAGAAGTATTTGCCAAGTATAACATCCCTCATACAAGGAGTGTCATGGATATGCTGGTGAATCAAATCGCGGATGATGGGACGATGAAATATTTTTCTGCGAGTGTCTATGACAGTCGTGATCTAGCCTACCAAACCTGGAGATTTCTTTCCAGTCTTTCAAATGCTTCCACCTATGCAGATGCGATCACTCGTTTAGAGTCATGACTCGCTGATCAAACAGATATCTTTTCTGTACTCATGCAGGAATCAAAAGATGTCAGTGTCCTTCCTGTTCAAGGGTTTGATGGACTTTTTCAAGACGGATTTTTTACCCTCTTTGCTCTGGATATCCTCGCACAACCAGACCTGGTCATTGAGAGTGTGACTCCTGTCGGAGATCTACAACATACTCAGTCAGCCAGTTTTGATATACAGATAAAAAATATTTGATACGCTCCTGCCAGTGAAATGGATCTGTATGTATTTACTGATAAATATTTGCATGGAGGGGTTCCAACTAGACTATCAGGTACGATATGAATACGACAGGTATCAGCACAACGAGTTAATTTTAATAAAACAGATCGTTTTAAAGGAGATATAGTATTTGATTTCTATCTCGATACTCAACATGAATTTGAAGAGACAGATAACTGGCATACACAAAATTTCTCATTTGCTCCGTCTGATGATAGCAGACCCGCACTTCCGATGTATTTTATTGCTTATTCACACGAAATAAGTAGTGGAAAGTGATTCAATATTCGTTATGCAGAAATTCCTGACGATCCAGATATCAAATACTTTCATATTCTCTATAAAAAACCCGAACAGACTCAGTGGAGTCATGTATATTTAAATCCAGTGAAGTATTCAAACGGAGCGTTCTTGAGTGGATTTGAAACGGGAGACATATTAGAAGTGAGGATGTGAGTAGAGTCGATACATGACGATCAAATATATTCTTTTACCAACCCGATTTCATTTACTATTACTCCCGAAACAGGTGAGAGATATTCGGTTGTGAGAGGATATGTGAAAGAGAGTAAAAATAATATTCCATGAGTGAAACTCGATTATTATTGAGGAGATCATGATTCTGATGCATTCTGAGAGACGGAAATTTCTCTCCAAGAATGACGTAATGCGATAACTATCGGAGAAGAGTATTATGAACCATTTATCTATACGCATAATGTTGTTTTTTGAGAGGACCAAGAAGAGAAGCGATACATAACTCGATACAGAGATGATAGCATATCTCCGGTGATGAGTGCAGTATGATTCAGAAATCCACTCAGCATAAAAAATACCAAAACCAAACAAATTGATCTGGCAGCCAGTGATAATATTGCAGTCAAAGAATTTGATCTGTATTATTATGACCCTGCTTTTGCTTCTTGGATCTATCTCTCCACCGTTCCTGCAGACCGAGGAGTAGCGAGCTATAATTGGACTATTCCAGCAGAGCTTTTGGGAACAGGATACAAACTGCGAGCGACAGCCAGAGACTTTGTCTGAAATATTTCTAACCTTCTTAAATACGGACCATTTGAAATTACGGACGGAACGGGACCAGATGGAACCATCTCGGTCGCACAGTCTGAGTACCAATTGGGAGAGATACTTGAATACAGCTTCAATGTAGACAATCCAGACACCTTCTCACATATTTCTCGAATGGTCTTGCATTCTGGAAACCATGGAGAACAGATGGATAATGGATGAGATACGACCGATCTGACTCATACTTATACGATTCCACTCAGATCAAATCATATTTCTGATGAAACCTATATCAGTGCGAATGTATGTGCGACTAATGGAGAATGTACTCGTGTAGAGTCAGGGAAATTTGCTATTGTTGATCGGCCATTTGAATTGTCTGAGCCATGGCAAGTATGAGGAATGATCGGACTTTCTCCTTTTGGAGAACCATATAACAAATCATTCTATCACGTTTCGTACGGAGCTCTTGATACGATAGAAGTTATATATAAAGAATTCTATAAATATACGGGTCGAGATTATAGACTGATATATAGGAAATATCAGGATGGAGCATGGCAACCTGAAGTGGTTCTCAAACAACTCTCAAATGCTACTGGAGGAAATCCATATACCCAACTATATGGTATAAATGTGTATCAAAGAGAGAATCAAATTGGTATCACGTATTATGAACATCTCAATGATGAAAATATTCACTATACTATTACCAATGATCAAAGAGAGATTTTTGCTCTATTGATAGAAAATGGAATCAAAAAATATGAAAAACAGGTTTCAGACGATGACACAGATTCCTATATTTCAGACATATATATAGATGAAAACAAGCAGGTGCATGTTGTATGGAGAGAATGATACAGCTGGCAAACACAATCATGAGATCGAGCACTCAAATCAAATACTCTTTCAGATACAGGGAAGTTGTGAAATGAGATACTATTACATCCATCTGAATGATGAGGAAAAGGATTTCAATACTTTGATGATACTTCTCATATTATCTATGAAGCAGGTGGAAATGTCCTCATGCGGAGGTGGCAGAACAATACATGGTGACTACCACTGGTCATTATGCCAGAACAGACGACCTATAATTACCGCATATTTTCGACGGACACTCCCTGAGAATATGATATGTTTTATAACAAGTATTCTGGCATGATGCGATATGAAAAAGCCTATTACATTGCTCATAGTCGTCTTCGAATAAATGGAGATCAGATAGAGGTTCTCAGGAGTAGTGAGGTGACAGAAAACAGTTCAGAAGAAAATATTCAAAAATGGAGAATAATACAAGATTCAAATAAGAAATATCATATTGTGTATCAAAAGAGATATTGGCAGGACAATAGAGTGTATAAAGAAATGCTCTATACCAGATATAACCAGTGAGTCGAGAAAAATTTCTTCCTCATATCTCCCCAAACCAATATCTTTTCAGGATGAGAGTATCTGTTTATGGACACGCTGTGAAGTGAAATTAAATTGATCTATAGTGCACAGATAGGATGAGAAACGGGACTCCATATTCTCTCAGCTGACCTGCAGAATGCATCACAATTTGGTTGGCCAGAAATGGGTATAGATATGGTGCTCAACACTCAAGAATTTCAAATCAATTTTGATATGCTGTGATACCGATTCAGCTTTTGGATCAACCTCTTTGAATAAAAATATTTTATCTCTTATATATAATCATTATGAAAAAAATAATAGCACTTCTTCTTCTGCTTGGTCTTGCTTCTCAAAGTTTTGTCGTATTTGCGAATACGGGGAGTGGGAGCACTGCTTCTGGTTCGTATGTTACTCCTGTTTCTGATTCAGGAATTGAATTACAGTCAACATTATCTCTTACTCCAGATGCTCAGTGAAGAATTGGAGTATATGATTTTAATGGAAATGCAGAGGATAGTAGTGGGAATGGAAATCATGGAGTAGTATATTGAGCAAGCCTCACTACATGAAGGAATGGTGATATTGATGGGGCTTATAGCTTTGATGGTATAAATGATGGTATTGTATTACCAACCTCAAGTGATACATATACAGATTTTTCTATATCGACCTGGATAAATATACAAGACCTCAATTCAAATATTGGATCATGAAGTGATACAAATATAAAAGGTGCTATATTTTATGGTCTTAATCCATACTTTAGACTTGGAATATGAAATAATAATAAGTTGGTTCTCAGGCAAAAGATATCAAATCAGTGGTATGAAACCAGTTCTCAAGATGTCTTACCTACTCAAGAATGGTTACATATCGTAGCATGACATGATTTATCTACTCAGAGTGATTATATTTATATTAATTGAGAAAAAGTAAATACACCAACTATTTCATCAGGTGGTAATTTTACCAAATATGTAACGAACCAACATCAAAATGCTATTGGATCAAGAAAATATTCATCTAATACACCAAATACGAATTTTTTTAATGGTAAAATAGATGACTTTAAAATTTATAATAGAGCCCTTACTCAATCAGAAGTAAATACTTTATATCAAGAAGGACAAGGGGATTCACTTATTGCCTCTTACGACCTCAACGGAAATACTCAAGATAGCAGTGAAAATTCTTCTCATGCAACGTGAACAGACATTAGTTTTGTAGAGAGTGAACGAGGAGATAATCTGCAAGTCGCTAGATTTAATGGAACCACATCATTTGTAGAAGTTCCCAATCAATATAATCAAAACTTTTCTCTCTTTATGAGATATAAAGCCAGTGATGGGTCAGGGAATCTAGCTTCCAAGTGAGCTGGAAATGTCGCATTTACCTTTGAGCACGAACGACTTGCTCTCTTTGATGGAACTTTTACAGGTATTAATTATCCGACACCATTTCCAATGGACGGACAGTGGCATACTGTTGGTTTTACCTCTGATGGAACCACGGCAAATGTCTATTTGGATGGACAACTCCATGCATCAGGACCATTTCGATTTTATACCGATACCAGTAATATATTGATAGGAAAATACTCAACAGGAAATTTTGCTGGAGATATATCAGATGTGACCCTCCATCAAAGAGTACTTTCGGTTGAAGAAGTACAAACTATGTATCAAGCAGATATCACTCTTCCACCACAAGCTCCTCTCACTCCTACCAACTTTGTCACCACAAATATTGCTACTACCACAGTTGGATATAATTGGCAAGATCTTGCAACTGACAATACTCAAGAAACCAAATATGTACTCAAAGATGAGAATAATGTTATTTTGATTGATAGTATACCAGCAGATAGTACCAGTATTACAGAAACATGACTGAGTCCAAATACCAGCTATCAAAGGAAAATATGTGCTGTGAATAATGCTGGAGAATCATGCTCTATACTGGTATCATTTACCACAGCTGTTGAAGTCAGTGGTGCGACTGAAACACTGTTTGATTTTGCTGGAATTACTATTGCTGTCATCGAAACATCTGATATGTTTAAGATAGAGTTCAGTATCTGAGGATTTAAAATAAATTTTAGTATTGAGCAAGTATAAAAAAACATCTCCACGAATGTGGAGATGTTTTTTTTACTCTCATACTTGGTAAAAGTAGCTGCATTTCTCACCCTCAAGTTCAATAAGATAGACTCATGCAAAGCTTCTTTTTTCTCAATTTAATCTGTATTCGTATGTAAATTTTGTCACGATTTTATTTTCTGTTTCGCAATATACTTCAAAATTGAGAGCATCAATTTCATGATTTTGTACACTCAACCATTCTTTTTTAAGGGTACTTTTGTCCGTAATTTTTTGATACGGTGTTTCAAAATATATAACATCATCTTTGAATAGACTCATCACTCAATCAATATTTTTACTGAGCCAAAAATTGTGGAAATTATTTAACCATCTATTTTCTGTTTTCATAGTGCTATAATTATAGGCTATAGATTTCTTTTTTCACATCTTCAACACTATATTTCACGTCTACTCATTGTGTGTTTACAATATGTATTCATTTTTCATTTGCTTGTTTTTCTAAAAATTGTATCCAGTTGACCATATCTTGATTATAAAGGTCAGGTTGTCATCTTTTTTGAAGTCTTTTTTTCATTTCATCCAAACCACAGGTCACAAGAAGAATTTTAGATATTATATTATCCTTTGTATTGAGAGCTTTTAAAACAAAATCAATATTTGTTTGCATATCTAATATCAGCATTTGATCTTCGGAAATTTCACCTAGTTTTTTATTTATCCATGATTGACACATTTCTTCTTGCCATGCTTCCCAACTTCACCATTTTTGTATCACTTCAGATTCGCAAGGAATTTTATTTTCATCATCAAAACTTGCAAATATTCAATCA
>JAKVBB010000006.1 GCA_022448215.1 Candidatus Altimarinota bacterium | reverse complement strand
CCGGACTTTACTAAGACAAGATCCTGAACAAAAGTGAGTACAAAATAAAATAATTTTTCTTTTTCAATCTCTATTACTTTTTCAAAAAATTCTTTTTGTTTATCTATGTCAGACTTTTTGGTAAGTTTTATTTTATTTTGATAATCTTTGAAAATTTCATGATTTTTGATAGTTTCATTCGGATTTTTTTGAATCAAAGAAACATAGTCTTCAAAATTTACTCACCCCCAAACTTCACTGACATATTCTGAAACAGCATTCTCGACTTGATTAAGGGTAACATCTTGTAAATTAATAAAAAATGTATCAGTACTTAATTTTAAATTTTTAGCAAAGAATTTATTTCTTTTTCTCAAGAATAAAGTAACTGTATTGGTACCAGTAGCCATAAAAGTTCCTGAGCCAAGTTCGGTGATAGCTATTATTTCAAAATCGCGCAAAATTATTTCTCTCGTTTTTGTATATATTCAAGTATTTGAAAGAATGGAACTCGGTAAAACTATTCCTGCGATTCATCATTCTTTTAACAGTTGTGAGGTTCTCTCAATAAATAATGCTTCTATTTCGGAACTATTGTCCGTAAGGGAATCGTACAAACTAAAATCATTTTCTCGCTTATCGTCTTTCAAGGTTTCATTCTGTATATTTCATTTAAAAGCAGAAACTGAATAAGGTGGATTTGATAGAACTAAATCAAATTGTCAGTTTTCTTGCTTATTATCGTTATTACATTTTTTTAATTTTCCTCTATACGATTTTGAAAGTTTAAAACTATCAAGTCCATCTCCATGAATAACAGTAGCAATTCCATCTCAGTGCAAATAACATCCTACTTTTGCCGTTTTTACAAGTCTATAATCCTTTTCTATTCAATACATATATTCACCTGCCCAATCAAAAGTAGCAGACTTCCAAATATCTAACTCCCTTTTTACATTCGGTCTTAATTTAGATGTATCAATATTATTTATTATGTTTTGAATTTCCTCCATTGATTCTGTTAGGAAATGTCCACTTCCAGCTGCATAATCTATCGTTGAAGGGAGTAAATCCATAGCATCTCAGGCATATAATTTATCTTCAATAATTTTATTTATTGGGATAGATTTACAAATAAACCTGGCAATAGGAACAGGTGTAAAAAATTGTCCAGTCTCTTGTTTCAGTCAAGTAGTAAGAAGTAATTCAAAAAAGTCTCATAAAAAAGGTTGTTTCTTTGCGTATCTCACTCTATATCATTGTAGCAATTCAACAATTTCTTTTAAAACAATAGCATTGTCTTCAAAAGTTTCTTCATCAAAAACTTCTTTTATGGCAAACTCATTATTTTTTTGAAGCCTTAATTTAATAATTCTATCTAAAAATTTCTTTTTAATATCTTCGTCTAAACCTGAAAACTCATCATTAAATTCTTTATCATTAAAATCCGTAATTTCTTTTTCAAGAAATTCTTTCATTCATCTTTTATATAAATCAGTAAGTCTAATTTGAAAACTTTGATTATCATCAATTCACTGCTTCCATTGAAAGTCTAACTCCTCATTATGCATTTTTGTTCATTCATCATGAATTTTACAGAGAAAAAGAGTAAACATTTTATTAAATGCATTGGGTTTATCAGAAACAGTATTGTGTCTCAGAATTTCTAGAAACCTATTAAATATAAATGAAGCATGTTTTTCTTGTATATCATTCAAATCATTGAGGGTCAGAGCTCTCGATTCAAAAGCATATTGCTTTACCCAATCTTCAAAGATTCAGTTTTGCTTGGTTTGTTTATTCCATCTATTAAACAAATCTAAAACATTCGAAGTCTCTCTATACGAATCTTCAACAGAAATAATATCATTCTTGTACTCCCCATTTTCACTTGAAGAATACAATACTAAATACTCTGCATCTTTATCTTGTTGAAAGTATGTGAGGAGCTGTCATCCACCCTTATACATATTTTTTAATTCTTTTTCATACTCTTTTCACCATGTTTTACATTCAATCATTAAAAATGCTTTTCAAGATTTTTTTACTAAAATATCTAATCTTCAGCTTGTATTATGCCCGCTTGGATACACTTTTTCTAAAGCAATATCCTCTGGAGAATATCATTTTTCTAACAGTCTATTTACACATTCAAAAACAACCCAATCCTCAGGTTTGATAATATTTTGAATTTCTTTTTTTCAAATAAGAATCTTTCCTCAAAAATCAAAAGTTTGTGCTTCAATATCAACCTCTATACAATAGTTATCTTTATATTTTTTTATAAAGATATTATTTGAGTTTTCTTTTGGAGAGAATCCAATTTTTTTAAGAAAATCCTTTTTCATAAATAAAAATTATTTTAATTTATATACTCAAAATATATACAAATATAATTATTTGCAATTATTTTTAATATTTCTTCCTTTACTCTCGGTAAAAAATAGATATAACAAATATATGAATTTTTAGGGAAAATTCAATAGATTCTCGTATTTTAAAAAATATTTAGATTCTTTTAAGACATTTCCCTATAATGGGCACATAAAGAAATATTATTTTATTAAAACCTTTAAAAAAATGACTGCAAATAATTTTGACTATGACTTGATTATTATCGGAGCTGGAAGTGCTGGATACCCAACCGGGATGTATGCTTCCAGATACAAAATAAAAAATCTCGTCATTGGAGCTCAGCCAGGTGGAGCTCTCGCTACCTCTCATAAAGTAGAAAATTATCCAGGAACCGCTTCGGCCAGTGGGAAGGAAATTATGGATAATTTCCGAGAACATGCTATTGCCAGTGGGTCAGAAATGCTCAGTGACATGGTGAGTAGTGTAGAAAAACAAGAAGACCATTTTGTGATTGAAACAGCCAGTGGCAAATCTTTTACAACTCGTTTTGTGGTACTCGCAACCGGAAATAATTATAGAAAACTTGGATTTGAAGGAGAAAAAGAATTTCTTGGAAAATGAGTATCCTACTGTGCTACCTGTGATGGAATGTTTTTTAAAGGTCGAGATGTAGTGCTCGTGGGAGGATGAAATACCGCTCTCACGGAAGCCCTCTATCTGGCTGAAATCTGTAATAAAGTATATATCGTTCACCGAAGAGATACTTTCAGGGCCGAAGATATCTGGGTAGAACAGGCAAAAAAAGCCGAGAATATAGAATTTGTTCTGGGTGAAGAAGTGGAAAGTGTATGAGGAAAACTTTTCATGGAAGAAGTGAAACTCAAGAGTGGGAAAACTATCAAAGCTGATGGAATATTTGTTGCTATCTGAAGTGATCCAAATACGACTCTCGTAGATCATATGAATCTAGAAAAAGATGAGGAAGGATGTCTCGTGGTTGATAAAAGACAAGAAACGACTATTCCAAATCTCTTTGCAGCTGGAGATGTAACGACCAATTCAAACAAATTTAAACAAACTATTATGTCAGCTGCAGAAGGATGTTTAGCAGCTGATAGTATTCATGAAGTGATGCTGAGGGGGTAAAAGTGATACCTTTTGGTCTCCTATGAACATATCCCTTTATAAAAAGAAAATTCAAGATAATAAAACGTAAATTATTTGACTTTCATTTAAAAAAATATTAGTATATGGGTACCTAAAATATTATGGTATCCATTTATGTTTATAGAAAGAAAAGACTCCTGACTATTTCTTGCGAAAAAAGTCTGAAAGAAAAAATTTCTTGTGCAATGAGATGTATCGCGAAAAGTTAGCAAAGAAAATATCACCCAAATCACTCAAAAAGAGTGTGACATACTCAGCAACTCTCTAGAGTATAAGAATTTTTCAAAAAATATTCATCATCCTCATCTTTTAGAAAACATTCTCTTAAAATCAAAATATTTATGAAACATACTTGAAATGATAGAGTCTTTTGATGAAAATCAAATAGATCATACCCTTATAAAAGAATGAAAGTATCTACAAAAATGGATGAAGTATGTATTTCCAAAAAAATTTATATATAACTCAAATAATATAGAATGAAGTAAAATACCAGAAGATGAAGTAGAAAAAATTATCAAGCACAAAAAATATAGTCATAAAATAATAAACGAAATCCAGGAAGTAGAAAATTCTATTGAGGTATGGTGATTTTTAATAAATGATTTTATATTTAACGAGGCAAATATAAAAAAACTCTATCATAAATTAACAAAAAATCTTGTTCAAGAAAATGGTGAAAAATATCCAAGAGGATTTAAGAAAATATCCAACGTGGTGAATAATGATATCACTACACCTCCAGAAAAAGTATCTGAAGAAATATGTAGACTCATCGAGTGGTATAGATGAAGCAGAAAAGAAGTTTTTTCCTTACAACTTGCTTTTGATTTTCATCTTACTTATGAACAGATTCATCCATTTGAGAATGGGAATGGAAGAACAGGAAGATTGCTCATGAATAAGATTCTCATACAAAATGGAATGCTCCCGATGGTAGTTTTTACCCAGAATAAACAATCATATTTTAATGCTATTGCATCATGCAATACTTGAAATAAGAAAAAGTACTATACTTTTATGCTAGAACAGTATGAAAAAACTTTAGAGAGCATTCATGAAGTGATGTTGAGAGGATAAACTCTAATTCATAAAAATAAGTCAGTACAATTGACTTATTTTTTACTTTTCATACTATAAAAGATGCTTCTCAACCATGCATTGGAGGTAAATTCTATGCAAAAGAAAAAGCAAAAATCAGCTAAGGATAAAATAGCTGTTCAAATGCCACTTGAAAGCTTGATGAAAATCTTGCTTGCAGTGAGCCAACAAAAAACCAAAACCTAATCCACAAAAATCGAGGAATAAAAAGAACGAAACATTTAGTTTCGTTCTTTTTATATTACCGAATCACATATTCCCCATCACTCACCCGATACAACACTTCAGCGACTTCTCTATTAAAGTGCTCATCTCTGAGAGTGAGAGAGATATAAGTCGTATTAAATCATGTGTATTCGAGGGTGTAGAAATCATTGAGAGTTTCCAAACGACCATCTGGATAGAGCGTAAAGAGGGGTTCTTTATTTACATCCGTACTTCGATAGATTACCAGTGCTCCTGGAGCATAGGCCGCTCTTTCTGGAATCTGATAGTATCCATATCCTGTATCTGCGATCCAACGAACATACACTCCATCTTCACTGACACCAGTAAAATCGGTCGTAAATTCAACGGCATCATTTCCATGCGTTCGAATGGATTGACGATAGACACTCGTTCCAGAGAGATTATTCAAGTTGATTTCTGGATATCCAGAGACATTATCTGTATCACTCGAAGAGGTCACATCAAAACTGTGTGCAATAGATTGATTGCTAATATATCCCGTTGCCTCATCTACCAGAGCTATTTGAGCACCAGAAACTTCAATAGAGACTCATCCTGTTTGGGTGACTGATTGTGCTTCAAAATTATAGTCCCCATCGAGTGTTGCTACATCGGTCGCACCACTCGTAGTGGTCAATGCGGTAATCACACCTCATCGGTATCGGTAGAGTGAAATTGGTTCGTTATCCAAATCTTCTCAGATATCTCCACTCAGTGTTGATCCACTCAGTGTACTGATCTGTGGAATCGGAGCATAGACCTCAAACGGTACCGAAGTGGTCGTAGAATTATCATTGTTATCAATGAGGGTAATGGTGATTGGACGAGTGGAGAGTGTATCAAACTCTTTCACATGCAGTTCAATTCGACTTGGAGTCTGAACGAGTTCAAGATGATCTCCAAAGTCAGCTATGTTATCAATTCGTACTTCTTTGAGGGCTCTGATACCACCATTTTCATAAATGCTTGGACTCAGGTCAATAATCTGGGTTTGGTAGACCGGTACTCGAAGTGAGCTGAGTGTGAGTGTTGGAGCAATCGCATCAGACGCTTCCTGTGGAGCCAGAAGTATCTGTCCAGATGGAGATGACTCTAAACCATTTTGGATTCCAATCACTCGCGCATAATAGAAATCATTTTCTTGTCTCAGAGTCAATGTATAACTGTCGTCTACCTCTCCTATATCATAGAGCTCATATTCCACCACCTCTGAAAAATCTATATTGAGTCTCGATCCATCATAATATTGTATTTCTGCATACTGCAATCCTCCACTGACAAAATCCGCATTTCTATATAATCGTGATCCATCTAAAAGTGGGAATCAGAGAAAGTCTCTGATATCTTCTCAGATTACACTCACAGTTTCTCGTGATGCGATATAGGCATCTCCCGTAATTCCTGTAAAGGTAATCGCATTCTCAAGGAGGAGATGTCTATGAGCTGGGATCTGAATATTGACCGTACTTCCACCGTCTTGATACTCAAGCGTCGTTTGAGTTTCTCCAGCAAATACCTGAGTTCCTTTGGTGAGTGTGACCGTAGTTCATCCTGCAATATCATCTCTGATATTGGTAAATACTGGAGTTCTCAAAGTAATTCCAGACAGATCAGCAGAGAGAGTATCTATGTATCCAAGATCAGCAAATATACTTCCGATAGATCCCGTCTGCACCAGCGTTCCCGTCTGATATCAGACAAAACTATCCACCAATGCCGTCGTCTTTTGAGCCGAAACTTGATTGAGATGCGTATCTACCAGTGTTTCGTATTCAATACGATATTGCGAGATAGCTGGATTGGATGGAGAAAATGATATGGCAATATATCCATTATTTTCTCCGATTTCTCGGGCATAATTTACTGCTTCAAAGAAGCTAGTATCATCAAAGAAAGGATTACTTGCATCACTCACTTCCAGCGCAGCTCCTGTTTCAAAATCAAGGGTCGGATCACTGGAAAGATTTTCTTTGAGATATACTCTTCATGCCAGATTGTAAAGCAAATCTTCGTCTCCATCTCGGTCAGCATCAATTGCAGTAGTGACTTCATTTCCATCTACTTCATCAAGATAATCAAAGAGTCGATAACTGATATCATTTTCTACTACATAGAGTCCTCGATACTGGTATCTGTAATTGGTTTGAACCGAAGTTTTTTGTTCACATATATTTCATTCGTGTCCTCCAAGTTCTGGATCGATATGAGCAAGATAATTATTTCTGAGTACCTCTGTAGCTCATTCGAGTTTGTTGGACAACAGTGTTGCTTCTGTGTCGAGATCTTGCTGATATGCATCCTGAGTATTTGGATCAAAAATGTCTTTCACTGAGTCTACAAACGCATCATGGTGTGGTTGGAGCAGTGCATCATAGTCTTGTCCAGATACGGTATCAATACCACTGACTTGGATGATTCACGCAGGATCAAGAATGTGTTTCACATTATTCTTGAGATGTTTGGTTTCTATAATTTCTGTATTGAGTACATCCAGCACTGCATCAAATTTATCTTGGTTTTTTTCTTGTAATTCTTGTATGTATCTGTCTTCCTGAGAGTAGGTAATAGAAGTCGCATTTTCCCAAATATTCTTGAGTGGAGCCAGTCTTGGGTCTCCCGCAAGATGAGGATGAGAAAATGCCTGGAGCATGTCTTGTCCAAATTCTCTTGCAGTCACTTGTTCACTCAGATCTCCTTCAGAAATCTTCAGAAGTTCTCGAGTCAGATAAGTGGTAATACTTCCTGGTTGGTAGCCTATTTCTATATTTTGATCGAGTTGAATATCGGTCGATTGAATCCCTTGTACATCGATATCAAGAATTTTGCTAAAATTATTTCCAGCTGTATGAATTGGAAGCGTTGCTTGTCTGGCCATCTCGACAATAAAATCAGCTTCTAATTCAAAGTTCACATAGGTAGATACTTTAATCGCATCGATAAATGGGATACTAAATTCAGGAAGATCCAGAGAAAGGAAATCAAAATCAAGGTATCCTGATCGTTCCGTTAAAAATGCTATCTGATCTCCTGCTCTCCATTCTGGTACCAAAGGAGATGATTTGAGTAGACAGAGTGCTTTAGTGAGAAGTTTCAGAATATCTATTACTGCTGAAAGCGAGCTAAAAAGTTTTGGAAGTGTCGGAGCTGGTGGCAGGTCTGGCAGTGATATAGCAGGAAGGGTTGGAAGATCGGGAAGTTCTGGTATTTCAAATTCTGGAAGCAAGATCAGTCGAGGAAATTTGATTCCCAGTGTTGGAGTCTCTGGAAAAGAAATATCGGGAAGATTTGGGAGAATAATAGGTCTTTTTTCTATATGAAATTCTGGAAGTGGGATATTGATTCCTGCTCGGATATTATGCAGATCAATAATAATATCTGGCCAGGTTGGAAACTCAATAACCGGAAGTTTTGGAATCACTGCATCAATCAAACTAAATTCAAAATCAAGCAAGTCTGATCGTTCGTTTTTACACTGGTGACACTGCGTTTCATAATCAATAAATACATCAATCAGCACCTGCCATGATTGCAAAATAGATTTAATCATCACATAGAGCTCTACCCAGGTCTTGAACCGTTGACCGTTTTTAGAAATCCATCCTCACATGAGTGAAGAAATGGCTTCAATATTACAGAGAATCTGACTCAGATAATCTTCTTTTTTATTGAGCATTCGGTTGAGATCTCTTGGAAGTCGTTTGTATGATTCGAGGATCTCTATATTTTTTTCGAGAGAAGAAATCATACCACGATAGTCTGTGATGATATTATCTCGGAGTGTATTTTCTTGTTGACACTCAGTATCTTCTGGTGCACAGGTTCTTCCTCCAGACCAATCATCTCCAGCATTAGAGAGAGCGAGTTTCCATTCTTCAAGCTGAGCATTCCATTGAGCCAGTGTCTTGTTAATATCCTCTGCGGTAATCCATGGAATAGAAATATTAATGGTCTCTTGTTCGATTGTGACCAGAGGAGTATTGGATATAAATGTATAGGCCTCTCTCACTCATGATTCTACCCGATCGGCTTTTCATGAGAGTTGATCGACTCTTTGCTGAGCTTTTTTATTTCCAAGGGTAATTCCAGAAGTGGCAGAGCTGACATTGAATATTGGATCAAAATCAGAAGCTTCGTTGTCTCCCCACTCAAATACTCCATCAAAGCTTGGGAGGATCAAAAAGAGTCATGGAAAAGTCGTGAGACCATTGGAGAATTCTTCTATTTGACGAGTCACCCAGTCCATGAGGAATTCTGGAAAGGCTGAGACTCGTTTATTTTGAATTTCTAGGACATCTGGGAAGTCTCCATCTTTCAAAGAAGCAAAATCAATCCCAACTCGTGTTCCCTCTCATGATCCGTTAAAGTTAAAGAGTGGTTCTTGTCAGAAATTGGTCGAAACACCTTTACTATACTGATTTCCAGCAATCTGAATGGTGGATACTCCACCCGCAGATATACGACCTGTACTCTGGTATCTGAGATATTCTTCTACTGCTTTGAGATCAAGAATGACATTATCATAGAGTCCTTCTTCACTACAGTTTCCATTAATCACTTCAAAATTAAATCATTGTAATTGAGGAAAGCCAGTTGTCGCAATGGCACCATCTGAACCATCATCTTCACACCAGTCTCATCGTTTTGCTACCACGATACAATTCCCTCCTGGGACGAGTGGTGAAACTCACTGCGGATTTGAATTTCCAGCTATAATTGCTGGAGCCCCATAACATACTGCCGTTCCCACTCATCCAGTCAGTGTTGGGCTGACAAAAACTCTGAGGAAATTACTCGGTGAAGTCGTTCCAAGTGAACCACCAGCTCAAAGTGTTCAACTACATGCAGAAAGTGTATCAAGTGGACTTGGAGGCCATGTAGCTGGTACAGATACACATGCAGGAGTATAAATAGGAATACCTGTAAGAGCAGAAAATATTGGAATACCTTCTCCTACCTTGAGTCCATCTCCTATAGGTCGACCAAAGAGTGTTGGATCAGAACCGGCTGAGAGTGGGGCCCAATTGAGTGGTGTGGCAATACATCCAGCTCATCCAAATCCACAACTGAGTGATTGAATCAGATTTTCTATCTCTTCAAGAGGACTTTCTTCATCACGAATATCTGAATTGAGTTTATTGAGTTCTGTCTGAGCAAAATCAGTGAGAATGCTGCTCGTTGGATCTCCAGTAGCCTGCTCATAGAGCTCATCAATATAATCAGGAATTCCATTCTGATCGAGATCCACTGCATTTTTGGCAATTTCGTCTGGAAGAGCCAGGTCATCCTCACTACATTGAGGATTGGTATGTCCTCGTGCATACCCTCGACTCGATTGTGAACGAAATATATCCACAATCTGTCCACAGTTTTGGTTATTTTGTTTGAATAAGATATCTCCGAAGCTGTCATCTCCCAGTTCCCCATCTTCAAAGTAGCCTACTTGAATATGTCCATATTGAAGTGGAAGTGTGGTGGTTCGATAGGTAAAACTGGTTGCTTGACCAGCTCGCAGATTAAGTCTATCCACAAAGAAATCGTATTCAGATATTCCATCTTTCACTTCTCATTGTTCTCCAAGAACAATAGAACTCTCATCCACTCGGAAGAGTTCTCCCGCATCTTCTCCATATACAATATTGTTTTTTCGTGAACTCGATACATTCTCCAGTATCACCGTTACTTCTATTTCATCTCCGGTTTGGAGCACTCCTCCATTGAGATCGTTATAGGTTTTTTTGACCTGGATTCCAGCCGCTTCACTGTACTCACTCTTGATAAATGTCTTGGTACTTGAGAATCATCCTGGAAGAGCGTTTGAACGGCTTTGATCGATAAATGCTTGATTGGTGGTCACAAAATCTTCGAGTGCTCCTCTGGATTGATCTCCAGCACTTCCAAACTCTGGCAGATCTGGAATCTCTATCTGACTCGCAATCGATTCAGCACCGGTGAGAGTTGGAGCGGTGGTTGGTACAGCTAAATCAACATAGATAATACTATTGAGGAGATTGATATTGAGGTTCGCTTCGCTACTGTTTTTTTCTTCCTGAGAAGCATTTTCATAGGCCAGCTTTTGAGCCAGGAGTTGGTCTGGATCAGAGACTCGTTTTGGTTTTACGAGACCAGAGAACGATACGACTCATCCACTACTTCTGGTGCTTCCGTCGAGCTCTATTCCATAGTCATCACTCACCACCTGTACCACAAAGTTTGGAACACTGCTAAAAGTATCTCCATACCATATGGATATAATTCATCCTTCATCCAGAGTCACCACATCATCTCGTCCATCATTATCCATGTCAAATATCTCTGTTTTTATAATTCGTGATCCAGATCCAGAGTAGCTGGAAATATCGTACCTGACAAAGTCCTTTCCATTGTTTGAAAGTACATTGGCTTGTCCATCATTATCTACAAAGAAGATATCTGCATATCCATCATTATGAAAGTCTCATGTTTTGAGCAGTTCTGGATTCCCCAGATCAGCGATATAAGACAGGTTCCCGAGTGGAGTAAATCCAGCAAGTGTATTTTCCTGAAGTTCTACATATCCATCTCTATACACAAGAAGTATATCATCATCATTGTCATTGTCATAATCAAAGACACGGTAGCCATCTACTGTATTATTTCCTGAGATCTGTTTTCCAAGTGTGGAATCAAAGTTTCTTTCAGTAACGGTTCACGGAAGAAATTCTTTTTTCTTTTTGAGTGAGAAAACCGGATCTCAGAGATTAATCATTCCAACACTGGCAAAGTTTCTGGTGGATTCACCGACTCACTGACCAGAGGCAAAAGCGAGCAAACTGGTATTACCTTCTCACCATCCAAGTCACTTGTTATTGGCAAAATTTTCATATGCAGAAGAATCTGAACGAGCAAATTCATTGACTCGATATGGGTCTTGAAATGGTCGTGCATAAAAGACCGAGACTACCGAAGCTTCATCCTCTATTTGGGTTCGACTGTTATAGAGTCTGGTAGCCAAGTAGAGTGAAAGCGTATGAGACAACACAAATTTTTGAGTATCAAAGGTGGTTCTATCTCGGAAATTTCTCACTTGTGTATTATCCAGATGTACTCCGAGGGTTCCCACCAGTGTTCCTACGAGAGAGACATCAATCAGCAGTTCTTTTCCACTATGGCCTGATCTCACTTCAAGAGTTGGAGATTGAAAGCTGGTAAAAGACCCCGTAGATGTGACTGAGAATACTTGATCTCCATCAGATTCTCTCACTTCAAGCGTATTTCCAGTAATGGTACCAGAACCAGTAGAAGGAATAAAAAATATTTCATTATTGGTAAGTCAGAGACAATCAGCTTCAGTGGTACAGATACGAAGATTGGTACTATCAACAAATGAATAGGCCAGTTCTCCAAATGATATTCCAAGGGCTCTATTACGCAAACGAAGCAAAAGATTCCCTGAACTGATATCTGGAGCCAGTTCTATGTCCTGAGTAATATCTCATGATACTCATACATTCATCACGTTTCACTCTGGGGAAATATCCACCACATCATCATAGACATAAGGAGAGTGCAACAATGAAGTCACGGCAAGTGAACGGTTATTCTCATCAAAGAGCAGTGATCCTGCCAAATAATCGGGTGCGGTAATATCTCCATACGGAGCTCAGAGAAGAGTGGTATAGAGAGCATTGTATCCATTCTGAGAGAGTTTGGTATCGTTCCACAGATAGGCTGTTTGAATAGTTCCTGCATTGGCAGAAACCCCATTGATGGTCAGATCTCCCAGATCAAAACTATTGGATTCGAGTCATGGAGTTGCTGTGACAGAAAAATATCCCGTTCATGGAGTCGTCGTAGAAAAGACTTCAAATTGTCCGACCCCACCTGAAACCGTAACGATATCTGTAGGTACACTGATAACAGGAGTATATCATTCAAAAATATCAAGATCCAGCGAAGTAGCATTATCCGTAAACACCACATTTCCATACTGGTCTTTGAGCTCTACACTAACGGTTGTTGAAGAAGATCCGTCTGCTTCAATCGGCTCTGATGGTACGACAATATCTAGTTTAATTGGGTCATCTGGATGAATATCAATATTCTGGGTAAGCACCTGAGCCACTCACTCTATTTGGAACGACAGAGGAATATTTTGCCCAGCCACATTGGTGGTCGTAAATGCAACAGTTGCTTGTCCATCATCCATCACACTAAAACTTCCTGTGGAAGTTCCATAGGTTGAATCCATACTCAAATATACTCGAGAATCAAAATCAGTCAGGATGCTTCCTCCACTATCTCGCAGTGATACATCATAACTATAGACTCATCCACCGACCTCTGGTTGTCATGATTGAGGAATAAGTACTACATTGACATCATCAATCACACGAATAGTATCATTGGTCGTCAGAAGGGTTGTTCATCCAGTGTCTTTGAGAGTCAGACTCAATGTATTGGTTCCAGTCGTACCGGTTGATTTCATACGAAAGGCTCGGAATCATTCTGACACACTGGTGCTCACATCAGCATCATTGGTATCTTCAAAAACCAATCATCCTCACGCTACTTCCATATCTAGATCAAAGGTTGTTCCAGATACAGCATTTCCAAATTGATCCAAAATCGTCACAACATGGGTAGCAACCGCTCAACTTCATTGAAGAATCGTAGAACCAAGGGTCAGATCGAGACTCGTAGGGTCGTCTGGAATGAGAGTAATATTTTTCCTCAGTTTTGAATCAGCACTATCCTCTATGGCAATAGTATAGTTTCATGAAGTTTGCAGAGCAAAACCTCTACTCCATGGAGTCAAATCACTCTGAGAAAGAGTCAGCGTTTGGAGTGAATTCTCTTGTCCATCAAAGAGTTCCACCGTGATTGGGTATTCGAGTGGAATATTATTTCCTTGTTTGGAAATATTTTCAAGACTCAGAAGTAATACTTCATCAGATGAAGTATCAGACAGAACTGAGGCAGCAATATCATCTGGGTCAGAAATATTTTGATCTGAGAAATAGATATTGGTTACATTATCCACTTCTACTGAAGAAGTTCCCAGTGTGGTTTGAGTAGCACCAGACTGACTGGTGATCGCATAACTCGTAGCAAAAAGTTGCTCTCCTCTCACTTCTACCTTGTGTTCCTCAGATTCAAGTAGTACTACCGTGAGACCAGAGATGTCTTTCACATCTACTTTGGATTCAAAATAAATATCAGCTTCTTGACCTTTGACAGAGAATGCGGTTCGAGCCACTCATCTCTGAAGAGGAATGGTAGTATTCTCAAAGGCAATATAATTGGCTATTACACTGGTATCAGAGAGGCTGGTATTATCTCTATCATACACTGTTTCTCCTGTGAGTTGGTCCACAATACGAGTAATAAAGAGATCCACCTGTGTCACATTATCTGTGGTCACTACGGTTCCTTTGGCATCTTTTGCTGTGACGAATATTTCTCCCGTAGTATGGTAGTAGTATTTATCCCGATCAGTAGAAACTTCGAGAGATCCATTATTGAGTTTGGTTTCGATACAGTCGTTGACTCCATTCCCATTCACATCTCATGAACATGAACGGATAAACTCTTGTTCCTCAAAAGAAAGCAGATTCACTCAACACGTTCCATCTGAGAGGCCAATAGTTGGAGGAAGCAGTCATTCTAGCCAACAAACAACAGCTGGAATCCATTCCCAAAGAGGCACTCCATTGGGAGGAGCACAGTGTCCATAGGATGGTTCTTGGTACCCTCTAAATTCAGGAATATTGAGGCCAAATGAGATGGAATCGAGCTCAGCATTCTGAGCGAGTAAATCAGCAAATGGGTGAGTATTTTTACTATTTGGATCGAGAGAAACATACATATTTTGAGCATCTCCATCGGAACCAATGTAGGCAATTTCATATTGAGATTTGGTCTGAGGAAGGGTGATTCCGGTACTCGTTAAAGAAGCATCTGAGAGATAGTTCTCAAAAATGAAACCATATTTAGAAGCAACACTGTTCAGGTTATTCCAATAGACAGCAAAAAGTAGAGCATCATAATACGACAAACCGAGTCCATCGAGCACTTCAAAATCTTGCGTTTGACTCTGGATAAAAGCCAGCAGATCCACTCATCCTATTTCACTGGTTTTTGTCGCAAGAAGGTTTTGAAGTTCGGTATCGATATTGGCAATTGAGAGATTATCTGGGTCTCCTAGACGAAAAAGGTATGGATAATAAATTTTTTGAAAATTTCCTGAAGCATTTTTGAACTCTATATACCTGTTTCTATCCACCGGAAGATCGGAAGTGATTCATGATGCAGCTTGCTGTTCGAGTTCGTCCTGAGTCGGTGAAACATGACTGACAGTAGAGGAAATAGTTTTGTAGTGATATTCTGCAACATCATATTCACAAGCGAACGAAGTTCCAGATCTCTGAACTTCTACTCCATCAAGATACACAATATTTACATCAGCATCCCGAGATCCAAGTGTGGCAATATTTTGTTCGTATGTCAGACTAAAATCAAGTTTTTGCTGAGTATTATCAGTCAAAACACCCCAAGTATTGTAGGTTTCATTCAATGCCCCCGTCAAAGTAGGGTGAATATATCCAGGAATAATTACATTATCATCGTCAAAAGAACTGAAAGAAAATGGATCATTTGAAAGCAAATAATTATTTGCGAGACAAGCACTTGGAGACAATACATCAAGACTATTTCCATTTTCATATGAACCCGTGATATCAAAGAGTGGAAAGATCGCTCATTCTAAATTTGAGCTTTTGAGTCGCGGGAGTCAAAAAATATTGGTATTGAGATTGAGAGGAGAGTTTCCTCCATAGTATCACAGTGGATCCTTTCAAATATCTGCTTGAGTTCATGCACCATTATATTGATCGGTTCATAGACAAATATCACCAGAAAAAGAAGCACTTCAAACCTGACATGAAAAAGCACCATTTTGTACCAGATTCACATTGAGTCCTCTATTGGCTTCTACCAATTTTCATCCATTTTCCAGAGAACCTCTATAAATACTACAATCTGCTACAGAAGCTATGTCAGATCATTTTTTCCCATGAAGATAATTTGTATACCTCAAAAAATTTCTTGATCCAATGGTACAATTATCATCAGAAAAATCATACTCGGTATATGTTTCTATTTTTGTAGGAATAATGAGATTTTGTTGAAGATTTGCAGCCACAACACGGTCTATTTCGCCTTCGAGATCCTCACTCGCTTCTTTGAGAATCTGATCATTCACGGCATCCAAAATAGTAATGAGTGAAGGTATGAGGTCCACATTGACACTCGATCCATCTCCATTATATCGTCCAGCATTATGAACATTTTCACGAAACCCTGCAAAAATTCCAGAAGCAAATATCTCTAAGAATTTTTTTACGGTATTTTGAATCACAAATCTCGATGCAATATCTGGAGTATCATTTAAATCAGAAATAGATCCAAAATCTAGATCAATTCCAGCATTTTGTGCCAACTCTGAGAGAATATCATTTTTTCCATCAGCCAAGGCCTGCTGAATCTGTCCGGCTAACTCTGTTGTATATCGCTTATATACAATATCTTCTTTATGCAGAAGGTATTGTTCATAGGCACTGAAATTTTCATAGCTCAGAGAAGCTTGTTCTCTAAACTGATCAAAGTAAAATACTCGTGGAGTATAGTCATTCTCGAGTGGTTCATTTGGATTTCATCCAAGAATATCTCCAGTTTGAGTAAAAATACCATCTCATTCATAAAAATCATGATTTTTATCAAGATAGTCTTCGATTGCCTGAATATCTCCTGCATCACTTCCAGTATTTGGAGCGATGACTCCATGCCAAACCTCTGGAGAAATTCCAGAAATATTCTCAGAAGAAGCTTCATATCTCTGAGTATCGTGAGAATATACATAGGCTTTATCATCAAAGTCGGTGTATGGAAGAACAGAGTTTACACTCACATCTCATTCATACACCTTTGGAAGTGGAATGTCACCAATAAGAACGGTTCATACGAGTCGAGATTGAAAACTAACATTTTCGACTGATTCATATCCTCCATAATAGAGACCTTCATTTAAAGAGGCAATTTGAAAGGCAGTGGTGTCACTGGAAAATGGGAAAATAGCTGTTTTGGTTCTTGGGAGTTGAGCCTGAATGTCACTCGCATATCGTTTAATTTCTGTCTCAAGACTGTCATACTCATCTTGAGAGACAATAATAGAAACCAAGTTATAAAAATTGGCAGAGGTGGCAAAGGTAGAAAAACCCAAAGGAACCTGAAATGTCATCCCAGAAAATAAAAGAAAAATGAGTCAGGCAGAAACCCATTTTTGCAGAAGTGTATATGAGGTATTTTTGTTTGATCGAGTAGACATATTTTGTCAAAAAAAAGAAAAAAGCAGTTATGTTTCATAGTATGAATAAACGGCTTTTTTTCAAGAAAAAAATGGCTCAAAGAACATGAAGGAGAGAAGAATAAAAATGGATAATTAAAAAGAGACTCAATTTTGAGTCTTTTTTTAATATATTTCTTTATTATAACATGCTTCACAATACACTTTCTCAGGTCTATCTGGAGCATAGGTAGTTTGTATTTCTATACCACACTTATCACAATTTCTGGTAAAGAGTTTTCGTGGATTTCTCAGAGACATTCTGTCTAAGTGTCTCTGATCCGGATGTCGTCTGGGGATCGGAAGACTGTGTTTGCGGTAGAGCTCAAGTTCCTGTGGAATGATTCTGAATGGTTTTTTAGTGACTTCACATTCAATAGCCCAGTTGAGTATGTCATCTGGAATATCTTTGATGTTGTCTGGAAGTTTAGATGCTGGAATGACTTTGTCTACTTTTGGGAAAGGTGCCTCGTAATCTGACCAGTTGAGTCATTGATCGAGAGCTTCCCCTTTGTTCAATGGATAGTATTCATTCGCTACGGTCTCGTTATATCCAAAAGGACTCATACTGGCTGGAAAAAATTCTCACCATTCTCCATCCTCTCGCATCCTCTCTATGATCTTGGGAACTAATTTCTCGTATTCTTCTTTGCTGTATTGTTTATTAAGAATACAGTATTGTTTGGAGTTCAGTCCAAAACAGGCAAAACAATCAGACGAACCCTTGCAATTAATACAGTAGTATACCCGAGAAACATTATCCCAAGTATTAACCGTAAATAAAACATTATAGGCATTCTGCCCGACAGTGACGATTTCGCAGGATTTTTCTGAATAGCCAAAATAATCATAATCATAACAATCCCTTGAGATATCTTTTGAACTACTCATGACACTACAGTATTTTGCATCCTCTAAATTCTTTGAATCAAAACAGTGCCTCGCATTCACTGAGTTATAGAGATAGTCTCCACTACAATTTTGGTTTCCAAAACCATGAAATGCTGGAACAATACGTGTAGATATAAAATTCTGGAAATATGAAGATAGGTCTGGATGAGCATCAATCAATTGCTGTTTTTTCTTTTCATACTCTTGCTGAGAATAGGATTTATTTTCTATACAATATTTTTTATCTCTGAGTCCAAAACACATAAAACAGTGCTCACAATTACGACAGTCGATCAAAAAGGAACTCTGGTGACAATCCTTACAATCCTGAGAGAAACTGAGTGTATTCACGTTATTACAATCTACCGTTTGATAGCAATTATCTCCATAAATGAGTCCCAGGTTATCGACACATCGATACGATCGACGAATATTATTTGAATAATAACACTGTTCCAAAGAACCTGCTTCAAACACCCAATATGAATCTTTGTTATTTCCAGAGAAATTGGCAAAATTCGCATTTTCGTTGGTTTCAAAATTATTGATCAGAGATTTATGAGGCACTTTGAGAACCAGGTCTCATATCTGATCAAATACACTACGTTGCATATCAAACTCTCTCCCATAATCTCGTCCATCCCATTTATCACTCCACCAAAATGCCTCCTCGTATACTGTATATGGTTTGTCCGGAGAATACATCGAGATCATGTCTTTGCCCGTGGCATCACATTTACGCTTATAGAGTTTACGTTCATTTCTCCATACGAGCCTTCGTTGTTGCCGACACTCAGGACACAGTGTCGGACTCGGGAGAGCATACTTCTTTCACCCAAATGTAGGAGAAACTTTCTCATAAAATTCAAGATCTTTATGCGTGATATCAAAAGAGACCCCACACTGTGGACAAGTTTTGCTTTCAACTATTTGTTCATTTTGAAAGGACATATTTTTAGAGATATATATTAATAAATTTCCTGATTGTAACACTTCTGGCAGTACACTTTCTCAGTTCGCTCAGGAGCATAGGTCGTCTGCATGAACATCGTACAGTCAGGATGGTCACATACTCTCTCAAAGAGTTTTCTTGGGTTTCTGAGAGACATTCTATCTAAGTGTCTCTGGTCTGGGTGTCGTCTGGGAATCGGGAGATTGTGTTTTCGGTAGAACTCAAGTTCCTGTGGGATAATTCTGAATGGTTTCTGGGTCATTTCACACTCTATAGCCCAGTTCAAAATATCGTCTGGAACATCTTTGATATTTTCTGGAAGTTGAACTGCTGGAATCACCTTGTCTACTTTTGGGAATGGGGCTTCATAATTTGACCAGTTGAATCATTGCTTCAATGCTTCCCCTTTATCCAGTGGATAATACTCATTTGCTACCGTTTCATTATATCCAAACGGAGAGACATTATATGGAAAAAATTCTCACCATTCTCAGTCCTCTTTCATTTTTTCTATGATCTTTGGCACTAATTTTTCATACTCTTGCTTACTATACTGTTTATTTAAAATACAGTATTGTTTATCAGTGAGACCGGTACATAACATACAATTTTTGGATGTTTTACATTCACTACAATATAACATGTTCTCACAGTACTTCCAACAGTCACTACAAAATATTATATTCCGACAGTTTTTATTGATGATATGTGAATCATACACATACGATGAGTGATTCACGATGATATCCACATCCATACAATCTTCCACTCAATTAATAGAAAAGTAGGTATAACGAGCGTTTTTGGTATCATAACAATCAAAAGATAAGTAAATATCGCTGCAGTTGTAGATATTATCCCCAAGAGCATTTTGGGAGTTCACAATCTTGAGGTTCTGATGGAGTGTATTTCAAATATCAGAGTGATTGCATATACCAAGATTTTCAAGTTGCTGAAAATACTGCTTCTTTGAATATGGTTTATTAAATATGTAATACGATTTTCGATGGAGATTGGACGATCAAAAACAATACGAACAGTCAGTACAATTCACGAGGTGCTGACATGCATAACAATTGATACAATCAACCAAATCGTATGATTCTGAACTATCTGATGTATAGAGACAGTCTACATATTGCTGAGAGTTGATGAGACCCGAACAATAGAGACAATCAGTATTTTTATCAGAATTAAAAACGAGATAACAATTCTTTCATTGTCACATATAGTTGCTGTAATCACTGCCTTCTGATCATGTGCCACGAATAAAAGCTCGTTTTGGTACTGCTTGAAGGAGTTGATGAAACTGAGAAAAAAATCACTGAGAAAAATCAATATCTCTCCCATATTCAAGAACATCCCAATGATCGCTCCACCAATATTCTTGATTATATACTGTATAGTCTTTATCAGGACTATAAATAGAGATAATATCTTTTCCGGTTGCATCACATTTCCGTTTATAGAGCTTACGTTCATTCCGAAAACTCAGACGCCTCTGCTGTCGGCATTCAGGACAGAGAGTCGGTGTAGGTATACGGTACTTTTTTCATCCAAAAGTCGGTGAAACTTTCTCATAAAACTCAAGATCTTTATCGGTGATATCAAAACTCACTCCACACTGTAGACATGTTTTGGTTTGAACGACTGACTCATTCTGGAAAGACATAAAAAATGGAAAAATCAAATAGAGATAGAAGAAAGATAAAATAAATTCACACAAAGTAAATAGTAAATATTTGCAGCAATGAGAAAATACTTTAATATAGGGATTATTATCTGTGATAATTTTTTCACAACATATGAATTTTCACGAATATTTTTCTGAACTTGGTTTGAATAGCAAAGAAACTGATGTCTATATCAGCCTCTATAAACTTGGAACTCAGCCAGCTTCAACCATAGCTAAACATGCATGAATTGAACGAACCTATACCTATAAAACGCTCATTAAAATGGGAGAAATGGGAATCATTAGCATGACTTCAAAAAATGGGGTAAAACACTTCTTTATTGAAGATGTAAACAAGATCAAAAAATACATTCAATCCAAACAAAAAAAATACTCCAACATGGAGGAGAACTTCTCTACTCTCGCGTCACAACTCGCTCAATACGATCAAACACTTTCGTCCAGCACACCAAAAATTGCTCTCTATGATGGTCATGATGGAGTCGCAAACGTATATAACACCATGCTCGAAGAACTCGAAAAAACAGGCTATATGTCAATTAAATTTTTTGCATCTAATCTCGTATATTCGGGATGAAACGAACATCCAAAAACCAAACAGCATACCGAACATTTTTTTGATACACTCAAAAAAAATAAAATTCATGTGGATGCTTTCTTGGGAAATGGTGTAATGCTCATGGAATCGATCGGAAGTACCATACATATAGAGGATATGAAAAACCTGCCAGCAGGAAACTCATCGATTCACATATTTATTATCGGGAAAATTCTTTATATCATGATATTTAAGGATATTCCCGTAGCCATAAAAATAGAGAGCTCCGAATTGGCCGAAACCCTCCATTTTCTCTTTGAACATGTGAATGTGGTAAAATAAAAAACCCATGAATATACTTCATAGGTTGTTTTATCCTAAAATGGTGCGAGAGGAGAGGACTTGTGGCCCTACGGGTCGGACATCCGTTTTTATTGCTCTTATTCATCGAGAGTAAAATTTTTCTTCGAAAAAACCTCCTTTTCAAGTCCTAAATTTATGCATAAAAAAAGCTCTATTTATTTAATAAAGCTCTTTTTTACTGTTTAAAATGGTGCCCAGGAGAGGACTTGAACCTCCACGAGAATAATTCTCACACGCCCCTCAAGCGTGCGTGTCTACCAATTTCACCACCTGGGCTTATACCTCTCTTCCTCCTCCTGATAAGGGGGAGGTGTCCAAAGGACGGAGGGGGTTATTTTAATGGTACACCCGATAGGATTCGAACCTATAACCAATGGCTTCGAAGACCACTACTCTATCCAGTTGAGCTACGGGTGCTGAGTGCAATACCAAATTATATCTTTCTCATATGCTCGCTGCTGTTTCCAAACTAACTTTCCTTCCGATTCGTGATATGCATCACTCATCGCAAGAGAAACTTATATCCAGTTGAGCTACGGGTGCATATAGCCTTTCTTTTAAAAAAGCCACCGCATTGTATAAATTTTTTTAGAAGAATCAAGTTTTTTTTACCCCCTCCTCACCTCCCCCTAGTAAGGGGAGGAATATAAGGCTTATATCTCTTTTCTCCCTCCCATAAATGCTTGGAGAACTTCAGGAATAGCTACATTCCCCTCTGCAGTTTGATAGTTCTCAATCAGGGCAATCATACAACGACTCATAGCAATCACCGTACCATTGAGTGTGTGAGCATACTGACTCTTTCCGTTTTCATCCTTATACTTAATTCCAAGTCTTCGTGACTGATACTCTCCTACATTTGAACAACTCGTTACTTCACGGTATTTTTCCTGTGCTGGCATCCATGCCTCAAGATCATATTTCTTCATAGCTGGATTTCCCAGATCTCCCGAACATACATTTACTTTTTGATATGGAATACCGAGTCCCTGCCAGATTTCTTCTTCAATTCCGATCATCATATCGTGCATTTTTTGTGATTCATCAGCCTTACAAAATACCACCATTTCTACTTTATCAAACTGGTGTCCTCGTAAGATTCCTCTGGTATCTTTCCCAGCACTCCCTGCTTCTCTTCGGAAACATGAACTATAGGCTGCATACATCTTTGGAGTTTCTAGATCGAGAGTTTCTCATCCATGATAACTCGTCACAGGTACCTCTGATGTTCCTACCAAGTGAAGATCATCTTCTTCTGGATTGACTCGATACAGACCATCTTCTCATGCAGGAAAGAATCCAGTTCCAAACATCGCTTTTTCTTTTACTAAAACAGGAGGAAGAATAGGAGCAAATCCTTTACTTGTCAGCACTGACATAGCGTATTGGATCAATGCAAACTGGAGCAATACCAAGTCTCATTTGAGATACCAAAATCGTGACCCAGAAACTTCTGAACCCTTTTCGATATCGATCCACCCTTTTTGTTCCCCAATTTCATAGTGTGGTTTTGGAATAAAATCAAATTGAGTAGGTTCCAAATAGGTTTGTTTTACTGCATTATCTTCATCTGTATCTCAAATGGCAGCTGTTGGATCAAGAAAGTTTGGAAGCTTGTAATAGAGGTCTTTCCAAGTCTCTTCTATTTCTCTTTGTTTTGCTTCAAGTGTATCGAGCTCCTCTCAAAGTGCTTTCATCTCAGCAATTTTTGCAGGACGATCCTCTGCGCTCATGGTTGGAATCTCTTTACTCACTTTATTTTTTGTGGCTCTGAGTTCATCTGTTTTGATTATAAGTTCAAGTTTTTGTGTATCAATATCCAAAAAAGCATCAAGATCTACACTGAGATTTCTTTTAGCAATATTATCTTTTATAAGTTCAGGATTATTTCGAACTATTTTTATATCTATCATAATAAGTTTACATGTTTAAAAATATTTTTTCATAGCTTTTTGAGCTTCTTTTGTCAGTGTACGTTCTTTGAGCACTTGTTTTTTTTGATATTTTTTTCTTCATTTTGCTAATCAAACTCGCATCTTAATCAAACTTCATTTGAAATAGAGTTCCAGTGGAAGAAGAGTATTTCATCACTCTTTTATTTTATTCATCAAATACAGAATAGTTTTTTTGCGAAGTAAAATTTTTCTTTCTCGCTCTGTTGCAATAGATTCTCTATTTGGAAGTGAAGCTAATGCAGAAATATGCATTCATTTTACATAAAGCTCTCCACTTATACAAACAATATAGGAGCCTTTTAGATTTACATGTTTTTGACGCACACTCTTGGTTTCAGCACCAGTCAGAACAATTCATGCTTCCCAATTATCAAGTACTTCGTAGTCAAAATATGCTTTTTTATTCTTGGTAATACTCGTCTGATTATTCATACAATACTGGTTCAAATAAATTCAAGTGAGCTTCAAGGATATACGCAGCATCTTTGTCTTTGTAATACCAATCCCACAAGAGATAATCATCAATGCTATATTTCCCTGCTCGGGAGCTATTATATGGATTTTTATGAATTGCAAAATGCAAATGATAATCTGTGTAGTTCCTATCTGGAACCCCACTAATACCTACCGTTCCAATTGGCTGACCTTTTCTGATAACAGCTCACTCGTATACATGTGTGTAAATATCATCCAAATGGCTGTAGAGTACAATATCTCAACGAGTTGTTTTGAGCCAAGCTTGTTTTCCTCGAAGCACATCAAGATTTTTTATTTTTTGTATTTCGCTGAGATTATCACCATGCACAATTCTTTGAAAATCATCCCAGCTGAACTCAGGTACAACACGAACAATCACACCATCATCAAGGGCAATTACTTCTTCTCATAACCTAGACCCGACATCCCATCAGTGATGAATTCCATCAGTATAGGCAGCCCTATAAGGTCTTGGAGCATTTGGAATACGACTTCTTGCATGAGTAGATCATATGGTATATCCAGAAACTGGAACCAGATATTTTTCTTTTCTTTTGAGACGAATATTCTCAACAATATTTTTAGTATAGTTCAGTTCCTTCCATTTTCTTTCTTCCTTTAAATTAGAAGAATCTTCAAGAATCACTTCTGGGTCATAAGAAGAAGATAAAATCTGTTTTTCAAGGGCTCCAAAAATAGTGTCAAGATCACTTGAAGGATAATCAGAAAAGCTATTCATCAATTCTGATTCATGAATCACTTTAAGCTTAAGAGTATATTTTCTATCATCTCAAACAGATAAATGAATATTCCCTGATTCACACTCCAAAGTACGAAAAAATTTTACCGAAAACAAGTAAGTGTTTCCATCATTTTTTTTGATTTCAGAAAAAATATTACATTTTCGTGATTGCCATTTACCTTGACTCAGATCATCTGAAGAACGAATAACAATATCTATTGTATTCAGTGAATTGGAATCAAGAAAGATATTTTTTGAGCTTTGATACACCAGTTTTGTATCAAAAGAAAAAAGATTCGGAGCAGCAAGAATCAAAGAATAGAAGAGTGAAAATATGAAAAATGTAGAAAAAGCAAGAAATCAAAATACAGAAACACGAGGCATGGGTATGTCTGTCTAACCAAATAAGAATGCTGAGACTATAGTGGTATTTACAAGAAATTCAAGTTTTTCCCGGACGCAGGACAAAAAAGTTTGACTTTCACATGAAAATAACTATATATATATCTATTGAAACTTTTTAAAAAAAATAAAATGACTGCTACACTTACGCATGACACAATTACTCAGTCTTTTCGAGAAATTCTTTCTTCGCTTAGTGAAAAGGAAAGACATGTCATAGAAAAAAGAGTATGAATCGATGGAGCAAAAGAAACACTTCAAAGTATTGGAAATTCTTTCTCTCCTTCTATTACTCGTGAACGAGTACGACAAATAGAAGACTCTGGTATTAAAAAAATTGGACGAATCATCAAAGCAACTCTCCTCACAGAAATTCAAGACAAATCTCGATCTCTCCTAGAAATGCATGGTGGTGTTCTCTCAAAAGGAAAACTCGTTAATCTGATTATCAAAGATCTTTCACTCGATAGTACTATAAATAACGGAGTGCTTGAAGTAATTATACAATCAGACTATGATGTAAAAAAATCAAAGCAAAAACTTGGATGTGAAATTTATTTTTATCTCCCAAGTATTTCAAAATCTACTATTGATGCCGTTCATCATGAAGCGGTAAAAATTCTCAAAAAGAAAAAAGATGTTATGGATAAAGTATCTCTCTATGAAATGATTCTAGAGAATATGTCTGATCAAAAACTCTCTCTCACGTTTATTGACTCTGTACTTGATCTTTTTGAAGATATTGTAAAATGAGAAGAAACACTTATCGGTCTCTCTCGATGGAAGATTCTCAATCCAAAAACACTCAAAGATAAGGCAATTTATGTAATGAAAAAAGACAAAGTTCCAACTCATTTTGTAGAAATTGCTAACAAAATTACTTCATATCTTGGTGAAGAAGTAAAAGTAAACACAATTCACAATGAGCTCATTAGAAATGAAGAATTCGTTTTGATCGGCCGAGGAATCTATGCTCTTCAAGAATGGGGATTCCAAGCTGGTACGGTTCTTGATATCATCAAAGAAACGCTGACCAAAAACGGTGGTCCAATGAATACTGAAGATATTATCAAATCAGTACTTAAAACTCGAGACGTAAAAGAAACAACTATCTACATGAATCTTCAAAACAAGAAAGTGATTGAGAGAGTTGGTCGAAATTTCTATCAACTCAAAACTGCATAATTACACAATCATAAGCAACTATTATATAAAAGATACTTAAAATCACTCAAGTATCTTTTATATAATAGACTTTTTATGAAAAATAAATATGCTACCTCTCAATAACATTAACCAAAAAAGGAGCATGACAAAAAATACACGATGATTTACGCTTGTAGAGCTTATTGTGATCATTACTCTACTTACCATTCTTGGTACTCTAGCATTTTTTGCGTATCAAAAGTATCCTATTACTGCACGCAATAGCCAAAGAATCACAGATATATGAAATATACAAACAGGCCTCGAACTCTTTTTTACACAAAAATGACTCTATCCTATCCCATCAAATAATTTTCCAGTAACATATAGCGGTGCAACAGCTTGGGTACAGGGAAGTTTTGGAGAAAACACATCTCAGAGTATAGACTCAATTTCTCACATACCTTTAGATCCACTGACAAAAAACGAATACATCTACTCTATTACACATACCCAAACAGAGTACCAAATAG
The DNA here is from genome assembly GCA_022448215.1 of Candidatus Altimarinota bacterium. GTDB lineage: Bacteria > Patescibacteriota > Gracilibacteria > BD1-5 > UBA6164 > JAKVBB01. The sequence continues at coordinate 3,744 of JAKVBB010000006.1, read as the reverse complement.
GTGGAATTTGGGAAAACACTTCAAATATAACACAAACTCAGGCACTCGTAGAAGGAAATTATAATGGAAAAATACTCAAAGTATCAACAGAAAATACGGATTATATACTGGCTGTGCCAAGTATTTTAACCTCAGATACAAATAATATCACACTCCAAGATATTATTAACCATCAATCATTTGTCATAGATAAATACCAAAATATCCCTGATACATTTGTGGATAACACATATACTTCTACATGACAATTTGATTTCACACCAACTAACTTAGTAGTATATGAGTGATCGATTGAAAATCTTGTGGATATGTCTGAGCGAGAATCTTTTGCAAAAAATCTACAAACTGCCTACCGATGAACTGACTTAGAATCAGTATGAGAGTATGCTCCTCTTACCAGTATAAATACACAAGATGCAACTCAATTAGTTACCAATATGATTGCACATCACCAATGAGGTATATTTGTAGATGACATAGGAATTAAAAATATACAAGCATTTCAAACAACGCGTTTTCCTCTCAGCTGGGAAAATTATCATAGATATACCCTATGTAATAATAACTATCTTTCTTTTTGAAGCTGGGCAAACATAGTTGCTCTTGATGAACTATGAAGTATGACTGCTTGGGGTCAGAATACCTACAATAAAGTTTCTGATACTCCAAGTTGAAGTGGTTATAAAAATGTATTTTGAAACCAAGATACCTTCATGGCACTTTCCGAAAACGGAAGTATTACTGCCTGGGGAAAAAACGACTACAATGTAGTTACATCTACTCCAAATGATAGTGGATATGTATCTATTATTTCAAGTAATGATGCCTTTACCGCTCTCAAACAAGATGGAACCATCACTGCCTGGGGAAGAAGTGGATACGGAGGAGATGGAGCTCCAAATGATAGTGGATATGTATCTATTACATCAACTGGTGATGCTTTTGCTGCTCTCAAAGATGATGGAACTATTACTGTTTGGTGAGATCCAAGTAAATGAGGTACAGGAGGCCCCAGTGACAACGGATATATTTTTATTGCAGAAAATCAAAATGCTTTTGCCGCTCTCAAAGATGATGGAACTATTACTGTTTGGTGAGATCCAAGCAAATGAGGTATAGGAGGTCCCAGTGACAATGGATATATATCAATTGCATATGGTTATGGGGAAGCCTTTGCCGCTCTCAAAGATGATGGAACTATTACTGCCTGGGGAAATAGTTCCAGTGGTGGTTCAGGATCTCCAAATGATAATGGATATGTCTCAATTACTGGGAGGTTTAAGTCATTTGCAGCTTTAAAAAATGATGGGACTATAGCTGCTTGGGGACATTGAAATTGGTGAGGAAGTGGAGCACCTTCTGGTAATGGGTATATCGGTATTGTATCAGCTGGATCAGCACATATTGGTATTCAGTCTGATGGAAGTTTGTCTGCTTGGTGAGGAAGTTTTTATAACCTTGGTCCTGTATCTCAAACTGGAAGCTATACTTCTGTAAATGGTATGGACCATACAACACGAGTACACTGTACCTTTCAGAGATAATTTTAGAGTAAAGTACAATAAAGACATAAATTACTTAAAAACGAAAAAAAGAGCTATCAACATGATAGCTCTTTTTTTACCCACTACAACTCGTACATTCTTTCACTTCCAGTGACATAGACCGTACATAGTAGACCGTTTTGATCCCTTGTTCCCAAGCTTTGATATAATAATCATACATCTGCTTTGGAGAGATTTTTTCTGGATTGACAATCCATTCAAACGAAATAGATTGATCTACCCATTTATAGATCACAGAAACCATATCAATAACATCATTCATATCCATATTTACATACTCTTTATAGTACCAGAAGTTCTCAGAGTTGAGATTTGGTGCTACATTTACGGTAGGAGCAAATGCATTAGTTTCTACAAAGTATTTCTTATAGATTGGAAGAATAGATGCAGTGGTTCCAAGTACCAGTGCCGTTGAAGTATTTGGAGCTGGTGCTAAGTGATAGGCAAACCGCATACCATCTTTTTTGATATTTTTAATGAGTTTTGACCATTTATCACTCATAGTTGAGTGTTCTTGAAACCATGCCTCATCTTTTCCAATCAGTACACCCTTTGACCATTCAGAACCTTCATAGAGTTCATAGGTCCCTTTTTCTTTGGCCAGTTCATTGGATGACTTAAGTGTTCGGTAGGCAAATTTTTCCATGAGTGTATCTACATATTCTCTGGCTTCTGGAGTATCATATCCCAGCTTGTTGACTGCCAAGTGTTCAGCAAGTCCAAGGAAACCAAGACCTACGGATCGGTATCGTTTTGAGGTCAGCTCCGCTTCTTTGATTGGATAAAAATTGAGATCAATAACATTATCTAGAATTCGCATAGCAACTGGAGTGACTTTTTTGATTTCACTATCAGTATTTACTTTCGCTATGTTAATCGAAGCAAGATTACATACTACCGCATCTCCTGGTTCATATTTGATGACTATTTTACCATCTTCAAGGGTTTCTTCGACAAACTTGGCTGGAGCTGTGTTTTGACAGATCTCTACACACAGTTGAGTTGAATAGATGTTCCCTGCATGTTTGTTTGGATTCAGCCTATTTACGGTATCTCTATAGAATACATATGGCATACCTGTTTCTACCGTTGTTTTCATGAATTTTTTGAACAATTCTTTTGCAGGAACCGTTTCTTTGAGGGTCAATTTTGGATTTTTTTCACACTCTTCATAGAATGCTTCAAACTCTTCTCCAAAGAGATCTTCAATGGTTTTCCCAGTGACATCTCTGACTTCTTTTGGATCAAAGAGAGTAAAGTCTTCTCCATTTTGAGCTCTTCTTACAAAGAGATCTGGAACAGAGATAGCTGGAAAGACATCAAATGCCTTTCTTCGGATATCTCCTGTCTCTGTTTGAAGCTCAAGAAAGTCAAAGATGTCTCTATGCCATACATCAAGTGTGACAGATATGGCACCCGCTCGAGCACCGAGCTGATTTACGGCAATAGCTGTATCATTAATAACTTTTACCCAAGGGTTCACTCATCCAGATGTTCCATACACTCCTCGAATCGGTCCACCTTTACTTCGAATGTGCCCCAAATATACTCCAATACCACCACCAAATTTTGAGATTTGAGCCATATTCTCAACATTATGATAGATACTACGCAAGTCATCATCTACATTGAGTTTGAAACAACTTGAGAGTTGATGATAGTTGGTTCGAGCATTGAGAAGTGTTGGAGTAGGAAGAGAAATTTTTCCTGTTGAACAATATTCATAGATTTTGAATGCAATTTCAAGTCTTTTATCTTCTGGTTCTGGAATAGCCAGAAAAAGTGCTACACTCATATACATTTCCTGTGGAAGTTCTTTAACAATCTTATTTGGATTCAAAAGGTATCTCTTTTTATACATCAAGAGAGTAGTATAATTGTAGGAGAGATCAGTATCTTTTTTGAGTTTCTTTCCTGCTTCAAGAATCTGATCTTTACTATAGTATTTGAAAAAGTCTTTATAATACAGCTCTTTCTCTACATATTCTTCAAAGAGTTTTACATATTCATTTTCATCATAAATTTTTGTAATATCCATTCCTCTATTTTTTGAAGCTTCTTTATAGAGATCAATGGTCGTGAGTCGTCCTGCAATATATTGCCAAGAAGTATTTTCAACAGTAATGAGGTCAATCGAAGATTTTACCATCATATTGAGAATATCTGAAGTTTTCATTCC
>JAKVBB010000059.1 GCA_022448215.1 Candidatus Altimarinota bacterium | reverse complement strand
GTAGAACTCTTCTTTCGTCTCCCAGATGCTCATATATGATATATTATCTGACCGTTTTCTACGTGAGCTATACTGAGTATTGTGATGATTGGGATTTGAGGGGTGATGTATTGGGTCAAGAGAAAATAATAGCACATCATATTAGTATACTATTCAATACATATATAATTCTTAAACTTGTTCTTTATTCATATTTTCGGCATTTATTCTTGCTTCTAATTTTCTTTTAAGCTTATCTATATAATTATCATCAAGGATTTCTCATTCTCATCTTTCAGACTCTTTAAGTCATTTTTTGATTCATGCTATTATTTCTGGGTGCATATTTTTTTAAATTACTTTATTAAAATTTCCCTTTCTTTCTCCAAACCGTCACTCATACTACCATAGCAAAAGCAAGTATTGCAATAATACTATAAATAAGTACTGGATTGTTTTCAAATGGAAGAGGAATATTCATACCATAGAGACTGGTAATGAATGTGAGAGGAAGCATGAATGCTGAAAATATTGTGAGAAAAGTAATGATATTCCCGGTTCGGATATCAATAATAGACTTAAAAGCATCTTCGATATTATCTGCATACTCTTCAAGAATACGAATGTTTTTAATGACGTGATCCAATTTATCTTCTAGGTCTTCAAAATACACTTCCATATCTCATTTAAAAAGAATATTTACTTTGTTTTCTACACTTTTCAGCACCGATACCTGTGGAAGAAACATATGTTTGAGTACTACAATATTTCTCTTTTTGGTCATGATCTGTTTTACCAGTCATGATGAGGTTTTCTCAAATACTGTTTTTTCTATTTCTCTGAGATCCTTTTTGATATTATTATTTACTTTGAACATCTTTTCAAGCATCGCTTGGATAATTTCATAGAGAATATATCCTGGAGTGAGCTTGAAATCACCTAGCTTTCGTTTTTTTACTTCTGAATATTTTTCAAAAATTTTGTCTATTTGAGTAATAGAATTTTTCTTAAAAGTGATGAGGAGATTTTTTTTGATAAACACATTAAATTCATTTACCTCATAACTTTGTGTTCGTGAATTATATTTTGGGAAATGCATCACGATAAATAGATATTTTGGATAGGTGTCAACTCTGTCGTGTTGATTGGATTCTAGACAAGCTTCTATATCTAGCTCATGAAAATCATAACTTTGAAGAAGTTTGATAGTTTCTTCTTCTTTCATGGCTGTTGCATCGATCCATTCGAGTTTTCCTATTTTGAGAGATTGCTTCATGGGGGAATATATTTATGAAGATAAAAGTGCGTATTCGACAGCAAGTGTGATGTCCTTTTCTTCACTTCAAAGAAGTTTTCCTGTCTTCATTTGAGTATCTATATCTATCAATTGTGTATAGAGTTTTTTCATATTTCATACAGGGAGCTTATAGCTTTTATTTATGAGAAAAGCTCTGTTCCCAAGTTTGAGAGTATCCGCTATTTGTTTTTGGGAAACTCATGTCTTTTTAAGAGATTGAATATATATAATAGGCCTTAGATTTGCAAGAAGATTATTATAAAAAGCGTATATGCTTGTTTGTTCAAGTATAGTATGTATTTTTTCTATGGCTTGAGGAGTTTGTTTTGAGAGTATCAGATCAATGCATTGAAAAATATTTTCTTCGAGTTCAGGGAGAATATGACTATAGATATATTCTTCTTCTATTCGCTCGTAGGTGATAAGAAGCTTATCAATTTCTGAGACTATTTTTTCTAAATGATTTCATTTATATCTCATAATGGCCTGTATAGCTCAATAGGATATCTTATCATTGTATTTTTTTTCTATTATATGTTGCAGTTCTCCTGTTTCACTGATATTAAATTCTTTTTTTTGTGCAACCTTTGAAATATCTTTGAAAAACTTTGCTCTCTTATCGGGTTCTGGGTATACAATCAAGACAATATTGTTTTCAGGGATATGGTCTATTTGAGAAAGAATGGTATCAAGTTTTTTTGAATAATTTTCTTTTTTATTTTCTGATTCTATATCTATACATACCAGTTTTTTTTCTCATCAAAATGGAAGTGCGGTCAGTGATTCAATAATAAAGTTTGTCTCATAATCTATGATATTTTTCAGATGCAACAGATTAAAGTCACCGTGTTTTTGTATAAATTGTTTCTTCCACTCTGATACTTGATGTTCTATCAGGTATCGCGAATTACCAGTAAATAAATAGAGCATAATTTATGAAATTATTTTTTGCAAAGTAGGACTCCCCTTTTGTTCTATGAGTTTATAAACAGATTGTATGTGTATAAGAGAGTTTTTCAAGTGTATCATATCTCTTGCATTGGCTCTTCCAAGAGCTATTCTATTCAAAACAGCATCAATATTTCCTATTCAAGATAATTCTTTTCTGATTCCATCTAAAAGAGGAGGATTTTTTATACACTCTTGTATAAAATTGAGTCTCATATCTATATCTTGTTTTGATTGAAGTGGGTGAAGAATTTGATCATACAGATACTTATTTCCCATGGAAGTTTTTGTTTTATTGAGAGTTCCATAGAGTGTTCATACTTTTGCTGATTTGGTCATAAAGTTATAGACCAAATCCAGATTTTTGATAGTAGCTTCATCAAGTTCCATATATTCAGAAGCTTGAGTATATGTAATTTGTTTTAAAAAACTGAGATTTTCTTGTTGATTTTTTTCTATGTATTCGAGTAGTTGAGATGATGCCTGTATAGCTTGAGTCTTGCCTTCGAGTCAAAAAGCAGAGAGATTTTTTATTTTGAAATGCGATGTAAGGTATGTGTAGGAATCTTGAGATACTTGGTAATAATATATATTGAGATGATATTTTTTTTGTAATATTTCTATTACCTTTTTGGCTTCATCTGAGATATTTTCTTGAAAACTTTCTCTTTCTAATATGACTTCTTTTGGCTGCAACTTATAGATATATTCTTGAAGTTTCTCTTTTTTTGTATATTCGCTACTGATCCATTTGTGAGTACTAATATCTAGACTGCTCAATCAAAAAATTCCTTTTTTATATGTAAGAGAAAGAAGCGTATTTGGTGACTCTCATGAGTCATAGTTTTCTCATTCTAATTCAAGAGTAGCTGGAGTAACTATACGTACTACTTCTCTTTTTACGATTCACTTAAGCTTTGGGTCAGAGACCTGTTCTGCAATAGCTACTTTATAGCCTGCATTGACAAGTAAGGGAAGATACTTTTCCTTTGCATGGAATGGAATACCTGCAAGTGGAATAGGATTTTGAGCATTTTTATTTCTTGTAGTGAGAGCAATTCATAAAATTTTATGTGCTATTTTTGCATCTTCATCAAATAACTCATAAAAATCACCCATACGAAAAAACAAAAGAGAATCTGAATATTTTTGCTTTAATTCATAGAACTGTTTCATGGCAGGAGTGAGTGTCATTGCGATTATTTTTTTAAAACATAAATACTTTTCTTTGTTTCCGAGAAAAAGAATTTTTTACTTCAACATATCGAGATATATTCAGAAGTATTCCCAGTCCAATACAAAGAGCCAGTAAAGAGGATCCACCATAACTTACAAAAGGGAGGGTAATTCCTGTGAGAGGTACAATATTGAGATTAACTCATATATTGATACAGGCCTGTAAAAGAATCCAACAACTGATTCCTAAGGCACTATACTTTGCAAATAAATCATTGACATGATTTGCTATATACCATCCTCTATAGCCAATAAAAAGATAGATACACAGAAGTCCCAGTCATCATATAAATCAGAGCTCCTCGACAATAACAGAGAATATAAAGTCTCATTGTACTTCTGGAAGATATCCAAATTTTTGAATGGATTTTCCAAAACCAAGTCAAGTGAATCATCCACTTCATATGGCAATCAAAGCTTGTTCTGTTTGGTAGTTGATAGTCTTGTTTTTGATGGCTTCTTTATTATCTGCCAAAAAATTATCAATTCTCTGAGTAATATATCATAGATTATTTAGATTTTGCCCTGTTGTTTTGTCATATTCTCAGAGAGAATATACACTTCAAACAAGAAAACTTCAAAGTAAAGCAGTAATAATTAGATGCTTTATATTTGCTCCTGCATAGAAATATATAAAAGCTGATAGAGGTAAGATGACCATAATGGTTCAAAAGTCTGGTTGTAATCACACCAATAGAACACATATTCCAATAATGATAAGATATGGTATAAATCCATCACTTAAGCTTGGTATATAGTTTTTAAATTTTTTAAAAAATGCTGCAAGGTATATGATAAGTCATAATTTAAGAAACTCGGTTGGTTGTATAGTAAAAGGAAGTCATGGTATATCTATCCACCCTTTTGCTCATCAGAGAGTGATTCACACAATAAGTACAAAACCAAGCATACAGAGAATGATTCAAAATATATACTTGGCACATTTTTCAAAAAAACTGTAGTGAATTTTTGCCACAACAGCTAAAACAATCAGAGAAATGAAAATATGGGCAATGTTTCTGAGAACATAAAAATAATTGTATGCTTCTTCTATTCTTCCAGCTTTTGCCATAATATCGGTCACACGAAAAGACCCATACACAGAGACCGATGAAATCATAATCATACCAAATATGATAAGACATATTACGGCAAAAAAAAGTGTATAATCAATATTTTTATGCTGCATTTTTTAGAGGAAAGATTGTATTTGGGATTGAGTTTCTGGAAATAAAATAAAAAGAACTCATTTGATAAAATAGACTCCTATAAATATAACAATAGGAGTAAAATCAACAGGTCCTATATTTGTTGGAATAATAGATTTTATTTTATTGTACAGTGGATCGATAATATTTACTATAAATTTTGGTCTCCATTTCAGTCAAAACAACTGAAGCCAACTCAAAATGATATCAAAAATAACGATATAGATAATCAGTTCAAGGAATATAATGAGTGTAAAAACAAGAGTGGTCATTATTTTTGAGTAAAGAAATAATATGAATTTTGGGCTGCTTCTTCTTGAGCTTTCTTTTTACTGCTTCATACTCAAGTTTTAATAAGTTTATGATTCAGGAAAAGTCCTATTTCAAAGTGCTTATCATGGTCTGGTCAGCACTCATGAATGAGTTCATAGCGAGGGGTAATATCAAACTCTGCTTGAGTGTATTCTTGAACGAGTGTCTTAAAATCTTTTGTGAGATTATTTTTGAGTATTTCTTCGAGGCTTGGATAGATATAGGTATGAATGAATTTGGTCACTTCTTTCATATCAGTATCCAAATATATGGCACCAATAATAGCCTCCATAGTATTTGCAAGGATGTATTCATTTTCTCTTCAGCCAGACTGGTCTTCTCATTTTCCTAAGAAAAGATACTTTTGTACTCAGAGTTCATGAGCTATTTTTCATAAATTTTTTCATCGAACAAGAGCACTTCTCAGATCCGTCAGTTCTCATTCTGGTTTATCTGGAAACTCTGCAAAGAGATTATCTGTTATGACGAGTTCTAGTACAGCATCTCATAAAAATTCAAGTCTTTCATTATGTTCTGGAGCAAGGTCCGGTTTTTCATTCACAATAGATCTGTGTATAAATGCAAGTATATATATCGATATATCTTGATATTCAACTCAGAGAGATTCCATAAAATCTCATATTTTTTTATGATATATTTCGCTTTTTACAGCTGGTTGTTGGATCACCATGGAACAATACAAAAAA
>JAKVBB010000058.1 GCA_022448215.1 Candidatus Altimarinota bacterium | reverse complement strand
ATGATATCCTTTGAGGAGTATTTGTCAAAGAAAAAATATATATTATAAAATATATATTTTTGTTTGCAATATTAGAAGGATTTCTTATAAATAAAATAATTAAAATATAACTTTTATAATAAATTATGAGTAATAATAAAAATGATTTTGGTAGAATAGCAAATGAAATATCTCGATCTTTCAAAATTGATAACCCATTGGCAATAGAAGCAGCTAAAAAAGAAGTTCAGGCGATGACACGTAAAACACTTCAGCAATTTCTCTACTTTGTTATAGCAGATAAATATGAGTCACGATGCAGTAAAATATTAGATATGATGGAAGATAAAAACATAGAGGAACCAGATGAAGAAATAGATGAACGTTTAAAAAATGAAATAGCATTGGCTATGCATTATTATTCACTTACTCTTGATGGACCAAATTTCATACTTCGATGGTTAGCGAAATGGAGTGGAAAAGAATTAGTAAGAGAATATATTGAAAAATAAATTATTATAAACATGTCTCTCTATTCAAAACAATAATTATCTACTTATTTTTTGATTTCATATTTTAACCATTTTATCATACCAAAACACATAGATGAAGAGATTAATTACACCAAAAAGACCAAAAAGTAGATTAATTTCCATTGAGTGACCAGCATAGTTAAATATCACTTCGATAAAACTCGATATAATACATATTTCAACGAGTAGCTTGATATTAATATGATGGGATTTTGTATATTCAATGAGAATTCTATATGCTTTCACGAGTACCAGAGTAATAGCAATAGCATGGAGTATTTTTGTTTCACCCAAATCTTGAGAAGCCGTAATTTCAAAGAATTCACCAGAGGTAATAGCGGCAAGATTTACCTGAATAAAAGAAGCCACTCAACGAATCAAATTAATCATCATATATGTAACCAGTAGCACTGTTATACCAAATACGTATATAGACACCAACATATCTGTTGTTTCTATGACTTGCTTGGGTTGTTTCATAAGCTTGTTTTTAAAAATAAATATGTGTCTGAGTATAAAAAAAACCTTGCATGAAGCAAGATTTTTTGGTTTTTAGATATCAAATTTTTTCTTGTAATCTGCATGACATCTTTCAAGTATTTTTACTGCCGTATCTCGATCATCCCAACCATTGAGTTCTACTTTTTTTCCGTGAAGATCTTTGTAGTGAAGCATATAGTATTCTATATCTTCGAGTTCTTTTTTGGATACGTCATCTATATTTTCTATGTCAGAATAATATTTATCATCAGCTACTGCTAAAATTTTGTAATCATCTTCTCCTGAATCAATCATTTTGAGACCACCAACGACTCGACATGGAACAACCGCACCTGGATGAAGTTGCTCACTACAAAGGATAATAACATCAAGTGGGTCGTTATCACCTTCATTCCATGTCTGAGGAAGATCTCCATAATTAAAGGTATAATCGATAGGAGTTTTTCCAACTCTATCTACCCAAATAGCTCCAGTTTTGTAATCAAATTCATATTTTACTCGAGTTCATTTTGCAATTTCTACAATAGCATTTAGTTCATATTTACTGGTGTCCCCAAAAGGAATATCATGATATAAATTCATGTTCTTTTCTTTAAAAAATAAAAATATATGCAAGTATTATAGAGAAATTAAGTTTTTTTCAAGATTGAATCACTATTTTCTATTGCAAAGAATATTGTTTTTCATACAATATTTTCACATTAAATAAATGTATATTTTATTAGCAACGATAACAAAGAAATGAATCTTAAGAATAAAAAAAATACGAAAAAAACACTTAAAAATAAAAAAAATAATTCAAATACAACCGGAATAGGAGTGCTTTTTGCTGTTGCTCTCATTCTAGCACTTCTTATCCCACACCTTAAAGATGCTCAAAAATATGTTGATACAGAAATTGCCCTCAATACTCTTGAGCTCAACTTTCAAGAAGGGAAGTACAGTGAAATACTTATTGATTGAAACAAAGCGGTAGCCACCCTTATCAGTGCTACTGGAGCTACTCAGGAAGAAAGAAACATTGTTATTCTTCCAGCAGGAGACTCTCTCAAAGACCTTGGACTTAAAAATCCAGAAATACAAACAAATATAGTAGTAAAAGACAATAGTTCAAAGCAATTTTGGAGTGGTATGCTTCCAACAATTATTCTTTTTATTCTATTTTTATGAGTTGGTTTTCTCTTGATATCAAAAATGTCTGGAATGACAAATAATGCAATGACCTTTTGAAAATCTCGAGCAAAACTCTATGACAAAGACAAGGATAAAGTACTTTTCAAAGACGTAGCTGGAGCAGAAGAAGAAAAAGAAGAACTCGCAGAGGTGGTTCAATTTCTTAAAAATCCTAAAAAATTTAAAGATATTGGAGCAAAAATCCCTCGAGGAACACTTCTTGTTGGTCCTCCAGGAACAGGAAAAACCATGCTTGCAAGAGCCGTAGCTGGAGAATCAAATGTACCTTTTTTGAGCATATCTGGTTCAGAATTTGTGGAAATGTTTGTCGGAGTAGGGGCGAGTCGAGTACGAGACCTCTTCACCAATGCAAAAAAAATGGCTCCTGCAATTATCTTTATTGATGAAATTGATGCCATAGGGAAGAAACGATGACCAGGAACAGGATGATGACATGATGAGAGAGAACAAACTCTCAACCAAATTCTTACAGAAATGGACGGATTTGATAATGATACCAATATTATTGTAATGGGTGCCACGAATAGAGCTGATGTTCTTGATAAAGCACTTTTACGACCAGGTCGATTTGATAGAAAAATTACAGTAAATCTACCAAATCTTTCAGACAGAGAACAAATTCTCCAAATACATGCAAAAAATAAAAAAATCCAAAAACTTGATTACAAAGCTCTGGCTTCTAAAACCGTTTGATTTTCCGGTGCTGACCTAGGAAATCTTATCAATGAAGCAGCTATTATTTCTGCACGACATAATGAAACCACTATTAGTGAAGTCCGTGTCACAGAAGCATTTGAAAGAATTGTTATGGGGATGAGGAAAAAATCTCAGGTAATGAACGACGAAGAGAAAAAAATTACAGCCTATCACGAAGTAGGGCATGCCTTAGTAGGAAAACTCCTTCCAAATACCGACCCGGTACACAAAGTATCTATTGTATCCAGATGAGGAGCTCTTGGGGTCACTTGGTTCCTTCCAGAACGAGATAAACTTTTGGTATCAAAAGCAAAGTATTTGGATGAACTTTCAACACTTTTTGGTGGACGAGCGGCTGAAGAAGTGTTTTTTGGGAAAGAAAATATTACTACATGAGCCAGTAATGATATAGAAAGAGCCACTGAAATTGCTCGAAGCATGGTGACAAGATATGGTATGTTTGAAGATATAGGAACAGAAAATTTTGAGGGAGAAATGGATCATTATTCAGGTCAAGCACAGCGACCATATGTGTCTGATGATACTATCAAGCAAATCGATAAAAAGGTAAAAGATATTCTCAAGGCTGCTTATAATATAGCTATTCAACTCATCAAAGATAACAAAGATCTTCATATAAAAATCTCTGAAGATCTGCTGGCAAAAGAAGAGATTTCAGAAGAAGAATTTAGTGCGTATTTTGCATAAAAAAATAACTATTATACCTTATTTTCTTCCCTTTTTAAGAAAGGGAAGTACCCGAAACGGAGTTGAGGGGGATGGGATTCTAATTTAATATTTTTCACACTTGTTTTATGCATACACTCATAGATTTTATTGTGTCTCTTGTATGAGAACTCTGATATATAGGTATTTTTATCATGATGATGATAGAATCGAGTTTTATACCATTTCCGAGTGAAATAGCTATGATCCCAGCAGGATATCTGGCCAGTCAATGAGAAATGGTATTTATCACAGCTTTTATAGCTGGAACACTCTGAGCCCTGTTGTGAGCTATTATTAACTATGGACTTGGGTATTATCTCTGAGCTCCGGTACTCAAAACTCTCATTCATAAGTTTGGAAAATATATTTTCCTGAAAGAATCTCATTACACTATTGCTGAAAACTATTTCGAAAAACATGGTGCTATAACCACTCTTTTAGCTCGATTTATACCAGCTGTACGACAACTTATCAGTTTACCAGCAGGAACATTTCATATGCATATAGGAAAGTTTCTTTTTTATACTGGAATAGGAGCTGGGACTTGGAACCTCATTCTTATGGCAATTGGATATGTCGCATGAGAGAATAGTGAACTTATTTCAAAATATTCATCACAAGCACTTGCAATTACTCTATTATGATCTATAATAATGTGAGTTTGATATTACTTCATTCATAAATATTTTGATAAGAAATATAAATAATCATGACTTCTAAAAGAACTATTTTTATCGGAGACATACATGGATGCTATGATGAATTTATGCTTCTACTCGAAAAACTACAAGTCCTCAAAGATGAAACAGTCTATTTAGTATGAGATATCATCAATAAATGACCTAAATCTTATGAAGTTTTAGATTTTGTATATCAAAATAGAGACCAATTTAAGGCCATAAAAGGGAATCACGAAATAAATATACTCAAATTTATTGAGGGAAATACTCAGTGACGAACTCCTGCAGGAATTAAAGACATGCAAAAAACCTTTGAGCAAATTTGAGATAGAATAGAATTAATTGAATATCTAAGAAATCTTCCTCTCTCGATAGAAACACCTAATTTCCTTATGATACACGGAGGTCTTATACCATGAAAAGATATTTCTGATCATCATGTAGATGAAATTACCAGACTCAGAGAATATGAGTGACAACCATGGCATAGCTACTATACTTGAGAGAAGCCAATTATTTATGGCCACTGGGCTGTACAATGACTTCATATAACAGACAATACTATTTGTCTTGATAGTGGGTGCGTGTATGGAAAAGAACTTACTGCTTATATACTTGAGACAAAAAAAATTATATCTCAAAAAGCGCTTAAACAATATAAAGATCCATTTAAAGATTATACATCATGGAAGAAATAAACTCATTTCATAATATGAAACTATCTGCATTAAAACAAAACTCAAACCAAAAAATAGCCATACTTTGATATGGAAAAGAAGGGAAGAGTGTATTACAATTTCTTGAAAAAATAGAATATCCAAAAGATAATATTACCCTTATTGATAGAGATAGTATAAAAGAAAAAAACTATACAACAATATCATGAGAAAACTATCTTGATAATCTGAAAGAATACGATGTTATTTTTAAAAGTCCTGGTATTTCACCATACCATGAAAAACTCAGGCAGCTCAGAGATACATTCACGAGTGGGGCTCATATTTTTTTCGATAACTATCAGTGAAAGGTTATAGGAGTTACGGCAACAAAAGGAAAATCAACCACATCAACACTCATATACAAAATTCTTGAACACTCAGGATACAAAGTAAAACTGGTAGGAAACATCGGAAAACCAGTTTTAGATGAAATAGATATTATATCATGAGAAACCTATGATTATATCGTGTATGAACTTTCCAGCTATATGCTCGAAAACCTCGAACCAAATCTAGAAATATGACTCCTATGAAATATCTATTCAGATCATATAGATTGGCATATTAATAAGCAAAATTACGTGCAAGCAAAGAAAAATATTCTTTCAAATGCAAAGCATAAATGTGTATGATCGCAAATAATATCAGAAGTTTCAAATAATGATGTTCTATCATTTTGAACGCAATGAAATTATACCTATAAAGATGCTATTTTTTATAAAGAAAAAACACAACTTTTTGATACAACAGATATTTTACTCAAATGAGAACATAATTATTATAATATATGCGGAGCTATTTGTGTATGTGATATATTATGAATATCAATAGAAAATATACTCGAAGCTATAAAAAGTTTTTCATGACTTCCACATAGAATGGATATTATAGGTAGCTATAATGAAATTACATTTATAGATGATAGCATATCTACCACTCCAGAAAGTACTATTGCAGCCATTCAAACATTCGGAGATAATATAGATACCATATTTTTATGATGAACGGATAGATGATATGATTTTCAAGAATTAGGAGTATGTATCTCTCAATACAATATAAAAAACATCGTATTGTTTCCAGATTCATGAAATAAAATACTTCAATATGTAAGTAAGGATCTCAATATAATTCAAACCTCTTCCATGAAAGAAGCTGTAAACTTTGCTTATACATATACAAAAAAATGATCTATTTGTTTACTCTCAACAGCCAGTCCAAGCTATAGTGTATGGAAAAATTATATGCAAAAAGCAAAACTATTTAAACAAGAAATCACATAATCTATATTATGTGTGTCATTGTCACCTAATTCTGATTGAATTGACGTGAAAAAATCTAAATTTCCAGGAGGTGGATTAAGAAATAAATTATAAAAAATAATATCAGAAGAATT
>JAKVBB010000057.1 GCA_022448215.1 Candidatus Altimarinota bacterium | reverse complement strand
AGGTCTTGCATGCCCCTAAACGGAGAGATATTCTCCCCTCCTCCACAAAGACTCATAATAGAAAACATCTACGGCCCTTTCTTGCCTGAACATTTTTCAAACTTTAGCACGTAAGTTTTATATATTTTTTCTTTTTTTATGGATTTTCAATGACTGAATTCACATGAAGATAGTCTTAATAAAGTAACTGATTTAGAAACTTTATCTTTTTTTATATGTATTATTCTATGAAATTATCCAAAACAAGACTTAGACTCAGAAGAAAGTTATCTCAATTTTGTAGATAGTATTCCAGATAATCAATTGTGAATAAATAAACAAGATTTGATTCAAAAAATAAATCAAATCTTTCAACTTGAGGCTGATAAAAATATAAAGAAGCAACAGTGTCACTCTAATTTATGTTTTTCACAAGCTTTGCGATAAAAAAACCTTCACTTTTCTCACTTGGGAGACAACGAATACAGTTTGTTGTCTCTTTTTTATAGATATATTTTCAAAATTGTGTTATTCATGGTTGTATGTTATCTTGCTTTAAATCTATAGGTAGAGAAGAAAGCTCTGGATAATTACAGAGCAGATAATGTAGGATTCATTCATTTTCTTCAGGAGAAAGAGTACAGGTAGAATAAATAAGTTCTCATTCAGATTTTAAAAATGGTAGTATAGCATCGAGAATAGATTTTTGAAGCCTATAATAACGTTTATTGGTTCACTGATCCCAGTGATCAAAACATTTTGGATCATGTATATGAAATCGACCTTCACTACTACATGGAACATCTACAAGAATCTTATCAAATTTGATATCTTTTAATATTTCGTGTTTTCAAATTTGAGTAATATCGAGATGAAATGCTTGAATCCTATTTACCTCTCCCCTGATAAGGGGAGATTGAGAGGGGTTTTCTCAAAGTTTTTTAATATTATATTTGAGTTTTTCATATCTTACTTTTGATTTTTCTACCGCATATATAGTTGCATTTGGGAACATTTCAGCAAGTTGCAATGTTTTACCTCCAGGAGCTGCTGTAGCATCGAGGATATTTATAGTTTCATCTGTTGCTTCAAAAAAATGTACTGGTAATTGACTCGCAAAAGACTGGAGATATATCTTTCATGATGTATAAATATCAAGACTCCATAGATCTGATTCATTCAGATCTAAATCGAGTTGATATATCCCAGAAAAAACATCTATTTTTTTGTATTTTATGTTACTTTTTTCTAAAGCTTCTTCTACCTCAGACTCATTCGACAGAATATAATTTACTCGAAAAGTAACCGGTCTTTTTGATGTTTCAAGACCTGTTATTACTTTTTTGAGATGAGAGGGAGAGTATATATGTGAGAGTTTCTCTAAAAATATATCTTTCATATCTATTTTTTGTTATTTTCTAAGATTTGTCTGATAATTCATATTATTCCAAATCATATCAGAAATATATCGGTAGCCAGTCATCCAATAGAATTTCCTATATAATTATAGATCATCCATAGAGCAATAATACCTAGAAATCATACATTAAGCCAAATTCATCGAATATAAAATACGAGGTAAGTAGATATGATGGCATTTAGGGTAGGAATAAGTGATATAAGGTCCCCAGTATAAGTATAAACCCCAATGATAGTATAAAAAATACTCAACCCCACCACCCAATATATATTTCTTTCGTATTTAAGAGAAAGAGCATTTTTGATGACATCAAATAAATTTACAAATGCTGCAGATAAAAGACCAAGACTCAGGAAATGAAGTCACCAAATAGCACTGGCAATTCATGTTACAATAATAAATTTTTTATTTTTACAGAATAAAAAATTATATACAGAAACCAAAAATGCTATAATTCATATTATTTGAGCGAGAGGATTTTCTAAAAATATTTCTTTGAGAGTGTGTATTATTTCTATCATGTTATTTTTTTATCATTTTAGCTTCTACTTCTGCATTTTTTTCTCGCATATACTCTGCAAATTCTTTTTTCTTAAACTTCCATATATACAGAGCTACACAAGTCATAATTCCCATAAAAATATATCCTATATAATCAATAGCTACTTCATAGTATTTCGCAAATACCACTCCGAGAAGTATAATAGTGATAGAATAAAAGATAGAACCAATAGCATTGTAGAGAAAAAATGAAGCATGTTTCATACCCGTTGATCCTGCAATAAATGGTATAAAAGCTCGAGCAAGATTATGAAACTTAGCGAGAATGACTCCCCATGGACCCCAAGTAGTAATTCATTTTTCGAGATATTTTACCTCTGTTTCTCATATACCAAACCACAGACCATACTGTTTGAAAAAATCTTTTCAGTAATATTTTCCGAGTAAATAACCACTATAGTTTCCAATCATAGCTCCAAGACAAGCAAGTAGAATAATATAGGAGAGAGTGGCTCATCATTGTTCTCAGAAAAATCCTCCTGATATGAGCATAATATTTTGTCCTGGTATTACGACTCAGAGCACGGGAAAACTCTCTATTATTGAACTGATAAGTACCACGAGATAGTTCCAGTTACCAAGAGAAAGTACTATTTCTCGTATCCAATCTATAAAAATTTTGATAAGTTCTGGTTTAAATAAACTCAAAAGAGCGAGAGCAAATGTTGCTCCAATGAGTATTTTCATAAGGATATCGAGTATTTTTTTGAGCATAATTTTTATAAAAAATATTTTACCGGACTATAGTATAAAAAAAACACTCTTTTACAAGGTATTTTCTTGCTTTTGTAAGCTTTTTTTATAGACTAAGCCCATTGTATTATATTGTTACAAATTTACACAAATGAATGTTATAAAAAATCGTTTTATTTATTTTATTGTTTCAGGAATTTTAGTATTGAGTTCCCTTGGATTTGGGCTTTTTTCTCAACTCAATTTATGAATAGATATGACTGGTTGAGTTCAAATGGAATATAGTCATAATGGATCTCTTTCATCAGAAGAAATTATCTCTTCAATAAAAGAAATATCTGAGTGAATACTTCATGAAGGTGTATGAGCTATGAATGGAGTTTCTGTATATGCTATTGTATGAGAAGATAGATTGGTAGTGGTAGGAGGATTTTATGAAAATATTCCTGCGCTCCAATTAGAAGAACTCAAAAATAGCTTCAGATCTCAAGTGACTCAAAAACTTCAGGAATATGATAGCACTACAATAGAATCAAAATACGTAAATATAGGGAAGAGCTTTGGAGATTATATACGAAATACAGCATTTTTGACACTGGGGATTGCTCTCGTAGCTATTACTTTTTATATTGTATGGGCTTTTTCTGGTGTGGTATCTGGTATTTCTATTCTATCGTTTGGTGCTATTACACTTTTGACACTCTTTCATGATATTATTATTTCTACAGGACTTTATATATTTGCAGGAAGTATTTTTTCTGAGTTTCAAATAGATACCTTCTTTGTTACCGCTCTTTTAACTATTCTTGGATATTCTATTAATGATACGATTGTAGTATTTGATCGAGTGAGATCAAATTTGAGAGAGTTTGCTGGAAAGAAATGAAAAAAATGAAAAAACCTTGAAGAGATTATCAATATGTCTATTGGTGAAACGGTGACCCGCAGTATCTATACTTCCGCGACTCTTCTGTTTGTTCTTATAGCTATTTTCTTCTTTGGTCCAGAAAGCATGAGTGGGTTTATTCTGGTCATGATTTTTGGTACCATTATCGGTACATATTCGTCTCTTTTTATTGCTTCTCCACTGCTGTATGAAGTGAATAAAAACAAAATTCTCTCTGAATATGTAAAAAAAGAAGAGAATCCAGATGATAAATTAGTTGTTTAGTATTATTTATGCAGGAGGTTATTAACAATGTTCATGAGGTTTTGAATAAGGTTCCTATAAAACAAACAGGAAAGTATAAACATATGCATTTTGAGTGACAACATATAGATGAAGTGATTCTCTATTATTGTCGACCATCAAAAGCACAACTCTATTACGAGCTTTCAAAAATCTGAATACCATTTGTTATTATAATGGGGCTCTGAATAGTTTTGTATTTAAAAGGTATTATTGCTATAGGTGTAATGAGCTTATTATCTGTCATACTCACATGATTATTTGTTTTTTCTGTATTTTATAAAATATATAGAGCCAGAAATAATTACCTCTATATTACTTCAAAACGAATACTCTTCCATGGAATTGAATGATTTTTTCATGATTATGTAAAAAAAATTCACTACGAAAATGTGAGAAATATTAACTATTATACAGAGAGTATTTTTTGAAAGATATTTGGTTTTTGAGCCTTTGAAGTACAGACTTCACACGGTCGTCGTGGGAATATACGAGTCTATCATGTTCATCACTGAAAGATGTTGAGCCACTATATAGACAAGCTCATTAGTTTATCACCTGATGAGAGAAAAAAATTTGGAGAATTTGATGTAGATTATTTTAAGAAATAGAAAATGAAAGAAACGATACAGAAAGTATTTAAAAGTTATCTAAAAACAACTTGAATTAGAAAATTTATATGTGTACTATTTTTCGGTATTGTTGTTTCAATGCTTACTGTTTTTGAACCAGTTGTTTTTTCTAAAATTATCCATGAGATTGAATTATTTTATACAACTTGAAATTTTAACAAAGAAGCTACTTTGTCATGGATTATATACTGGATTATTTTTATCGTTATTACTATAATTTTACAATATATATATAGATATATTTTTGTATATAAAATAAATATGCAAAATTATGTAGATATGTGTAAGGAATTTAATGAAAAAATTGTTCACATGTCTTATAGCGAATACTTGGCAAAAAAACAATGAAGTTTATATAAAATCTATGATCGATAAACTATAGCTCAGGAGCAAATTTTATACTTTTTTTCCGGGGAATTTATTAAAAATATTTCTGGTATATTTTTTGCTATATTTATATTGATATATATTAGCCCTAAAATGGCATTTTTATCACTTTCAATGATCCCTATAATGGTGATTTTGTGAATATTTTTTACTAAGGTCTTAGCAAAAATTCAATCTAAACTCAATAAACAGTGGGATGTTATGTATTGAGATATATGAAATATAATGAGCTCATTTATGCTCACAAAATCACTTTCTTTAGAGCAAGTATTTTTATCGAAGATGTCTAAAGAATTAGATTCTATTCATATTGATCAAAATAAGGTATGAAAAGGTTGGAGTTTAGCAGCAATATATACATGATTCATGGTTATGGTGTCAAGAATTCTTGTTTTAGGATTTGGTGTATATTATGTAATTGATGGGAGTTTAAGTTTTACAAATTTATTTATTATATTTTCATATATTTGATGGATATATTTCCCACTTTGAGCGATGATTGATAAATTTGAAAAAGTTATAAAGGATATAACTTCCGTCAAAGAACTTCATGAGCAAGTAGAGTCTGTAAAAATGGAATCATTAAATATTTGAAAAAATATTAAAAATCCTCAATGAAATATCTCTTTTAATAAAGTTTCATTTGAATACATAGAATGAAAAAAAGTACTCAGAGATATCAGCTTTGATATACAGCCAGGACAACGAGTTGCCTTTGTAGGAAACACTGGAGCAGGGAAGTCGACTATTGTGAACCTGATGCTGAGATTTTGGGATATTGAGAAATGATCTATTACTCTTGATGGAACAAACCTCAAAGAAATAAAAAAATCTTCTCTCAGATCCCATATCTGAGTGGTTTCTCAAGATAATAGTCTCTTTAATCTTACCATTAAAGAAAACCTCCTCTTTGCCAAACCAAAAGCGACTAGCAAAGAACTAGAACAAGCTCTCAAACAAGCACAAGCTCACTTTGTATTTGATCTAGCAAAAGGACTGAGTACTGTTATAGGAGAGAGATGATTGAAACTCTCAGGTTGAGAAAAACAACGACTCTCCATAGCACGACTTTTTCTAAAAAATCCACAAATATTGATACTCGATGAAGCCACCAGTGCACTGGATAATAAAACTGAAAAACTCGTACAAAAAGCACTCGATACACTCATGAAATGACGGACCAGTATCATTATTGCTCATAGACTCTCTACTATTCAGCATGCAGATATGATTTATATGCTCGAGAATGGAAAAATTGTAGAATCTGGAAATTATGATACACTCATGAAACAACAGAAAAAATTCTATGAATTGGCAAATCCAGACCACTTAATTATTAACTAGGTATACATGACTCCTCCAAAACATATCTGAATCATTATGGATGGGAATAGACGATGGGCTAAATCTCTCTGAAAAACAACCTTTGAATGACACACTGAGTGAGCGAAGAATATTCGAAATATTCTTGAAGAAGCAACAGATCAAGGTATTGAATATATTACTCTTTGGGCACTCTCTACAGAAAACATTAAAAATAGGTCAACTCTTGAGTTAGAATGACTTTATACACTTATATCTAAACTTCCTGAATATATTTCTGAAAGCAACAGTAATAATATACGAATAAATATTATTGGAAATATGAGTTTACT
>JAKVBB010000056.1 GCA_022448215.1 Candidatus Altimarinota bacterium | reverse complement strand
AATTTATTGCCCAGATCAATGGGAACGGTGCACCAAAATGAGACAAACCATCGATTAAAGATGCAGTATTCGGGAATGCTGGAACCATTATGTCCTTTAAAGTTGGTGCTGATGATGCTGAATATATGGAAAAGGAGTATGCTCCTCTGCTTTCTCAACAGGATATCATTGGAGTTGCAAATTTTACGACTTACTGTAAACTCAATATAGACAATGCTACTACGAGACCTTTTGATCTCAAAACCATTTGGGACAATACCTATAAGAATAAAAAAGTAGCAGAAATTATTAAAGAATACTCCAGAAAAAAATACGGTCGAAAGAAAAAATATGTTGATATGGAGATAGAAGCTCGACTTGGGATCCAAACAAATGTTTAATTCTTGAATAAAAAAATTATGAAATATATTATCACCCTCATCACCACACTTCTCTGCGCGCTATGATTCTTCTCTCAAAGTGTTTCAGCCAACACAACTATTACTGATGTGGATCTGAGTGTTGGAAATGTGCAAAGTGAAAATTCCAGTGTGAAAAAAAATGATCACTTGAATAACCTACGTAAAGGTAATAGTACTTTCTTTAGTGTCTGAATTGGTGGTGAAAGATGAGCCAGGAATCTATTCATACAAATTGCAAAGAGTCTCAAAAATGTCTTTCTCATAGTAGCTACTATATACATGATGGCCATTGTCTTCAGACTTATATTTACAGAAAATACCTCTGAACAAATTGAAAAATTTAAGCAGTGAATTCTCTGGAGTATTATTGGTATTATTGTCATGCAACTGGCCTATGTCTATGTTCATAGTGTCTATGGAAATGATATCGGAGGAGCCACGGTATATCGTTTTATGGATAGTGTGATTCACCCGATTACTCAACTCTTTGAAACATTTGCCAGTTTTATCTTTGTAGCAATTATATTCTTCTCATATTTTCAAATGGTGACAGCCAATGGAGACGAAGAAAAAATCAAATCATGAAAGATGTCAATTCTCTATGCCATTATTGGTTTTGTGGTGATTCGATTTTCTGCAATACTCGTAAACAGCATCTATGGAAGAATTGATTGTCGAGAAATTGACCTTGGGATTCTCTCTGCCGTGAGTAATTCTTGTGTGAGACGTGCCAATCTATCAGAAGCAGCGAACGTCGTGGTCACTATTATCGACTGGGTGAATGGATTTGTCGGAATTATCATTGTTGTGATGATTATCTTAGCTGGAATGAAGGCTATATTTGGGGCTGGTGATGAAGAGTCACTGAGTGCTGCAAAAAGGTCCATTTTCTATATTGCTATCTGAGTTGCGATTCTGATTACCAGCTATCTCATACTCAATTTCTTTATTGAACCAAGTATAAATAATACTCTTTAATTTATCTATGATGAAAAGAATTCTTTCATATATCATACTCGCTCTGATTGCATGACTTCTTGCATTTTGAATCACTCAAGCATGAGTAGATATCCCAGAAAAAGCACTCGAGAATGTAAAAAAACATTCGATCGAAATAGAAAACAGTGGAGATCTGAGTACCAATATTACCCTTACTGCTCTGAGTATCCTCAGGACCATTAAGGTGATTGCAGAAGGAGTGATCGTAATCTATATGGTCTATGTAGGAATACAGATGATTATGCATATGTGAGACAACGAAGAAGAACTCTCACAAGCCAAAAGACAGATCTGGTACATGCTCGTAGCACTGGTATTCATCAATATTCCAGGAACGATTTATCAAGCCCTCAGAAGAGATGATTTTTGACAGATAGATGGAAATACCAGTGGTCGTTTTGCCAATGAATCATGAAGTAATCTGTTTGTGAATCTCACTAATTTTGAATGGCTGATCAGTGATGTTGTAGGAGCTTTGGAAGTAGCCATTGCCAGTCTGGCAATTCTTACCATTGTATACTCTGGTATCAAAATGATGAATTCCAGGTACGACGAAGAAAAAATTGGTGATGTAAAGCTCAGAATCTACTGGTCTCTGATTGGTCTGGCCTTTATTGGTTTTATAGAAGCGATTAAACGTCTGGCTATTACTGGGGATATCGAAGAAGGAGCTGATGCGTTTAATGCACTCTCACAACTCGCACTCTTCTTCGTAGGGCCGATCACAATATTTTTTATTGTACTGGCTGGATACTATTATCTCACAGCGAATGGAGATGAGGAAAGAGCCAAAAAAGGGAAAAATATTATTACCAATACGGTGGTAGCCATTATTATTCTCATTGGTACCTACACCTTCTTCTGAGATCTCGTAAAACTATTTTAATTCTCTCTTAAATATGATTATGAAAAAAATAATTCTTTGTGTAGCCCTACTTCTTTCAAGTTTTGTAGTTCTAGCAGATACATTTGCAGAAACACCTTCTAATAAATGAACTATTGTTACAGTAACAGAAAAAATTCCTGGACTCTGAAAAGATGCATGTAAAGAAGTAAAAGAAACGGTGGGTAAGTGAGAAGATGCTTATGAGAGAATTACATATGAATGTACCATAGAATCTGGTTTTGGTTCAGTACAAAAAATGATGGGATGAATCATTAAGTATTTTACCTTTCTTGCAGGACTCTTTGCTGTTCTCTTCATCATTATAAACGGTATTATGTATTCTATGAGTGGCCTGGATAGTGGAATGAAAGATGAAGCAAAAAAACGAATTATTGCTACACTGCTTGGTCTCGTGGTACTCCTACTCAGTGGGGTCATTCTCAATATCGTGGCTCCGTGGGTGTATAGATAGGAGTATTTTCAAAAAACAAGAGACTTATAGTTATATGAGTCTTTTTTTTATTTGATTTTCTTATTAAAATAATATAATATATAAGTATTATAAGATAATAAGTATATATGAAAGATACACTGACTATATCTCTTGAAAAAGAAATGAAGCAGGATTTTACACTGTTTGCAAAATCACTTGGTACCAATCCTACCAACCTTCTCTGTATGATGATTCAAAGTACCATGAGAGGAAAAAAAGTGGAGTTTCATAATCCAAATATAGAGCTAGAAATAGAAAGTTTTTCAGATACAGAAATAAAAGAATTTTCGGATAATTTTATGAATAGAACTCAGAAAAATACCGACAAAATGGAACACTTACTTACTCATGTATAAAAAGGAATGAAAATTATTATGACTCATAGATTTAAAAAATATTATCTCAAGCATTTAGAAAAATATTTTTCTCCACATCAAGTCTGTGAGTACCTCAAGAAAAAAGAACATACATTTATCACACTGACTTTTCCCTACTTTAAGTTCAAAATAACTATAAATTGAGTGTCTTTTCGTTGAGTATGAATTATTATACAAACAGAAAAAATAATACCTTTACTCATATTTCTCAAAAAAGATAAAAAACATGGTGAAAATATAAAGTGGAATCTGATAGAAAATGAAATTTTACAAGAATATAGTCATGCTCTTGAGGATATTAAAAAATGAAGTTATACTGTTTTTGAATAATATATTATAAGATATTTATATGGATGATACAATTTGGTGAGAAGCTGCTCGTAAAGCACATGAGGAGTGATATCATAGTGTAGACGAGAGTATGGAATTTTTAGATTCTCTCACTAATAAAGAAGATAATTCCTATTAAAAGAGTACATCCTTTTCAATTCCTTACACAAAAAAAGAAGATATTTCTACTATGAAGTATCTTCTTTAATTTAAGTTTTTTATGGTTGCGGAGACAGGAATTGGTGCCCTGCGGGTCAGCCATCCGTTTTTATTGCTCTTATTCATCGCAATAAAATTTTGCTTCGCAAAACCCTCCTTTTCAATTCCTTATACCAAAAAAAGAGTTTCTACTGCATAAGTAAATAACTCTTTTCATTAAACTGTATTATGGTTGCGGAGACAGGAATTGAACCTGTGATCTTCGGGTTATGAGCCCGACGAGATACCACTTCTCCACTCCGCGAAAAAACTGTTGTTATATGAATGGCAGTGCCATTCGAAGTGCTTCGTAGCTTCAACAAAGAAGTACGTAGAATGGTACGGCTACGGGGAATCGAACCCCGGTTGCATGGATGAAAACCATGAGTCCTAACCACTAGACGATAGCCGCATAGGACAACAGTGCTCACGCATTATATTCAGAAAAAAAAATAGTCAAGCATTTTTGACTATTTTTCTATTTCTCATCCATTTTCCAAACTCCATCCCAGTTTTCAGGAACCTTTTTTCGAGCATAAGAAGCACACCTATCCACATAGGTTTGACTCGGTTTGTCTCATACTTGAGCCAAGGATTGGAACACTTTCTTGGCTTTTGTCCACTCACGTTTTTTATAGAGCTGGATCCCTTGAGCAAAAGCAGCATATATATCCTTTTGTTCTGTATTGAGGCTTCATTTTTTTCCAAGCAGTTCATATATTCTAATCGCTTGAGTCTTTCATTTTACTTGAATAGTATCGAGATATCTAAATTCAAATTGATTCTTTGTTTGTTGATACACTACTTCACTCACACAGATATGAGTACCATAGAATTTATTCACTCACTCCAGACGAGAAGCCAGGTTTACATGATCTCACAGAGCTGTAAACTCCATCTTTCTTCCCAGAGCTCCAATATTTCCGACAATCGCATCTCACTGATGAATTCCGATACGCACATGAATCTCTTTTTCCCAGTGTCCATTGAGTGCTCTGAGTCGTTCTTGTTGCTCCAAAGCAGATTGACAAGCCAGCACTGGATCTGGGTCTTCACCAAAGACTCACCAAAGTGCCATAATCGCATCTCATTCATATTTATTGATAAATCCATTCTGATCCAAAATAATATGTGACATGGCAGAGAGGTATTCTCGGAGGAAAGAAACGAGTTCATTCGGTTCCATGGCTTCTGATAGGGTCGTGAATCATTCAATATCTGAAAACAAAATAGTCGTATTTTTCTTTTCCCCATTGAGATTGACTGAACCATCTCATGAGAGTATCTCTTTGGCTACATTTTGAGAAACATATTCTGACAAAGCTTGATTGAGTTTTTGTTTCTGCTTATTCGCAATCAAAAACTTGAATATATTAGAAACAACCAGTGAAAAAAGAATTCCAAGAAAAAATTCGAGTGGTCGTTGCACCAAAATATTTGCATTAAGATGAATCAGAATAAAAACAAAAAAACCAAGTATAACACAAAGATTCATCAAAAAAAGCAGAGTTGATGAACGAGAAATATTAAAATAGGTAGAAACAATAATGAGTCCTAACAGCATCATCCATTCAATCATATAATTCATATAGACCAGTGGAGTATTGGTCAAAATGGTATTGACCATATTCACATGGGTATAGACTCATGGAAGGGCTCCTATAGGACTAAAAAATATATCTTTGAGGCCCTTTGCAGTAGCTCCAATAAGGACAACTTTATCTTCAAAATACCCTGGTTCAAATCGACCATGATACACATCAAGAAAGGAAATACGCTGATATTTCTGAGAATCTACATAATTAATGAGAAGCTTTGGAGACTCTGGACTTGCAAAAGGAATCGTATGAGAATCAGTAATATGATACCCATTTTCACTTTTATGAACACCAGAGTGAATAAAGTCTTTTTGGTAGAGAAAACCATAATACGCTTTGGCTACCATAATGGCAAAGTGTTCATATATATCACTTCCAGAGAACTGGTAGGAAGGAAATATACTATAGGTAATTCCCGAGATTCTATCAACATCTGGAGTTACATATCCGGGAATATAATTGTGAATCTGTGTATATGGAAGATGAAACCTGTTCTTTGCATGAAAAATTCCCAAAACAATATTAGAATATTTATTTACCGACTCTGCCAACTTTCTATCAGAAATAGGATGACTCTCGTCAACAAACAATACATCCAAACCAATCACTCATGGGTTATCAGCTACCACCTGATCAATCATTCGAGCGTAATAGGTTCTATTAAAAGGAAATCTTCCAAGACCTGGTTCAATCAAATTGTTTTTCTCATCCTTTCTCCCCGTGAGAGTATCTTCATCAATTTCTATCACCACTATCTGAGGAGAAGCTTTCCCGATCACCGAAGTATACTCATAATAAACATTCTGAATCCGCTTATTCAGTCCATAGAGTATATTGGTTTGACTGATACCAAACACCAAACAAAAAACTCAGATACTCAATAAAAGCGTGAGAATGTTTCGAGATGAAAAAGAAGTTCGTAGCATATTATCTTCCTATAAGATTATTGAGATTGTCTTGTAAAAAGCTGTCTCATTGTTCGAGTAAATTTTTCCCTTGTTCAAAAAGAGTATTTGGAGAAGTATTTTGAAAAAGGTCTGAGAGACTGGAAAACTTTGAAAGAGATTGTTGTACACTTGCTGGAAGTTCTGGTACATTAATATACTCAGTTACATCTATGTCGAGAGAATCAAAGGTTCCATCAAATTGTTCCAAAATTTCTACCAGTACATCATGTTTTTCTTGATCGGTAGCATCTTCTACATCATAGAGGAGACTCTGAGCTAAGAGCTGGGTATCAGCTCATTGAGAAAGCCCAAGAAGATATTGTTTCAAATCCATTTTTTGTCCAAACAGATCTCCATCACCAATAGTAATAGTATTGAGTATTTGGTATTTTTCGAGTGCCTCAGCATAGAGTTTTTGCTTTTGTTCTTCGGTATAGTTGGCAATATCATTATTGGTTTGGATAAACGTAGAA
>JAKVBB010000055.1 GCA_022448215.1 Candidatus Altimarinota bacterium | reverse complement strand
AACCGACTGTTTGCCCAAGGAAGCTCACCCCCGTGTCACCGAAAAACTCCAGTATTTTTGTTGTGATGACATGTTTTTGTTTTGTTTTAATTTTGTTACGAAGATCACAAAACATGAAGAATTTAACAAACAGTTTAAACAAGATATTCAGCCAATAAAAAATTGTTATTATGTTAAAGATACTAACCGATTCATAGGTTACAATAATACAAATTGATATGTATTTTGATTTGAATTAATATCTAAAAAATATAGGAAAAAATATTGATTAAAAGATGAATATTGAATTATCCACTATACTTATCCAAAATATGATTTACCTAAAGATGATATTTGTTTCTGAATGTGAAAGAGTTGATGTTATGATTACGTGAAAGAAAAATTTATAGAAACAATAACTAATCCTTGCCAGGATTAGTTATTGTTTCATTTTTAAAACGATATAACACCTGAAGCATCTTCCTCACGAATCTCAGTGTTACCGAATGACTTCAAGAAATAGCTATAGACTGGAACAAAGTATTGGAAAACGTAGATGATTCAGTAGAATATAGTATAGATATCAATAATGATGGAAGCACAGATGGAGTAGATGTATAATTCTTGATTAAAATCAAATCAAACATTGACTTATAAATAAAAAAATATATACTTGGTGTTGACAAGTGTTGCAAAAAATCATGATTGCAATACTTTTTTATTTTCTAGATTTTGAACATGATTTCTTTTTTTAAAGGAGCTGTAAGAGAGCTCAAACATGTGGTATGGCCTACTAGAAAGGAAACACAAAAATATTTTCTCTCTGTTTTGGTTATACTTATTCTCTTTGGTGTATATCTTTTTGTTGCCAATACTGCCTTTTCTGAACTTCTCTTTTTCCTCAAAGGCTAAAAATTTAATACATAATCCTATATAATACTATGAAATTACAACCTGAATGGTATGTTATACAAGTAGTTTCTGGAACAGAAGAAAATGTAAAACAGTCACTTTTTCAGAGACGAGAAAGTTTTGGACTCGAAGAATATATTCTTGATGTTTTTGTTCCAACTCATGATATTGTTTCTATGAAAGCTTCATGAGAAAAGGTAAAAAAACAAAAAAACCTTCTTCCAGGATATATACTGGTTCAAATGAATGTTACCAATGAAAGTTGGTATATTGTTCGAAATACTCCAAATGTAACCGGTTTCCTAGGAGCCGGGAATATTCCCGTTCCAGTATCTGGTGATGAACTCGATAAACTCAAAGGAAAAATTGATGAAAAATCTGAGACCTTTGAAACAAAGTATAAAGTATGAGATCTCGCAGAGATTATCAAAGGTCCTTTT
The DNA here is from genome assembly GCA_022448215.1 of Candidatus Altimarinota bacterium. Classification (GTDB taxonomy): domain Bacteria; phylum Patescibacteriota; class Gracilibacteria; order BD1-5; family UBA6164; genus JAKVBB01. The sequence continues at coordinate 5,471 of JAKVBB010000055.1, read as the reverse complement.
GAAGGAAATAGTGGACCCATTCTTGAAATCAATGAAAAGAAAGGTTTCGTAAAAGTAAATGTGAATCTCCTTGGACGAGATACTCCAACTGAACTTGATTTCTCACAGATCCGAATCAAATAACTCTTTTCTTATGAAAAAAAGTATTTCCATTCTTGTTGTACTTATCGGAGTATTTATAGTTCATATTGCTCTCTATTATAGTATATCTGACTATCGATTTTTTTGGGAAAAGATAAAAAATCCCGAAGAAATCATCTATATAGATGAATCAGATATTGAAATTAGTGATGCTCCGATTCCAGACCAAGCTTCTACTATATCTACTCTTGATCCAGTTGAATCTCTTCTCCAAGATCTTGATGTATCAGAAGAACTCAGGAGCAATGATAAAACAGAGAGTGTAAAAGAAGTAGTACTGGGAGAAAAATATAGAAATATCTTGAATCTCTTTCGCAGATATTCACTTGAACCGATAGAGTCCCAACCAATACTTTTTGATATTACTGATGAATATCCAGATCCATACTATGAGTACTATCATCCAAATGTAGTTTTGTATCTATTTCCGACGAAGCGATACGATGATATACTGGATATTTTCTCAGTACTGTCTCCAGAGAGTCCTTTTGTTCTCAATCCAATAAATAATTTTTGAGACCAATCATTCTATATCAATTTAAATGAATGAGTCGCAGATGATTGGGTACGAGTCCTTATAGAAAAGGATGGAATTACTTTTTGATTGAAAATAAAAAAAACTGAATATAATAGGGTCAAAGAAATTCTTTTGACACTTCCAAACATTTAATATATTACCAAAATACACTATGTCTCAAGTCATTTATCTTACCAAAGAAGGACTTCAAAAACTCGAAGAAGAACTGAAAAACTTAAAAGAAGTAAAACGAGTTGAAATTGCAGAAAAACTCAAAGAAGCCATTAGTTTTTGAGATCTGAGTGAAAACTCTGAATATGAAGATGCGCGAAATGAACAGGCTCAAGTGGAGCTGAGAATTACTGATCTCGAAGAACAACTCAAACATGTTGAAATTATTGAAGAAAGCAAAAAAACAACAGGAAAAGTAACGATGGGTTCTCTGGTAGAAATAGAATCACTCGAAGATAAAGAAAAAGTAAGTTATAAAATTGTTGGTTCTACCGAATCAAATATTCTATGAGAAACTCCACTTATTTCGAATGAATCACCAGTAGGAAAAGCTCTTCTTGGGAAAAAGAAATGAGATAGTGTAAAAGTAAAAGCACATTCAGGAAGTTTTGAATACAAAATCTTATCTGTTAAATAATATCTGTTATGATAGAAGGAGGGAATATGTTTTATGATAATCTGATTTTAATCCCTGCTATTACCTTTTTGGTAACAGTATTCCTTAAGGGGTGTATAGTACGATATAAAACAGGAAAAATTGATCTGGCACGTTCTCTAGGAAGTGGATGAATGCCATCGGTACATTCCGCAGTAGTGGTATCTCTTGCAACGGCTATGGCACTCAAGCACGGTATGATGTCAGATTACTTTGCTGTTGCTCTGACATTTACTGTGATTATTATTTACGATGCCATGAATGTTCGCTTTCAAGCAGGACAGCATGCAGCGGCACTCAATAAATCTCTGTGACAAAAAAAATACAATGAATCTCTCTGACATCTTCCTTCAGAAGCATTTGCAGGAAGTATTCTCTGAATTATTATTGCTGTTTTACTCAGTGTGTTATAAAAAAGTCTCTCAAAATTTGAGAGATTTTTAATTGCATAATATTTATTTTTTTGTATAATAAAGGATGTCAAATTTTAAAAAAGGTGATGTATTATGTCAAAAGTAGAAATTAAGAACAGAATCTTAAAAAATATTCTTGAAGATGGTGAAATAGAAAGGGATGAAGCAGAAGATATACAGCGTGATGTCGATCAATCGGAGCGTGAAAGAAAAAAAAGAATAAAAAGAAAAAGGAATTACTGAAATACTTTTGTATAAAAAAACCTGAGCGAAAAGCTCAGGTTTTTTATTCTACTGTAACACTTTTTGCGAGATTTTGAGGTTTGTCGATATCCTTTCATAGAAGAGTAGCTATTTCAACGGACATCATCCAGAGTGGAATGAGTGGAAGAAATGGAGAGAGAGTAGGGTGTGTTTTTGGAAGTTCTATTACGTCGTCATAGATTTCTTTGTGTTCGTCTCACTCAGTGAGTACTCCAAGTACCACACCATCACGAGCTTTAATTTCTTTCACATTTGAAACGGTTTTTTCGTTTTGAATTTCTGCTGGGTTAATCACTATGCATGGAAATTCTGGTCCTACGAGAGCGAGTGGTCCATGCTTGAGTTCACCGGTTGCATAACATTCTGCATGTAAATATGAGAGTTCTTTGAGTTTGAGGCTACACTCAGCAGCCGTTCCTTGTACGACATTTCTTCCGAGGAAGAAAAAGTTTTTATACTGAGCATATTTTTTTGCGAGAGCATGGATGCTCTCTTTTTGCTCAGTCAGAACTCTGAGCCAGTTAGGTATTTTTTCTAGGTCTGAAATAATCTTTTTTATTTCATTTATTTGGAGATCTCTCGATGCTCCCATATGAAGAGCCATAATCAGGAGAACAGCCAGTTGATTGACAATATTTTTGGTCGAGGCAACTCCTATTTCTACTCCAGAATAGGTATAGAGACCCATATCACACATTCGTGCAATGGTGGATCCAACCACATTTACAATACCAAAAGTAAGGCATCATTTTTGTTGTACCATTTTAATTCACTCTCGTACATCGGCTGTTTCTCATGATTGAGACATGAATATATAGAGAGTTTTTTTGTTTGGAAGAAATGTTTCATAGAGAAACTCACTACTGACTCTGACTTCTGTTTTGATTCAACTGAGGCTTTCAAACCAAGATTTTCATACTACTCCTGCAAAATAACTTGATCCAGATGCGATGATTTCTATGCTTTCTATATCATATTCATCGAGTTCTTGAAGGGTTTCATTGTGAATCATCTTTTCTTCAAAATTGACTCGTCCATTGAGGCAATTTTTGAGTACGTCAGGTATTTCATAAATTTCTTTTTGTGTGAAAGTAGGGAAGTCTCATTTATCTGCAATTTCATGTGTTTCGTCCATCACTTCCATTCTTTTATTGACTGAATCACCGTTGGCAAATACTTCGAATTTTCCATTTTGAATCACGACGGTTTCGTGGTCATCCAGAGTGGTAAACTGAGTAGCTATTTGTCCCAGTGCATTGATATCACTTGAGAGAAATATACCTTCATTGCTCTCACCAATAATCATTGGACTTCCGAGCTTGGCCCCTACGAGAGTATCAGGATTTTCAGTATCAATTACGGCAATAGCATAAGCTCCAACCAGTTTTTGAATCACTTTATCCAGAGTAGATTTTATATCTCCATCAAAGAGTTCTTCAATCAGTTTGGCAATGACTTCGGTATCCGTATCTGAGTAAAATTCATATTTTTTTTGGAGCTCTCTTTTGATTCACAGGTAATTCTCAATAATTCCATTATGTACTACAAAGAATCGGTTGTTATTTGAAAAGTGTGGATGTGTGTTTTCTACCGTCACTTTTCCATGCGTGGCCCATCTAGTATGCGCAATTCCATTATGATAGGTATTTGAATCTTTTTTATCATCTACCTGTCTTGCGAGGTTGCTGACCTTTCAGACTGCTTTTTCGAGGAAAATATTTCCTTCTTTATTGATTCAGAGTACTCCAGCACTATCATACCCTCTGTACTCTAGGTTTCTGAGTCCTTCGACGAGAAGGGGAATAGCATTTTGTTTTCCGTTATAGGCAAAGATTCCACACATATTTTTTTGTGATTATATTTAATATATATATGAAAATATCTCTCATTTGAGAGATATTTTTTACACTCGTATTTTTGTAATTTTTTGACCGTGTTTAAGACCAGACTGTGTAATGGCTTTTCCAGTAATACCAGCAATGAGTGAAATAAGACCCATAAGTATGAGAAGTAAATCTACTTCTAGGTGAGGAGCTGGAGCTACTTTTGCTGCGACATAAAAAAGTAGTATACCGAAGACTATTTGGAATATTCGCATTCTTCCTCTTGAGAGAAAATTCCAACCAAAAAGTCCTTTCAGGAGAGGTACCAGACCAAGAGCCGTTATAGCGAGCCCAACAAATATCATTTGTTCTGGTGTAAAGCTCAATCCAAAAAATGTATTTTCAAGTCCTCCTGTTTGGTAGACAAAGTTATAGGCTGTAGCAATGATATATACTGCACCAAAGATAGTTTCTCATTTTCGAATAGTTGTATCTGTTGGTCGTTTCATTAAGAATTGTATGGCTTTCATCATAGTGTTGTTCTCATAAAAATGTAATAGTTATATTGTATGGAAAGAATTGAAAAATCAATAAAAAAAAGAGAGTATTAACACTCTTTTCTTTTATTTCACTACTCGAAAGAATATGGTATATTATATCAAGGGTTCTTAATTTCTGAATATGCATTTTCAATAGATTCCATATTTGGATCAAATCAAACAATTTTTAATATCTCACCATGCTCATGATGTTCCTCCTCATCATTCCATTTTACTAAAATGAAAGGAAAATTGTCTTCATAATTATGTGCTTCAAAAAAAATATTTAATTGTTTCTCAAAAATTTTTGGATCTTTTCGAAATATATATGATTTTTGTAATTTATTTTTGAATTCTTCGATTTCCCACCATGCTACAGATTGGTCTCCAAATTGATTTTCCAAAAGTTCTGCATCCATATCTGACTTGTATATTTCTTCTCAATTCTCATTTTCCACCCATTCTATTGGAGAAGGTCTGTCTCTTCTTTCTATCTCTAAATTTGCTTCTAATACAGTCCTTCTAATATCATTAACTTGCTCTACTATTGTTAAACCTTCACCACCTTTCATAGGAGTATCAGTATTAATCATATGTGCGATAGCTACTGCTTCTTGCTGATATAAGTTCATTTTTCACTTTATTATAGCCTAAAGTAAAAAACGAAGTGCAATTTTTATGAAGATTAGAGAAGATATATTAGACTCCTAATATATCCTAAAGAACTGAATAATGAGAAGCACATATAATCAACTTACAAAGCAAGACAGAATAACTATAGAAATACAACTCAGTAGATGAGCCAAGAAGAAAGAGATAGCAGAGATATTATGATGTCACCCAAGCACTATTACACGTGAATTACAAAGAAATTCAGTAAGAAAGAGATGAGATAACAAAAGAAAATATCTCAGTGATGAAGCAGATATGAAATCCTACCAAAGATGCTGGGGAAAGCAGACCCAATCTAAGAAAATAAATATGAATAGTGAGATGAAATTATTTATCATATCACAATTAGAGTCAAAAAACATTTATATATCTCCCAAAGTCATAGCCAGTAAGTGGAATAGAGAGAATAAGATACAGGTATCCCATAGCAGTATC
>JAKVBB010000054.1 GCA_022448215.1 Candidatus Altimarinota bacterium | reverse complement strand
TCTACTAAAGTTTCCATAACTGTTGAAAAGCGTTAAAAATAATATATATTCATTATAGTACAAAAATACTCAAAAAACAAATATTTTCCTTTTTATTTTTATGCAACATATTTACTCACTTCAAGAAATACAAGATCTTGATATTTCCCCACAAGCTCCGTGTATCATATTTCTCAAAGGGGATTTATGAGCTGGAAAGACCACTCTTTCACGGAGTATCATACAAAAACTGGTATGAGAAGAAATAGATGTTATTTCTCCCACTTATACCTATTATAATAAATACAGTGATAATATCTATCATTTTGATCTGTATAGACTCAAAGACTATGATGAATTTTTTGCTATAGGATGAGAAGAAATCTTGGATAATAATACTTGAATAGTATTGATAGAATGGCCAGAGCTCATAGAGAAATACTATTCTGCTGATATAGAAATCATACTTGAAAAAACCCATAGGGAAGATGAGAGAAAAATTACTATAAATAAGTTCTAATCTATTAGTCCTTCCGACAGCTTCTTCATATCCCCTCGAGTGATGAAGATAGAGGCTTCTATTTCCTCATAAATATCACATGTAAGGTCTTGAAAATAATTTTGAGATCCAGGAGATACGACCAATGTTCCATATAAAAAATATCTAATTTTATTTCTTGTTCAAACTCATTGTGCTCTCGTCCATTGACTTGAGCCATACCAGTTATACCAGGCTTGATATTAAGCACTCTTTTCTGATCTTGTCTGTATTTTTCTACTTCTCTGGGTTGGTGTGGACGTGGTCATACCACACTCATGTCTCATTGAATCACATTGAAAAATTGAGGAAGCTCATCGATAGAATATTTTTCTATAAAATTTCCAATCTTTGTCTTTCTTGGATCATTTTTTATTTTATAGAGTGGTCATTTTCTCGAAGATTGTTTTTGAATCAAATCTTGTTCATATTTGAGAGCTTCATCACTCATTTCTCATACTCCATAGGATTCTTTTACACAGTATTCCCATTTGAGATATCTGAATTTATAGAGTGTAAATGTTTTTCCATTTTGTCCCACTCTTTTATTTTTATATATGATCGGTCACTTTGAATCTTCCAGTTTAATAAGAAGAGCAATAATACATAAAAAAGGTAGAGAAAGAGTTAAGATACATAAAGAAAAAACGATATCAAATATTCGTTTCCATACTCGACCCCACATGGTAAGTGTCCCACTCAAAATTTCTATACAAGGAAAAGAATGAATCAAAGAAAAGTTAGTTTTTGGAGAAATTTGTTCAAAGATATGAGGAATGTATCTGTATCTCATTCATGATATTAAGGCAAAATGACTCAACTCTTCTCATATATCTTTTGTATCACTATTCTGAATATAGAGTATTTCGTCTATATTATTTTTTGTGCAGATATTTTTATATTCTTGCCACTTTCACAAATACTTTATAGGACTCTCTATTTCATTGATATGAAGATATCCAATAATATCATAAATATGGGCTCTGCGAATATCTAATAAAATCTCATCTAAGTTTTTTATATTTTCTCCTACAATAATCAAAAGACGATCTTTGTTTATAATATTTTTTTTGAGAAGAAGGGACTGAATTTTATTGAGTATAATACGTATAATAATCATCCCTATCATAGAAAGTATTCATGTGAATAGGATAATCAGACGTGGTATTTCTGTCTCATAGATAATTCACTGTCCCGCATAGATAAAAAATGAGAAAAATACAATCCAATAGAGAGAATATTGAATAATATGGAGCAGATCTTTTATCTTTGAATTTGAGAGTTTTGTATTGTAGAGGCCGTGAAGGGAGAAGAGAAATATATAAACACCAGCTCCAAATAAGGAAAAATAGAGGAGTGTCATTGAATCAATAGTCTGTACTGGTAGATCAAGAAATGGTATTCCATCAGTAGCGAGTCTAATATTTTTTGCGATAAAAAAACTTCCCACCACAATGATAATATCAAGGGGAACTCGGAGTGTTGAAAAAATGATTTCGTGTTTTTTCATAAAACTCATAACAAAAGTCAAGTTATGACTGTTATACTTTTTTCACCAAGTTTTGCAAATACAAGAAAACTGTATATGCTAGAGCTTAGATTATTTCTTGTATTTTTTTGCACTATGTGGACTCTACAAAAAGCCATTTTTACCCATACTATTTGAATATATCGATTTGTCTCTCATTGGATCGTTTCAAAAATTATTCTTCTTTCAGCTATGATAGGAGTATTTGTACTTTTTTTGCTTCCATTTGTAGCTCTTCTTGGTGTTATTTCAGTCATAAGCTCTGTTTCTTTTCAGGCAATCCTGTGATACTTTTTTGGTGGAAATGTATGAGAAGCAGCATTTGCTATTCATCATGGATCTTGGCTATACTTATTACAGTTTTTTGAACTTATTTTTATACTGGCTTTTGTATTTTTGTTTCTCTACAGTCATGTTCTGCTTCAAAAAATACACCTCAATTATGCAAAGAAAAAAAAGCTTGCCTATCTTAAAAATGACTTCTTTGATACAAAAAAGATGTGATTATTTGCTCGCTACCTTGGAATAAGTCTTCCACTGATACTTTTGCCTATTTTGGTGTTTGGCTTTATTCTTTGGTTGATTCTTCTTGTTACAGATGGTGGAATACTCCTCACTCTTTCAAATTCTATTCCAATGCAGATATTCTTTCTTGTGTTGTTTGCATGAATTATTTTGTTTTCTGTTTATATCCTTTTTCGATTGTATTTTTGAGTGATACTTTTGAGTGAGAAAAATAAACTCACGCAAAAAGATACGGCTCGATCGTTTCTGAAAAAATCATTTTCTCTTACACTCGGATGGAAAAAATGTCTTACAACTTGTATCCCGGTACTTATATTTATTGGTGTGATTATTTTTCCTGTATCTTATCTGGATCAGCGACTCGGAGATACTATGAATCATCTGCAAAACTATACTGGGTTTCAAACTCTCTCTCAAGAACGACAAGAAATTCTCAAAGAAAGCGACTTTGGTTACTACTACCGTTCTTTAGAAATTGCATATTCAAATAGAAGTGATGCTGAAATTCGTTCTGAAACTCTTTTGGTATATATTGGTATTATTCTTTTTCAGGTCTTACACTTTTTATTTCTTTTTGGATTGTTTGAAATGCTCTTGGTAAATATATATTTACAGGTAATGAAAAAATAATTATGAAGAAGAGATTGTTATTGGTAATCATTTTTTGTATGAGCTGTGTGAGTGGTATGACACTTCTATTTATTCTCAATTATCTTGATCCTTATGAGTACAAGTTTATAGGAATTGTGTGCTTGACACTGGTTTTTGTACTTTTTTGTTCGAGTGTATCTGCCTTGGTACTCTATGTGATAAAAAAAATATACTTTCGTTGATCTACTTCTATGATTCATGTGCTTTCCAGTTTTCGACAAGGAAGCTTCTTGAGCTTTTACTGAGTGACTCTTGTAGCAGCTATTCACTACTGACTCAGTATTGTATTGGTCTCTGTTGCTTTTTTTGTTTTGGTGGTTTGTATGGAACTTTTTTTACATAATACGCATCCATGAAATATATAGTATCATTTCTATCTGTTTGCTGCTTTGTATGAGCCCTTTTTTCTTTGGGGGTTTTTGCAGATGTATGAAATACTCTCAAGGATTTTAAAGAGCGGCAAAAAATCCTTCTTTTTGAGAGTGATTATGGGGATATAGACAGTGAAGATATATCGATATTTTCTCTTTCAAAGAGAGCTGATTTGTTTGGGAGTATTGCCCAAAACGTGGGTGAAAAAATTAGTGCAACAGAGCAGAAACAACGAGCTCTTTTGACCGAGATACTGACGCTCGAACAGAGTCTGACAGAGATAGAAGAAGATATTGAAAAAACAAAAAACAGGGTAGAAAGCATCAATGCAACGATTATCAATATCAAGAATCAAGTACAAGCAAACAAAAATACTATACAACTGCTCAAGAAAAAAATAGATTCCAACAGAGAAATACTCTATAAATATATGGTATATATCTATAAGAAGTCGAATTATTTTTCTGACGAAGAAGATATTGATGCCATTAAGAGTATTCTGCTTTCGGGATGAGATGTTTCTACACTTATCAATGATCTGTATTTCAAATGAATCATTCAGGTAACCGGACAAAAACTGATTGAACAGCACAGACAGTATGTATCTGATCTGTATATCAAACGAATTTCTCTCGAAAAACAAGAAGATAATCTTAAAAAGCTCAGAAAACTCTGAATTATTGAGTCAAAATCCCTGCAAGATAAAAGAGACTTTCAAAGAAATATTCTCGAGCAATCAAAGGGACAAGATTCTCTCTATCAGAGATATATTGATGATAAAGTAGAAATAGAAAAACAGCTCAAAGTAAAGGCATTTCAAGAGCAACTCAAACTCAATAGTATAAGAAGAAAACTCCTTGAGAAATACAACTGTGATTTTGTAGATCTTTCAGAGCCTTCTGTACAAGAATGAACCCTTACCGATGCCTGCCTGACACTCAATAAGATTATTTATTCAGAATCTCAGCTTGAATCTTTTTCTCAACTTGAGCAAAATATTTTTGCTTGGCCTGCTTCTCCTACCTATGGTATTACAGCCTATTTTAGAGATGATGAATATAAGGCTCAATTTTGAGACGATCATGATGCACTGGATATTAGATTGCCTCAAGGTTCATCTATTCGTGCCGCAGCAGAATGATACGTAACATTTATTCAAGTTCCTGAAAGTCCTGATTATGCTTTTGTGGCAGTGAAACATGCAGATGGTTTTACCACCGTATATGGTCATGTAAGTGAGGTACTGGTACAGGAATTAGACTTTGTTGAAAAATGACAAGTTATAGCAAAGAGTGGTGGGGAAGTCGGGACCTATTGAGCTGGGTATTTGAGTACTGGTCCACACCTGCACTTTGAGGTATTTCAAAATAAAGAATTTGTGGATCCTCTCAACTTCTTAGATACTTCATATATATCATTTAACTCTCTTCCAGAGAGATATCAATTCAAGTTTTATACCGATTTTAAGCTCCGAAAAGGATATGAATATTCCAGAGCTGAGACCAATACTGGATGACGAACCTTTAGGATAGAATGAGAAACAGAGACAGAGAGACAACAGAATTTTATTCAGACCTATGCAGCTCCAGCTTTTCGTAACTGGGATATGTGGGTAGAAGAATCGCTTGATGGAAATGTAGACCCTACTTTTGTGATGTGTTTATGATTGGCTGAATCTGGACTGGGAAGAAACCTCAAAACTCCTTATAATGTGTGAAACGTAGGGAATACTGATTCTGGTGCGGTAAAAGCATATCCAAATGCTCGAAGTGGGGTATATTGGGTAGTACGCACCCTCAATAACAGATTTTTATGACAGTATGATACCATAGATAAGCTCAGTTGTTATGGAAATACTCGAGCGAAGCTCTGTGATTCAAATAATCCAGTTGGACACTACGTATATGCTTCGAGTCCAGATAGTTGGCATAGTAATGTCACGAAGTGTATGTCACATATTAAAGGTCGTTTTGTCCCTGATAATTATGAGTTTCGATTATTGCAGTAAAAATCTTCATTTTTTGCACTCCAAAAAGATATATGATACACTTATAATAAGTTAATTTATATATCTTTTTTTATGAAAAAAATAATTGCTCCACTCATACTTTTTTTCCTCCTTCCTTTCAGTACCTATGCCGTTGGACAAGCAGAAGCAGAACAGAGTAAAGAGAAAGCTGGATTTATTATTAGTTTTTTCTCAACGGAGTTACTGATCAACTTCATTTTTGCTGTTATTGCCGTTGTGTTAACCATTGTTATTGCAAAACTTGTACGAAATAGAATTGGAGGATATCTGGAAACCTCTATTGGGTCTGATGGAGAAGGACGAGAAGAACTCGTCAGCCTGATTACACGAACGCTCAATATTGGGATACTTCTGATCTGAGGATCGATTACACTGGGGGTGCTTGGAGTAGATATGACCATATTTATGGGTTGAATCTGATTCTGACTTGGGTTTACCTTAAAAACCTTTCTGACCAACTTTGTTTCTGGAATCATGATGGTCACACAAGGATGTTATCATAATGGAGACCTGGTAAATGTAGATGGAAAGATAGGGAATATAGTAAAGATTAATGCTCTTTTTACCGTACTAGAACAGTTTGATGGAGTCAGATTCTATGTTCCAAATACTATCTTTTCTGAGCAAACGGTCATGAATTATAGATGAAATGATAAACGAAGGGTAGAAATAGAAATTGGAGTTGATTATAACACCGATCTTACTCAAGCCAAAAAAGTAGTTATGAAAGTACTGGATAATTTTCCAAATATTCTCCCAGCTCCAGAAGCAGATATATTTATTACTCATCTGTGAGAATCTGGAATCAAAATGGATATACGATTCTGGATTGCTTCGAGTGATGAGTATTTTAGAATGAAATCCGATGTAACAGAGACCATTAATCTGGCTTTTAAACAATCAAATATTCTTATTCCATTCCCACAAATTACTATTAGTAATAGAGGAGAAGAGAAAAGAAAATAATAATTTTTATAGAAAAAAATACTTGATTTTTATAGAAAAAAATATACTATTTTTATAGTATATTTTTGTTTATTTATAAGTATTTTTTTCTATGTTGAGTTTTGACAAAATTGTGAATAAATTGTTGAAAAAATGATGAAAAGTAGTGTTAAAAAGTGATATTTTTGAACTCATTGACCCAGAACAAAAGCCACAATACCAGAGTCGTGTAGATAAATGTATTCATAGGCTCAAGGCACAAG
>JAKVBB010000053.1 GCA_022448215.1 Candidatus Altimarinota bacterium | reverse complement strand
CACTTCATCAACAATTTTTTTTGAAACATTCTTTCCGTAGAGGTGTTTTTTTTGTATCATTTTTTTGTTTCAAATGGCTCATTGTACAATATCTGCAATGAGTTGAGAGTTAATGGGAGGAGCAATAATATTACTTCCATTCAAGACCGTCTCAATTCTGTCTGAACCAAAACGCACGGTAACACATGGAACTCATACTATATTGGCTTCTTCTTGCATAGATCCACTATCAGTTACCACTGCTCAGGCTTGAGAAATCATGTCAATGACTTCTATGTGATGTGCCAGTGCTGGACCGTATGAGAAATTTTTCTTGTATTTCTTTTTTAATTGTTCGATATCTTCTCGCAAACCAAAGTTATCAATAGCAAATTCAGAGGCATAGAGTCATAGAAAACATACATATACTCAATCTTGTATCAGTTTTTTTATAGCATTGTATATAGCAAGAAAACGTTCTTTCTTTTGGGTATTCTCTCTTCTATGTATGGTGATAAATATAAAAGGTTTTCCTTTCATTTCTGGAAACTTTTCAAAAGCAGTTGATTTTGAAACTTTTTTCTGAGAGATTTCAATAGCATCAGCAACTGTGTTCCCTACCACTTTTATATGATCTTTAGGAAAACCTTCATCAATCAAGGTTTTTTCATAGAGTTTTACTGGTGCTGCAAAAAGTCCCGTTGATCATTCAATAGCTCTTGTGTCGAACTGTTCTGGGTATGGCTCTATACTTCATCTTTCATATATTTTGAAATCCTGGAGTGAAGTATAATATTTTTCCCAATTGAATTTTTTATTTTTATATTTTTGAAAAAGATGATGAAAAAAATCTTTGTTTGGTGTAAAGGTTCTGATTCCAGCTTCTACATGAACTACTGCAAATTTATTTAAAAATGCGGCTTTATCAGCAGTAGTTGCGGTCATAGTATCTCCGTGTACATACGGAACGGGTATTTTTTTATAATCAGTATAAATTTTTACTAACAGGTCTCATAGTCTTTCAACAATTAAAGAATATTTCTTATGAATGTCTCAAAAAATATTTAGGTTTATGTCTACGTCCATTCCAAACTCAGCTAATACTCATTTACTCAGATTATAGTCATAGTGTTGTCCTGTATGAACTAATACTACCAGTTCTCATCTTTTTTTGAGTTCAAGGTAGAGAGGGGCTTGTTTGATAATATCTGGTTTGGTAGCAATCATGATAATATGTGCATATTTTTTTTCTGTATCTTGAAGATCAGTCCAAAAATTTTCTCTTATAAAAACACTATTATCTTTTACTTGCATGTCTGATATTATATTTACAAATTAATTGTTGAGTATTATATGGTTTTTATTTGATATTCAACATCAAATGTTGTAAAAAGTCTTCTTAGTTTTTACTAAGAAGACTTTTATTTACTTAGATAATTCTCGAATCACGACACTCGTTTTAGAAGTGGGATTGTTGATATCTTTTATTTTTGTCATTATAAGATTATCGATCTGATGAAGATTTTCTTCTATCTCAACCAATAAAATAGGCATAACTATGTTTTTACAATCTCCATTTTCATCAGTTGTTTCATAGGCAATTTGATCTGAAAAATATGCAGAAGTAATTTTATATGCCCAGAAATCTTGAGGCAATTTATCAGAAATAGAATTTACCATATATCCCTTAGATCCAATAATATCATCTTTCGCAAAAGTGGTGTTTTGTTCTGATGCTTGATTACCATTTCTATTATAAATAAAAACAGATTGGGATGCTTTGTTTATAATAGCAAGAGCAAGAGATATACGTGTATCGCTATGTACAAGATAAGACCAACCATATCCATCATCTTGTATACTGCAATTAGGATTTTTGTTTGCCACTATACTGAGCTGAGAACCCAAATATGCAGGTAAATCAATGATTTTTTTTGCATATTTTGTGCCGATTTGTAATGCTTTGAGGTCTGGTAGTAAATCTTTTTCTAGTGAAGAAATTTTACGAATACCCTGTGTTTGTATATTTGCCATTTTTGTTTCCTCCAAATGTAAAATGTTTTAATGACATATGCATATTATATAATATATTTACATTTTCAATATATAATTTAAAATTAATCATACTTTGGTCATACTTTTTATTGACTCGATATATTTTTTTTGTATTATGAGAGAGAATATTTTGTTATTTGTATACCATGAAATCAAAAATTACTATTAGTTTGGATGAAAACATTTTAGCAAATATTGACTATTCTATTCAGAGCTGAAATGGTAAAAATAGAAGTGCTGTGATTGAAAATATTTTAAAAGAAAGATATGGAGCTTTTCATGATATGACAGCTATTATTTTTGCTCATGACTATAAATGGGATAATAGAGATTACCCTTTTGATACCCCTAAAAGTCTCCTACAAGTTCGATGATCTAGCTTGCTAAGTTCACAAATAGATGCTTTTTCAAAATCAGGTATTGTTCATATGATTATTTTGATTCCCGAAGGGACAAAGGAACTTTTTGAAGAAAGTATTATGATGAAGTATAAACATTTAAATATTTCTTTTATAGAAATTGATCCTGAAATTAAGACAGGAGCTGCTTTGAGAGTTGCACTGAAGGAAGAAAAAACAGATAAAAACCTGCTTATCTCAAATGGAGATATATTTTATGGAAACCTCTCTATAGAGGAGTACTACCAGTATCATAAAGAGCAAAAATCTGATTTTTCTCTGTGTTTAAAATTTGTTCTTAACCCTGAACAATTATGAAATGTACAAGTGCATGGAAATAAAATCATTCACTTTGTAGAGAAACCAAAAGCAAGCCAAATGAATCTGACAAACTCTGGGCTCTATATTACTACAAGAAAATTTTTAGACTCACATAATTTTTGAGAGTATTTAGAACAAGATTTTTTTCCAAAACTCCCAGAAATATGTAAGAATATTGGATATGTATATCCTGGAGAATGGGAACATATACAAAATGATTCTGCTTATGAGCGAGTCAATGGATGGTTGATATAATTTTGTAAATTTGAGTAAATATATATAATAAAATTACTTTACTTACTAAGCTTTTGTATATGCTTCGTTTTATTGTTCCGGCTTTTCTGGTTATTGTTCCTATTTGAGCGCTTATCAGTTGAGAATGATTTGCTGCTCTCCTCCCTGCTTTAATTTTTGATGCTGTTTTAATAGCTCTTTCTATTCGTATTGTTTCTCCAAATACGATTAAAACGGTAGAATTTCTTGGTAAATTTAATCGTATTTTACGACCAGGTTTTCATTTTATTATTCCCTTTCTTGAGTGGACAAAAAATCAAGTACTCTACAGAAGAAATTTTCCAGTAGAAGTAGAATGAGTCACCAGTGATAACGTAACAGCTTATATTGGACTCAATGTAATTTACTACGTTGATGATAATTGAGATGATACGAGTGCTGGTACACTTTTTAAATCAGTATACTCTATTGATGATCCACGAACCATGATGCGATCTACCATCGATGAACAACTGAGAGGTATGATTGTAAATTTTACTCATAAAGAAATTTTTGGAAAACGAGAAGAAATCGGGAATGCAATTGAAGAAAAACTTCGAGATAAGCTCGGTGGATTTGGTTATACGCTCGACTCTATTCAGGTTCGAGATGTAAAACTAGAATCAACCGTTATGGGTGCTATGAACAAGGTAGTAGAATCTGCTAAATTAAAAGAAGCAGCTATGAATGAAGCTCAGGCTCAAAAAATTATGAAAGTAAAAGAAGCAGAAGCAGAAAAAGAAGCAAAAATTCTTCTATGAGAAGGTATGGCTGGACAACGAACCAAAATCGCAGAATGATTTAAAGAAGCAGTTGATATGATTAAAAAAGCTGACAAGAGTCTGAATGCAGAAAAAGTTCTTCAATTTCTGCTTGATTCATCACGTATTGAAACTCTTGGAAATATTGGTTCTGATTCACAATCAAAAATTATTTATCTCAATGAAGATCTTGAAGGACGTACCATGTGATGAGGTCTTGGAAAGTGAGATAAACTCTTTGCTGGAAGTGAGCTGATGAAGTAAACAAAAAAGAACTCATATGAGTTCTTTTTTGTTATTTCTTTTACCAGTTTAGAATTCTTTTTGCTTCTTCATTTACTTGAGGAAGTCATTTAAATTTACCACAATTTAGTCATTTATTGCATCATTGTTGTATCTGAGGTTTTCAACAAAGTCCCAAGCAAACTGTATTATCAATTTCATCTCACCAAATTAATCCATTTTCTCATGAAATTATTTCATGCCATTTTCAACTACTCGGATGAAGAACTATTTCTTTTCATTGAGTAGATACTATTATATTATCCTGAGCAATAGGTTCACCATGAGTATCTTCAATATCTATAATTTCAAGAGTTCTCATAAATCCAAAAAAAAGAGGAGATAAAAAATCCTCCTTTTTCCTCCTTATTTTATGTATTATTTAGAAATATAGCTAAATAAATATGTTTGTCAAAAAAATTTTAAATTTAAAATTCAAAATTAATTTCATCAAAATGATGGTTTCTTTCTTGTCGTTTTCGGATCAGAGTGACTCTTTGGTTTTTTACTTTCGAAGTTCTTATTGATCTCATATTTTTAATATAAAAAAATAGACGTAATACCAGTGTATCATATCTATTTTTATTTTGTCAAAATTATGTTATTTCTATAATTTTTTCTATCAGTTGTTTATCTGTTCTTCATGTAAGTCTCCAGGCTTTTGGGAGAATAGATACTTCAGATGTTCCAGGTATGGTATTTACTTCTAAGAAATATACTGTATCTCTTCTTACAAGTACGTCTACTCGAAAGTATCATTTTACATCAAATATATTTTGTGCCCTCTGTGCTACATTGATAAGTTTTTGTTGTAAAGAATCTTCTACTTTAGGGAATGTTTCTTTCATTTGAGTTTCAGATTCGTATTTAGAAGTATAGTCGAAAAAATCATCACTATTATTTTTTTCGAGCATCATAATGGGTAAGATTTCATCATGTACTACACTTATGCTGTATTCATCTCATAAAATATATTCTTGGACCATGATTAAATCATCTATATTTTTATCCATAATTCTATATTTTTCGCTAAAATCTTCATCATTTTCAATTTTATAGGTATATAAGCTCGATCATCACCTATTTGGTTTCATTATTACTGGATATTTTTTTGGAAAATCATGTTCATGTTTTGGGAAGTATTCATCAGGTATATTGAGTCATCATTTTTTTGCCAGAATATTGCTATGATTTTTATTGAGACATATAGCGTGAGTATAATAGTTTGATCCTATTGTAGGTATTCATAAGACATCTAAAAAAGCAAATATTTTCCCGTCTTCACCATATTCACCATGAAATATTGGAATTACGAGAGAGTAAATATCTTTATTTTCTAAAAATATATTTAATTTTTCAGGGAGAATATAAATATCGTATTCTCTATCAAGATTTTTTTCAAAAAATGTAGCACTTCTTTTCGCTACTTCTTTTTCTAGTCCAGGTCATCATGTAAGAATGGCTATTTTTTTCATATTTTTTGAGTTATAGAGTAATATATGTTTCATCAAATATAAATGACTAAAGGTGAAATCAAGAGAGAAGCAGAAAAAAACAAATAAATATAATACGAATAACTTGAATTTATAATAAAATAGGATCAAATAAATAATAAAAAGATTATAAACAATATAAGCAAAAATAATTGTTTATTGAATAGAGAGAATTGTTTACGAAATATTTTTCCCCAAACAAATATATTATATATTCAAAGAAAGTAAAAATAAATTGGATATATAATAATTTCTAATAGAGGGTTAAAAAATAGAGAAATAGTACATAAAAGTATAAATATTTCTATAAAGAACCAAAAGTTATATATATTATTTTTCCCTTCATGAGAAGTGATATAATTTTTGAATAAATCAGGCTTTGATTCTTGTTTTATATATTGTTGTAACCAAAAACTATACTTATATAACGTTGGTATTATAACGATAAAAATGAGTAAGATATAATTTTCAAGCATATAAAGTAAGTAAGCATATTTGGAATAGATTATATCAAAAAATAAAAATAAAACTACTTTTAAAAGTAGTTTTATAGAGATATTCAGATATTTTTGATATAATTCTATAAAAGAATAGAAGACCTTCAAAAAAGGTCTTCTATAATTGGTGGTCAGCGAGTTCAAGTATACAAGATGGCCCTACACCTTCTTGTATAATCAGTATCTACTATATGGGAAAAAGTATAGCAAAATAATGTGAACTCGTGTACGCAAATATTATATTAACGATATTACGAATAAATGCAAATATTTTTAATAACTATATGCACAACGAGTGGCTACATTACTATAATTTGTATTTGGAGCAATAAGTAATGAAAATAGTCCATTCTCATTATCTCAGTATGAATCACTATAATCTCAGCCGACCATATAAAAGATGGAAGAATTATTAACGAGCCTTACTCTTCACATTCATTGCTCTGAACTATTAGAGTAACGTGGTCCATACATGTTAGAAAAATTTATATCTGTTACGTTTCACCAATCTGTATAAACTCAGTATGTGAGTCAGCTGATAAGATTATTTTGTAGTGCTTGAGATATGTTTGTAGATCTAGCTCATATAATAGAGAGTTCATTTGTTGTGTCATCCAATATATAGAGATTGAGTGGTTTCACAATTTCCCATGCATTTCATATAAAGTCCCATATTTTTTCTCCATTTGAAAGTGTAAGCTGTCGAGCGCTATCAAAAGCTGGGTTATTGCTCGGTCATGTATTTAGTATAGTTCCAGCATTTATTCCCGTGCTATTATCTCCGCTATTTCATGTAATAATATACCCCTGACCTTTAGATCATCCAGACCAGTTTTCATCAACTGATTCTATATT
>JAKVBB010000052.1 GCA_022448215.1 Candidatus Altimarinota bacterium | reverse complement strand
AACTATTTTTTCCTTTTTATATTCTCCGTAAAAAAGCAAGAAAAATCGTCTTGCTTTTTTTTTTGTTTCCCATATACTCTTCGCGTTAAAATTTAGCTAAAATCCCTTTATGAACGTATTTTTTGAGCAATTTGCTTCTGTTTTTCTCCACCCAGGAGTTATTGTTGGGCTGGGAGTGGAACTTGCTTTGTTTGCTCTGCTTGCTTTTGCATATCAAAAATACAAAGAGAATAGTTTTGTTGTATTTTTTGAAATGTTTTTTGAAAAAGCATATGAGTTTTTTGAAGATATTCTTGGTATAGAGGAAAAAAAATGGACCAAGATATACATTACCTCACTCTTCTTTATTATACTTCTTTCAAATCTACTGGGAGTATTTCTTGAACTTTTACTGCCAATTTTTGGTCACGGTCTTGAGCATTGGATCAAGATACCAACAGCTGACATTAATTTTAATGTAGCTATGGCAGTCGTTGGTGTGATTATTGTTCTCTATGAGCAATTTGCCTTTCTTGGTTTCTGAAAAACAATGTATGAGTACTTTCCAATTCTTGGAAAAGATTATATACCATTTCAAAGAGGGAATCTGCCGAGTTATATTGATCTTCCAGTATTTCTTTTGGTAAAAATCTTTGATATCATTATTTCTGTTTTTCTTGGACTTCTTGAGATTGTTGGTCATGCTGCAAAAATTATTTCTCTTTCATTTCGTCTTTTTGGGAATGTAACTTCTGGAGGTATTCTTCTTGCTATGCTTATCGGGGCATTGTCTGCTTTATCAACCAGTCTTGTTGGCTTTGATTTTCCGGTTTTAGGTCCTATTATATTGTACCTACAGGAATTACTGGTTGCGTTTATACAGGCATTGGTATTTCCACTGCTTATTGCAATTTTTATTAAAGTTGCAAAAGTACACTAAAAATATTTTAATCTTTTAATTTTAGATATCTATGGAATTTTTAAATTATGTATGACCTGGTCTTGCTGTTGGGCTTGCTGGTATTGGTGTAGCTATTGGTCAATGAATCTTGGCAAAAAAAGCTATGGAGGTAATGGGGAAAAATCCAACTCAAGCTACATTTTACCTTACCGTAACTATTCTTGGTATTGCACTCGTAGAATCAGCGGTTATATATGGTCTGGTAGTAGCATTTCAACTCCTTTCTGCTGATGCGATTGGTCTGTATTCATCAATGGGTGCTGGTCTGGCTATTGGCCTGGCTGGTTTAGGTGCTGGTATTGGTGAAGGTATGTTGATTGCTGGAGCTCTCGGTGCTATGGATAGAAATCCTGCGATTAAAGGAAAAATTATGACATTTATGGTTCTCTTTGTGGCTCTTGTAGAGGTAACAGCTATTTATGGTCTGATTATTGCTTTTAATATTATTGGAGAAAATACAGAAAATATGGTGCACCTTGGTGCTGGTCTGGCTATTGGTCTTGCTTGAGTTGGTGTTGCGATTGGTCGAGGTTACTTAGCAGAAAGATCTCTGAAGGTTATGGGGCTCAATCCAAGTATGATCAGTTTCTTTTTGACGGTATCTATTCTTGGGGTAGCACTCGTAGAATCTGCAGCGATTTATGCACTTATTGTTGCGTTCTCAATTATGGGAGCAGAATGATTGGCTTGAGTTGCTGCGATTGGAGCAGGTATTGGTATTGGTCTCGCTGGACTTGGGGCTGGTGTTGGTGAAGGTCTTTTAGTAAAATGAGCTATGTCAGCTATGAATAAATCTCCAGAATCAAAAGGAAAAATTATGGCATTTATGGTTCTGTTTGTGGCTCTTATTGAGGTAGTTGCCATTTATGGACTCATTATTGCTTTCCGAATGATCGGATAAGTTTGATTTCTTTAATTACTATATAAATATATTTATGGACGATTTAAAACTAGGAATTGTTATTGCACAAATCATTAATTTTTGAATTTTATTTTTTCTTTTCAAGCACTTTCTTGGTGCAAAAATTGTAAAAGCTATCGAAGAGAGAAGAAAGCATCTCAAAGCTTCAGCTGAAGCAGAAGATATTGCTGAACAAAAAAAGCAAGAAGCTGAAAAAGAGGCTGAATCGATTTTGTCATCAGCTCGAAAAAAAGCAAGTGAAATTGAATCATATGCTGAAGAAATGTCAAAAAACAATGCAGCTAAAGCTCTGGAGAGAGCAGAGAAAGAAGCAGATCATATTATTACCAGTGGTCGAGATCAAATTGAAAAAGAACGATTGGATATGGTAAATGTAATGAAAGAAAAAGTAGTGGATCTTTCTTTGAAGCTCAACTCAAAACTTTTTTCAAAAGAAGCTGCGAATAAAGACTTTATGGAAAAAGAATTTTCACAAATGACTAAATAATAACTTTTAGATACTTCTATGAAAGATATACAAACATCTCTTGCATCACTTGATCTTGATGGTTTACGATCTCTGCTTTGAGAATTAAAAACATATCGTTCACTTTCAAAAGATCTCTGAAAAAGATGACAAGAAGCTTATGAGAGACGAAAAAAATATACCAATCAATATGTCATTGAGTATTATCCAGATGTCGGTGAGTCTCTTGCCCTCGAGCAAGCACTTTGAGTCTATGAAAAAGTATTCGAAGAAAAGCCAAACAAAGATGATATTACTCTGATACCTTCAGTTGTACTGAAATGATGAATCAAAGTATATAGAGATGACAGCATGGTAGATCTCAGTTATGCTCGTATAGAAAAACAAATACACTAAAATTTTATTCTTAAACAATAGCTCTTATGTCAAACGACGTACTCAATAATATTATACAACAAGTAGAATCTCGAATTGATTCTGCTGACATGAATCCACAAGTTTCCAATGTAGGAGAAGTATTCTATCTTGGTGATGGTGTTGCAAAAGTATCAGGTCTCCGAGAAGTAGCCTATAATGAAGTAGTAGAATTCGAATCAGGAGCGAGTGGTATTGCTCTGAATCTCGAAGAAAACTTTGTTGGGGTAGTAGTCTTAAATGGTTTTCAAGGGATTAAAGAAGGTGAAAAGGCAACCGCAACTGGTAAAACACTTCAAGTACCAGTAGGTGATGGACTCGTAGGTCGAGTCGTGGATGCTCTTGGAAATCCTTTAGATGGAATGGGAGACATTAACGCTACAGAATATTATCCAGTAGAACGAGTTGCGACAGGAGTAATGGATCGAAAATCAGTACACGAACCAATGGAAACGGGGCTCAAAGCGATTGATGCACTGGTGCCAATTGGTCGAGGTCAACGAGAACTTATTATTGGTGATAGACAAACTGGGAAAACACAAGTTGCCATTGATGCTATTCTCAACCAAAAAGGTCAAGGAGTGACCTGTGTATATGTTGCTATTGGTCAAAAAGAAGGAAAAATTGCTCGAATCGTAGAAGAACTCAGAAAGCGAGGAGCGATGGACTATACTATTGTAGTAGTGGCTTCTGCTTCGGATCCTGCGAGTATGCAATATCTTGCACCATATTCAGGGTGTGCGATGGCTGAATACTTCATGTTTAATTCACAGCACTCTCTTATCGTATATGATGATCTCACAAAACAAGCGAATGCTTACCGAGAAATGTCATTGCTTTTGAGAAGACCTCCATGACGAGAAGCCTATCCTGGTGATGTATTTTATACGCATTCTCGACTGCTTGAACGAGCTTCTAAGCTCAACGATGAACTGGGAGCAGGTTCTATGACTGCACTTCCAATTATCGAAACACAAGCAGGGGATGTATCAGCATATATTCCAACCAATGTGATCTCGATTACTGATGGTCAAATCTTCCTTGAATCAGATCTCTTCAATGCCGGGCAAAAACCAGCGATTAACGTAGGGCTTTCGGTTTCTCGAGTATGAGGGTCAGCTCAAACAAAAGCGATGAAAAAAATCTCTGGTACACTCAAACTTGATCTGGCTCAATACCGAGAACTCGCAGCCTTTTCTCAATTTGCTTCTGATCTTGATGCAGATACCAAGGCTCAACTTGATAGAGGAGAGAGAATGATGCAACTTCTCAAACAAGGAGTCTATGCACCAGTAACCGTTCCAAAACAAGTGTGTGCGATCTATGCTGGAGCCAAAGGATATCTTGATCAAATTGATGCTGAAGCAGTAGGAAAATTTGAACAAGATCTCTATACAGCACTTGATGAAGAAAAGAGTATCCTAGAATCTCTTCTCAAAGAAAAGAAAATGATTGATGATACAGAAATGAAACTTAAAGAAGTGATTGAAAAAGTAGTTGAACTCAATAAATAATGATATATGTGACTTTTATTACCAGGCTGTCATTACGATAATATATATGTATATGATATCTGATATATTCTTCCAGTTTGTTTCGTACTTTGTGTCTTGATTTATTTTAGAAAGAATATTTCTATAAGAATACTTTACTTGTTCACTGTATTGTTTATAGTGTATGTGTTTATATTTCTTTTTATAGCCCTTGTTTGAAGTGAGATTCAAGACTGTGATAATAGTGCTAAATCTCACACACAAATACGCTTATTTGATTATCATATTTTTTCTACAGATAAATTCCTATAAATTATTAAATTATAAAACCCCTTTATGTCAAACGCAAAGGAAATAAAACGAAAAATCTGATCGATTAAAAACACGGGAAAGATTACCAAAGCAATGGAGCTCATTTCTACTGTAAAGATGAAAAAAGCTCAGGATCTGGCTCTGGAAAAAAGAGACTTTGTCCTTGAAATGCTCAAAACCTTTTCTCGAGTAGAAGATCATCTCAATGAATATCCACTCTTTTCTCGAGCAAAAGGATGAAAGACCCTTGGAGTGATTATTACTTCCAATAAAGGTCTGTGTGGAGGATACAATGTGAATGTGATGAAAAAAGTGAGTGCATATATGAAAGATACATGAGAAGATATTGACTTTATTGCGGTTGGGAAGAGAGGATCTCAATTTGTCGCTCGAACAGGAAATAAGCTCATTGCAGACTTTTCAAATGATTTCACAGATACGCTTGATCCAGTGTTTACCAAACATATCTCTGAAATGATGCGAGAAAAATTTCTCTCAGGAGAGTATGGAAAAGTAGTAGTATTTCATAATTTCTATATGAATACGATCAAACAAGTTCCAGTAGCAAAAGTAGCTCTCCCAATTGAGTCAAATGATATTAGAAGTTACTTAGTTTCTATACTTGAAGATCATGTTGATCTTGAAAAAGAACTTCCAAAGAATTCTGATATTGCTGGATTTGAGATCGAACCAGATCCAGAAACGCTTGTGAGTGAAGTGGTACCTATTATTCTAGATATGATATTCTTTGACACACTGCTCAACGCAAAAGCATCAGAACACTCATCTCGAATGATTGCGATGAAGAATGCGAAGGATTCAGCCAACAAGATAGCTTCTCTGCTTACACTCAAGTATAATAAAGCTCGTCAGGCTATGATTACTCAGGAAGTATCCGAGATTACCGCATGAGTTGAATCGATGAAGGAAAGCTAGACTTTACAAGGAAAACAAAAGAATTAATATAGAACTATTATTTCATAATATCTGGAATATGAAAAATGTATTTGTCATCAGTGTGAATATTGTGCTCTACATTGTGTATGTATTGCTCCTTTCATTGCTTTTTTCTTTTGCTTTCCCACAAATTCTTGCTTTTCTAGATCGTCCTCTTCTCAGTGTACATGATCCATTCTTTGATAAAGTACAAATAGTGATTATGGTGCTGGTGCTAGTTATAAGTGCTATCTTTCGAAAATATTTTTATCTTTCTCTTTCTGCTTCTCCAGCTCTTACACCTAGCTCTTCTCCAACAGAGAAAGGTGTGAAAGAATCCCCCCAGCCCCCTTTGTTAAAGGGGGAGCAAGAGGAAGAAGAATTAAAAATATACATTGATAAAGAGAAGAAGTCATGAAATTAAGCGTATACACTGATGGATGAAGTAGATGAAACCCTTGACCTGCTGGAATATGAGTTTACATCGTAGATGAGAACCATATGGAAATCGAAAAGAGATACAAATACCTCTGAGAAAAGACCAATAACGAAGCAGAATATACTGGAGCACTCCTTGGAATTAAAAGAGCTGTTGAGCTCGGAGGAACAGAAATTGACCTGTATATGGATTCTAAGCTTGTGATTGAACAACTCTCTGGGAAATGGAAAATAAAAAAAGCTGAACTCCAAATGATACATAAAGATATTGCAGAATGTATTGCAAATTCTGGAATAAAGATTGTGTATCATTGGATACCAAGAGAAAAAAATAAGGAAGCTGATAGGCTCAGTAATGTTGCTATGGATAAACAACAATAATACTTACTAATATTTTTTACTATTACTATGAAAACAGGAAAAATTACCAAAATTGTCGGAGTGGTGATCGATGTTGCATTTGATAATTCATATGTACCATCTATTTATGAAGCACTTGAAGTAAAAGGATCTGAAGAAAAAGTTGTGCTTGAAGTACAACAACAGCTTGGAGATGGAACCGTACGAACGATTGCGATGAATCCAGTAGATGGACTCAAAAGAGGAATGGAAGTAGTAGCAACTGAGGCTCCTATTTCTGTGCCTGTATGAGAAGGTGTACTTGGACGAATGTTTAATGTACTTGGAGATCCAATTGACGGGAAAGAAAAACCAAAAACAGAATTTAACGATCCAATTCACAGGGAAGCTCCAAAGTTCAGTGACCTTACAACTAAAGCAGAAGTTTTTGAAACGGGGATTAAAGTAGTTGATCTGATTGCTCCAATGCTCAAAGGGGGGAAAGTAGGTCTTTTTGGTGGTGCTTGAGTTGGTAAAACCGTTATCATGCAAGAGCTTATTCATAATATCGCTCAAGGACATGGAGGATACTCTGTTGTTGCTGGGGTAGGAGAGCGAACCCGAGAAGGGAATGATCTCTATCATGAAATGGAAGAATCAGGAGTTATTGATAAAACGGCTATGG
>JAKVBB010000051.1 GCA_022448215.1 Candidatus Altimarinota bacterium | reverse complement strand
GAAAATACTGTATTAATACACTGATATATAAAAAAGCTCCCTACTCTCCAGTAGGGACTTTTTCTTTCTTAAAAAAATGCTAAATTAGCACCTAATTAAAATAAGTGCTAAAAAATATTTGACAGAGATTTCTTTTTAAATACACTTGTATGCAAGTCGGAGGAAATCTGACGAAATTATTACACAACTTAATCACTAATTATAACACTATGTGAAAAATTATTGGAATCGATCTCGGGACTACCAACTCTTGTGTGGCCTTTATGGAAGGTTGAGAAGCAAAAGTGATCCCAAATGCAGAAGGAAATAGAACCACTCCTTCTATTGTGGCATACAAAGACAGCAATATTATTGTGGGTACTCCTGCAAAGAGACAAGCTATTACCAATCCACTCGGAACTATCTTCTCTGCCAAAAGATTTATTGGTCGAAAATTTGATGAAGTATCAGAAGAAATCAAAAACGTACCATACGAAGTAGTCAAAGCTTCTGACGGAAGTGCACTCATTAAATTTGATGGAAAAGATGTACGACCAGAAGAAATTGGATCACACGTACTGGCAAAAATCAAAGAAGATGCAGAAAAGTATATCGGTTCAACCGTGACAGAAGCGGTTATTACCGTTCCTGCCTACTTTAACGACGATCAACGACAAGCCACTATTAATGCAGGTAAAATCGCTGGACTCGAAGTAAAACGAATCGTAAACGAACCAACAGCTGCTGCTCTTGCCTATGGTATTAACAAAGGAAAAAACGAAAAAATTGCGGTATTTGATCTGGGTGGTGGTACATTCGATGTATCTATTCTAGAACTTTCAGAAGAAGGAACGTTTGAAGTACTTTCTACCAATGGTGATACCCACCTCGGATGAGATGATTTTGATAAAAAAATTGTTGATTATATCGTAGACGAATTTAAAAAAGACCAAGGAGTTGATCTGCGAAATGATCCTATGGCTCTGCAACGAGTGCGAGACGAAGCTGAAAAAGCCAAAAAAGAACTCTCAAGTACCACTGAATACGAAATCAATCTGCCATATATTACGGTAGATGCAGGTGGTCCAAAAAACCTGCTTATGAATATCTCTCGAGCAAAATTTGAAGAACTCATTGCTGATCTCGTAGAGCGAGCGATGGTTCCTTGTAAAAAAGCTCTCGAAGACGCAGATATGTCAGCCAGTGATCTCAACGAGGTGCTACTGGTAGGTGGTTCTACTCGAGTTCCACTCGTTATCTCAAAAGTAGAAGCATTCTTTGGGAAAAAACCAAATGCAGGAGTCAATCCAGACGAAGCCGTTGCTATGGGTGCCGCAATCCAAGCCGGTATTATTGGTGGAGATGTCACAGATGTACTCCTTCTTGATGTGACTCCACTTTCACTGAGTATCGAAACCATGGGTGGAATTGCTACCAAAATGATCGAACGAAATACCACAATTCCAGCCAATAAAACAGAAACATTCTCTACTGCGGTAGATAACCAACCAAGTGTAGAAATCAATGTGCTCCAAGGTGAACGAGAAATGGCCGCAGATAATAAATCTCTTGGTAAATTTATTCTCGATGGAATAGCTTCTGCTCCTCGAGGAGTTCCTCAAATCGAAGTATCGTTTGACATCGATGCAAATGGAGTTCTCCAAGTAAAAGCCAAAGACAAAGGAACCGGAAAAGAACAACACATTACGATCCAAGGTTCCACTGGTATGGACGAAGCAGAGGTAGATAAACTCGTAAAAGAAGCGGAAGCAAAACGAGACGAAGATAAAAAGAAAAAAGAATGAGTTGAAGCTCGAAATCATGCAGATGCAGGAGTTGCTCAAGCAGAAAAAATGCTCGCGGATAATGCAGACAAAGTATCGGATGAAGATAAGAAATCGGTAGAAGAAAAAATCTCAGCTGTGAAAGAAACTCTTGGAAAAGCTGATGCTTCAAAAGAAGATCTCGAAGCAGTGACAAAAGAACTACAAGATGTGATGATGCAAGTTGGTCAAAAACTCTACTCATCCGACTCCGCAAATGCTTCGTCGGACACAGCAAGTACAGATGACGCGTCATCCGAAGCTTCAGCGAAGGATGATGGTGTCGTTGATGGAGAAGTTGAGAAATAGCTAAGTAAAAAAAGAGAGTGATGAATATCACTCTCTTTTTATGTTTATCCTACACTTTTTATTCATGTGGGAATACTTTATTAATGAGCTTTGATGTGGGGTAAAACACTTCCACTCCACTATCCATACCTTTTGTAAAAAATCCATCTCCTACAAGTTCATCAAGATACGAAAATAAACTATGTATAGAACCAACAACTGACATCAGATAATTTGAATGCGGAAAGGGTGGTTTTTTCATCTTTAAATCATCATCGCTTGGTTTTTTCAAAAATCGACTTCCATTTTTGAAAGTACACCGGTCAATTATATTAAAGTACAATCTAGAATTACGCAAATTCTTAATTCGTTTCTGTTCATACTCATAAAAAGTGGTCACACCAGATATCTCTTCACTCATTTGATTTTCTAAAGCTATACGACTCACTCCACACCATTGTCCCATACCTTGAGAAAATCTCAATATTCTCTCAACCATCTCTTCTTTTTCGTAATTATTAAAAAGTGTAGTAGTAACAATTGGCTCTTTTGGAGGTTGAGTACATATATCTGAAGGGCTGAAAGGATATACTCCACCTTTATCATTTCTCATAATATTTTCTCACTATTTTTTGTTGTTAAAAAATTAAAAAGTAAACGGATATAAACATATTTTCTACCTTTAATATATATGAATACATACATATCATATCCTTAAAAGCAGAAGTATAGTCATATAATATATTATATATTATTTTTATATATAAGTCAAATAAAAAACTAGAATATTTTTTACACCCCTTTTCTCTCTATAAAGGCTTCATCACTTACTTCCCTCCCCATAAAGTTATACTTGTAATCTCTAAAATATGTATATAATACATACTACTATTTCTTTTATACATATTTTTATGAAATCAAAAATGACTATTACGGTAGATAGTAATGTCAAAGAAGAGTTTCAGAGATTGGCAAAACGAATGGGATCAAGTACCTCTACTTTGATTAATATGTACTTTATTAGTGCGATTAATACAGGAAATGTACGATATTATGATGAATCATACTCACGAGTTTGAGAAGCTCTGTATCAAGAATATGTAAACGCAGACGATACTATGAAAGCCGATGTTGCGAGTATTCGTCTTGATACAAATACTTCTTCACAATTGAAAGAACAACTATGGAATTAAAATTCAAAAAACTCTTTCAAAAAAATGCCAAAAAGCTGGTACAAGGAAATGAAAAACTCCAAGAAAAAATCAATCATGCTATCATAGACTTTGCAACACACCTTTTTGATTCTCAGTTTTATAGAAAACCTCTCAGAGGAGTTGGAAAAGATATTCATGAGTTGCAAATTGGTGGAGACATTCGCATCATTATTGAAGTTATACTGATTCATGATACTATTATTTTTCTCAATATTTGAACCCATGCTTCCCTGGAGCTTTCGTCAAAAAAACGATTGAAAATATAAGGAATTGTGAACAAGAAAATCAAACAATAAACTTAAATATATTATCTTTATCGTGAAATTTAAGATTTTTTAGGGAGTTGCCGGACCAGCTCCTTTCAAATTCATAAATATAAATTTTTTATGGTTTCAATTTCTGAATCATTAATATTCGTCAAAAGAAAATACATAATCTTTTTTCTAGTTTTTTGATATTCTTGCTTGTTTTTTGATGTTTTTCGAAATTCTGGAGATAATTCAGTTCTCATTTTTTTCATTAAAGCTATAACTTCTTCTCATCAATTTTTATTTTTTAGAAAATCTTTTACAGTTAAATACATAATAGTATTTGTAAGAAAATATCAATCCTGAGTATATCAAAAACCTTTACCCTCAAACTTTGTACTGAGCATATTTGAAAATATCCTAGCAATATCTGCTTGATTTGTATTTATCGAAACAACATCTGAAAGAAACTCCTCAACATACTTGTATGAAGATTTATCAAGTAAACTTCTCCATTTTTTTAATGTAGGATTTTCTATATCATATATAAAATATTTGATCTGTAAATTGTAGGTTGAGTCAATAATATGGTGTAATAATTCGTTTCCTATGGTTGAATAATAAGCTTGGTCTCTAGATGTACTCCATTCAAAAAATTCATTACTTTGTGAATTTGGTTTATATAGGTTATTCGGAAATAAAATAATTTGATCAAACAAGTGCATTCATTGGTTTTCCCAATTTCTTGAAGGATGATGTAAAATGGTTACTTTTTTATCTTTCAATCAAGGAAAAAGTAACTTTAGTCAATCTATATTCCCTAAACTTATATCTTCTATTTTGTCTGCTCTCACAAAAAAAGGAGGAACTGGAGATACTATATATCATAATTTCTTAAAGTAATTAAAAACTTCTCTTGCCGATTCTCAAATACTTTCTGGTTCATCTGAAATATTGATTAATCATACGTTTTTTGTTTCTTCAATTAAAAAAAATAGTACTTCTTCAAAGGTAATACGGTCTGCAGAATCTACGAGTCGTCAAGGAAACTTCTCCCATACTTTTGTTTCAATTTTATCTATTTTTTCTTGTAAGTCGGGTGCCAATTCTGGTATCTTTAATTTCTCTTCTCTTTGTTTTATTCTTTTCTTTTCAATAGGAACTTCTTTTTCTATAAACTCCAATATATGATTTCTTTCTGCCTGAAAATATTTTTGAATTTCTTTCTTGTTCTCAAAAAATATTTTAATAATTTCTCAAGCTAACTCTGTTTTTAAATATTGTAAGTCAATATCATTCTTTGCTTTTGGTATTTTGTCTACAATTATTTTTATCCTTTCTTCAGTTTCTTCATCAGAATATATATATAAGTTAGAAAAAACACTATCAAAAAATTCTATTTTACTACTTAATACAACTACCTTTCCATTTCGAAATGTCAACAAATTAGATATCATATCTTCTACTAAAAGTACAACTTCCATCTCTGATCATAGTATATGCTGACTTAAATTTAAAAATTCTAATACTTGTGCATTTGTTTTTGGTCTATCTTTTTCTTCCTTTTTATAATTATCCCAATTTAAAGGTGTTTCAGGAGAAAAATTATATTTTTCCTTTAAAACTTTATGACTCAGTATTCATTTCATAACTAGAGCAACATATTCCCATATAGTTGGTATTTTAGCTTGAGGGTTTCACTTTTTTAATAATGTTACATTTCTTTTATACATACTATCATCACTCGAAAATACTATTTCTGATGATTGCAAATTATAAAAGCTATTTTTAATAATATTATGATTCTTTAATTTTGAAAAATTTATATTATGATTGATATCCAAATCTAAATCAGAAAAAAGGTCTTGAATTTTTAAAGTCCTTGTTTCTAAAACAGGAGTTACTACTTTTCATACATCATCAATGTCGTAAAAAACATAAACACCATTTTGTAATAAAAATACAATTATATCAGTATAATTCATATATTTTATTTGCTCTGATACTAAAGGGAATTTATCTGTATTTTTTAAAATTATACCTTTAACGTATTCTAGAAAATCTGGTCAATTTATTTGCTCATACTCTTTTTTATCAATTTGTACAAAAAAATCATAAAATCCTCTAACTTCTTGTCTTAATAAACTATCATGTTCTATACTTTCTACGTGCTCTTGAGTTTCAATCCACCAATTATATTGAATTTTCTCTCAGTATCAAGATATAGCCTTTAATTCAGTAGACAGTTGTCTTATTTGAGAACGACTTTCATCTAAAATTAGTTCTCAATAAACTATAGTTTCTTGTACCTCATTTGTATTTTGAAATATATTGATCTCTCATAATAAATTTCACATTTGCATTACCTTACTAACAATCTAAATTCTTAATTATATAATACCATTTAATTAAAAATAAGACAAATACTTTACCTTATATAAAAACTAATAATAATTAATTTTTACTATTCAACATCTATTAGAACCCCTTCCTCTCCATAAACGCTTCATCACTCACTTCCCTCCCCATAAAATCATAAAAGAGCTCAGTTGCTGGTTTGCGGGTTCACTGTCAAAGAATGGTTTTTACAAAATGTTGTCCTACCTCTGGATCAAACATCCCTCGTTTTTTGATTTCTGCAAACACATCAGCTTCCAGTATCTCTGCCCACATATAACTATAGTAACCAGCTGCATATCCTCCTCCAAAAATATGCCCAAAACTGGTATACATTTTGTATTGATCTCATCTTGGAAATAGACTGATTGCATTTACTTGATCTAAAATATAAGTATCCAAATCTGCTATGCTCTTTGGAACATCTGAACTATAGAGATGCATATCCAGTAAGGCAAATTCACACTGCCTGAGAGTACTATACCCTGACATATACGTTCTTAAACTATCCAGTGTATCGAGAATACTCACTGGCAAAGACTCTCCTGTCTCATAATGTTTTCCGAGCTTTTCGATACTCTCTCGCTCATATACCCAATTCTCCAAAAGCTGACTCGGAAGCTCAACAAAATCCCATTCTACTCCAAATCATGATAACTCTGAATACAAACTCTCAGAAAGTATCTCGTGTAAAGCATGTCCAAATTCATGGAAGAGGGTTTCCACATCTCCGAGGGTCAGGAGTGTAGTATGTTCTGATTTTTGAAAATTACAGACATTCACGATAATGGGTACTTTTTTATAGGATGACATATACTCTCGAGAACGCAGACATCCGGCCCACGCACCTCAGCGTTTTTCTTTTCTATAAAAAGCATCAAGCAAATAATATGATATGAGTTGTCACTGCTGGTAAACCTCGTATATCTTTACATTCTCATCATATACGCATGCAGATATTTCTCGCAGTTCTAAGTCATAGAATCTTTCTACAAAATTGTGCAAGTAAGTGAGGCAGTGTTCATAGGGAAAATATTTTTTTATTTCCTTGTCATCGAGTGCATATTTTTCCTTCTTATATTTGCTAGAATAATAGGCAACATCATAGCTATGTATTTCATTCAGGTCAAAATATGATTGTAGTATAGCTACATCCTCTTGTGCTTTTGACTTTGCTTTACTGGCAATATTTTTTAGTAGTTTAAAAACCTGTTCTGAACTCTCTGCCATCTTGTTTTTCAGGCTCAAATCT
>JAKVBB010000050.1 GCA_022448215.1 Candidatus Altimarinota bacterium | reverse complement strand
CTATTATGCTGCTGTACGAGAGATATACATTCTTGTAGATCTATATTCCCTTCTATATAGTCAAGTACTTCTGCATACCCTATTGTCTCTGTAAGTATTTTTATTTTTCCATATTTTTCAAGAAGTTTTTCTACTTCTTCTACCAGTCCATCATCAAACATTTGTTG
The DNA here is from genome assembly GCA_022448215.1 of Candidatus Altimarinota bacterium. Classification (GTDB taxonomy): domain Bacteria; phylum Patescibacteriota; class Gracilibacteria; order BD1-5; family UBA6164; genus JAKVBB01. The sequence goes on along the minus strand of JAKVBB010000050.1, from coordinate 7,147 downwards.
TACTCGAGGATTGATTCTATCATAGAGCCATTCTCTATATTCTTCTCAAAACCCCCCTCAATCCCCCCTTATCAGGGGGGAAGTAGAATAAGAGGGAGTCATAAATAACACGTCATATTTCAATTTTTTCTCACTGACAAAATCACGTTTTGATTTTCCTGAAATTGTTTTTACTTCAATACCACGAATCACATAATTGATATTATTTGGATGAATCTCTTTTGCATATTCAGGGTCAATATCAAGAAGTTTTTGATATACATATTCATTTCCATATTTTTTTGCTTCTTCTTCAAGATTTCTTCTCAATTTGGGATCAGATGGAGTAGAAGAATGTTCAAAATCGTATATAATACTATCTATATAGAGCCCGGTTCATCAACATAAAATAGGAATTTTCTTCTGTGTATGTAATTTTCAAATAATTTGCTCAACTTCAGTTTTGAATTCAGATACACTATACTCTTGATTTGGATCCAAAATATCTATCATATGATGTGGTATGTTTTGCATTTCATGGGACAGTATTTTTCCAGTTCCAATATCCATTCATCTATATATCTGTCTACTATCTGTAGAAATAATCTCAGAATCTAAATACTTCGCAACCTCTAAAGACATACTTGTTTTTCATGAAGCTGTTGGTCCATAAATAACAATTATCTTTGGGAGAGAAGTCTGTTTTTCAAGAAATGTATCGATCTGAAGATGTATATCTTTTATAATCCCCTCCCCCTTCGGGGATACCCCAAGAGTACTTCCTCGCTGACGCTCACAGCGCTCCCCTTTGACCAAAGGGGAGAAAGAGAATTGCTGTTTGATATATTGGAGAGTTTGTTTGATATCAAAAAGGACTTGATTATTTATAATTCGTGTAATACGTATTCATTTATTATATAATAATTGCTCTTTTTCATAGTCAAGTTTAGATATTTCAGGATGATTATGTATTTCCCCATCTATTTCTATAACGAGCTTTATTTTTGGAAAATAAAAATCAGCAATAATATAACGATCTTGTCATCATTGCTCAGTATATACATAAATAGGTTTTTGTCTTAGTGCTTTATATCATAATTGTTCATCTTTAAGAAGTTTCCATAATGCAATCTCAGCTTCCGTCATATTTTGACGCAACTGCCTGGATGCTTCTATGATTATTCTTGGAATTCACATATCTTATAATATAGTATTACACTTTTTTCTTCTTCCCTTCAAATGAAGGGAAGTACCCGAGGAACGAGGGGGATGGGATGTTTTAAAGCTAAAATATACTTAGCTCAGTATAGTATTTTTTTTTAGAAAAAAAAGTTTGACTTCATAATGTTTTTTTATAGAATACGCTGGCATTTTGTGATGCAGATCATCAATAACTTGCCACTTTAGCTCAGTTGGTAGAGCACTCGCCTTGTAAGCGAATGGTCGTCGGTTCAAGTCCGACAAGTGGCTCCATTCTTCGCTCTCTATTCGCTATAGCTCATTCGAGCTTCGAATGGCACAGCCATAATAATAGTGAAGAAATAAATAAATTAAATGCGAAGAATGTCCTCCAAAGCTTCATGCGAAGGACGGACATTTTTAATTTTTGCGGGCAGATACCAGAGCGGTCAAATGGGGTGGACTGTAAATCCACTGGCTAAGCCTTCGGGGGTTCGAATCCCTCTCTGCCCACCATTAAATTTTTCTCGTGATACGCGAAAGCGAAGATGCAAGACTCATGTTAATTATGCCCAGGTGGTGGAATTGGTAGACACGCTGGTCTTAGAAGCCAGTGCCTTGCGCGTGAGAGTTCGAGTCTCTCCCTGGGCACCACTCCAAATATAACTTTATATTTTTGCCTCGTACTTTGGCGAGCAAACTAAACAATATATACATATGAAAACTGGAATACATCCTGAATCACAAAAAGTAGCATTTGTAGATAGAAGTGCGAACTTTGTTCTGATTGCTGACTCAACAGCCAATACAAAAGAAAGCTATGATCACGAAGGAACCACATATCCTTGTATTTTTATAGAAACTTCTTCAGTATCTCACCCATTCTATACTGGTGAACAGAAAATTCTCAAAACAGGTGCAGTGGACAAGTTCTATGCTCGACAAAAGAAGATGGAAGAAATGAACAAAAAGAAAAAATAATTTTCACATCATTCAAAATATCTCCCAAAAAAAGGAGATATTTTTTATTCAAAAAATCTTTTGACAAATATTTTTTATTCATATAATTCAGGTACTTTCAATATCAAAGACCGTAGGCAATAAGTAAGCCCTACCGAGATAGAGAATGGATATAAATTTTTGTAATACAACAAAAAAGTCCTTTTTCTTCATCGCAAGAAAGAGGACTTTTCAAATACAAAGTACTATTTAATTGATACAAAATGGCTGTAAGTAAAGCACAAAAAGCAGAAATATTGGCTGAACTCATACAAAAAGTAAGCGAAGCAAAATCAATTGGTTTCTCTGCTACCTCTACACTTACTGTAGAAGAATTTGCAAATCTCAGACAAGGTCTCCGAGAAGTAGGAGCTACTTATACAATTGCAAAGAAAACTCTTATCAAAATTGCTCTCAAAGAAGCACTTGGTATCGAAGTTGATCTTGCAAATCTTCCTGGGCAAATTGGTATGGTATGTTCTAATGAAGATGCAGTAGCAGGACTTGGAAAAGTAAATGCTCTCGTAAAAGAAACAAAATGAGAAAAAATCACTTGGGCTGCATGTATATTTGAAGGAGAATATAAAGATCTTGAAGAAACAAAAGTTCTTGCAGGACTTCCATCAAAAGAAACACTTCTTGGAAGATTGGTTGGATCTATGAAATCACCGATTTCTGGACTCGCTCGATTCTTTGATGCTGCTTCTAAAGACCTAGAATCTCAAGGAAAAGAAACGGTAGGACAACTCGAAGGGGAAAACAAAGAAGAAGTGGCTGAAGCACCTGCTGCTAAGGAAGAAGCTCCAAAAGAAGAAGTAAAAACTGATTCTTCTTCGGATAAACCTACGAAGGACGAGAGTGCTGACGTGTCATCCGAAGTTTCAACGAAGGATGAAGAAAAATAATTCATTGCTGGTGTGTGAGTATATAAATATTTATATACTCCATCACTAGTAAGAGAATTACTAGAATCAAATATATTTTTAATTAATAATTACTGTATTATGGCTGAACTAAGCAAAAATGCACAAAAAGTTATGGATCTTGTAAAAGATCTTACTATCGTTGAACTCAACGATCTTGTAACTGCTATGGAAGAAGAATTTGGTGTTTCTGCTGCTGCTCCTGTTATGGTAGCTGGTGGTGGAGCTGAAGGTGGAGCTGACGAAGGTCCATCAAGCTTTAACGTAGAACTTACTTCTGCTGGTGCTTCTAAAATCGCTGTTATTAAAATTATCCGAGAAATTACTGGTCTTGGACTCAAAGAAGCAAAAGATATTGCTGATAACGGAGGTGTAGTAAAAGAAGGTGCTGATAAAGCTGAAGCTGAAGAAATCAAAGGAAAACTTGAAGAAGCTGGTGCTTCTGTTGAGTTAAAATAATTATAAATTGGGCAGACACGCAGGTCTGCCCCTACATTTTTTTGTGTAGGGGTGAACCTATGTGTTCACCCTTTTTATTTTTTTATTTATATTTTGGGATATCGCCAAGTGGTAAGGCCGCGGACTCTGAATCCGCTATCGGGGGTTCGAATCCCTCTATCCCAGCCATAATACAATTAAAAAAGAAGTAGTCCCTCGTTGTAGGGCTACTTCTTTTTGTTATTTTTATACTTCTCTCAGTACTTGTATCGCTTTCTCAAGTTCTTCAAAAAATATATCTATTTCTTCTGTAGTATTATATATATACAGACTCACTCGACAAGAATGTGTCATCCCCTTATTATTTAACAGTGGTTCTGCACAGTGTCTCCCTGCTCGGATACAGATATCTTTTTCTGCTAGAAAATCAGCCAAATCAAGAGAATGAACTCAGTCTATAGCAAAGGTAAATACTCCCACTCTTTCATATGCATCTCTAGAACCAAGAAGTGTCATACCATCAAAATCTTTGAGTTTTTCCAGGAAATGATAAGTGAGTTCATGTTCTATTTGTTCAATCTTATCATAGCCTCCTATCTGTTCTACATACTCAAGTGCTCGCAATACACTCACTCCCCCACTGATATTTGGAGTCCCTGGTTCAAATTTATCCGGAAGTCATGCTGGTTCAAATTCGTCTGTGGTAACATGGGCAATAGCTCCCCCACCAGAAAAAGCTGGTTTGAGATCTAGAAGCAAATCTTTTTTTCACCAGAGAATTCCTATCCCACTATCTGCTCCAAACTTATGCCCAGTACAAAAAAGAAAATCACAGCCAATTTCAGATACATTGGTATGAAGATGAGGAAACCCTTGAGAGGAATCCACAATAAAATATGGTTTTGTATCACTATATATTTCTTGTAATAGTTTTGAAACTTTTTTGAGATCAAATATTTGTCCCGTCACATTGGAAACATGAGTGAGAGAAACTACTTTAACCGTTTCATCTAATTTATTTTTAAAATCTTCAAAATCCAGTGAATAGTCATCACATACTCCTACAAATTCAACATTAATTCCCAAGTCTTCTTTGAGAATGAGCCATGGAACTATATTAGCATGGTGTTCTACAATACTTACGATTACCGTATCTCATTTTTGGAGCTTGTTTGATCGTCTCAGTGAGTCTGCGAGCAAATTGAGTGCATAGGTAGAGTTCATAGTATAAATAACTTCTCTCCAACTCTCTGCTCCAATCATATTTGCAAATTTCTTTTTAGAGTCAATATAGAGTTTTTCTGATCGTTCTGAAAGAATATAGGATCCCCTATGAATATTGGCATAGTCATTTTCAAGGAATTCTTTAAGGCCATCTATGACATGAGATGGTTTTTGAGAACTCGCTGTAGAGTCAAAAAATATCAGGTCTGGGTTATTTTTAAATACAGGAAAATCGTCTCTAATCATTGCTTATAAAAAGATAAATATTATGAAGCTATTGTATGAAGTTTTTGAGTCTTGTAAACACTACACAATATATTTTTCTGGTATTTTTCCATCTACGATATCTATCCCATCAGATTGAAGTTTTTGTATTTTAGTTGATACTCCATCATACGCACTATATCCTGAGAGTTTTCTGTCTGCAGAAATGACTTTATAGCATGGATATATATCTGGGTGTTTATTATATTTCATAGCACTCGCGACTGCTCGAGGATGCACTCAAAAATGATTGGCAATATTTTTGTAGGTGGTTACTTTGCCTTTTGGAATAGTCTTGAGATGTTCTAAAATTTTTTGAGAGTTCATGATTATATATCTAAAATCATAGAGTATCGAGTTTATGAGATACTTTTTTTAATTTTTTGCGTATATTTTGATTCTCAAGTAAGTGATCAAACATATCTTCTTGAATATGAAATTGAACTATATCCGGTTTTTGGGTAAATGTTTCCATAAAATAACGAATCAATACACTCCCATCAAGTCCTTTTTTCTTTGATGTAAGAAGAAACTGATCTTTGAGATCTTTATCAACACGTATCTGAAAGGTAGTCATATTTTGTCATTACAAAGTACATACAATTATATTATTCTTATAGACCAAAAAAGCAAATATTTTACTTTTGCCTATAAATTATATTTTGTTTCTAAATTCTGTATCATAGTGTAAAAAATTACTTATTGAAATTTATTTATCTCCGAAAGTAATGTTTTTGAAATAGGATTTCATTCATACTCTCCAATAAGTATTTCTTCTCTTGAAAACCAACGAAGTGCTTCTACCTCTTCTTCCTGAATAGTAAATTCTTCTATATCTAAATCTAAAATAGTGGTATAGAACTGACAGAAAAAATTATATTCTCCAGTAATATTTTTCTTATGAAGTTTGGTATATTCAATATTCTCTATCCCTATTTCTTCTTGTGTTTCTTTGATAATATTACCCTCATAATCTTCTCATTTTTCAATCGTACCAGCTACAGAGAAAGACCATTCTCATGGATTATGTTTTTTCGTGAATACTCTTTGAGCGAGGAGAAATTCTCATTTTGAATTTTTAATCAGAGATGCTGATACTCTGTATATATCTGAAGCTTGCATCTCTTTTGGTGATTTATAGCCTAGAATATTATCATTTTTATCAACTACTATAATAATTTTAGACATTTATACTCAATTATAATTTTAAACTCTCCTGCTATTTTTACGGATTTGTCTTTTTATTTAAAAATTACTCTGACATAGGAGATGCCATTTCTATGAGAAAACCATTGTTATCTCGTAGGTATCATACCTTTTGTCCCCAAGGTTTTTCAGCAATCGGTTCGAACTCAACAGCTCACATGCTTTTTGCTGTTTCAAAATCTGCTTCCAGATTTTCAGTGATAAAAGCTAACTCAATTCAAAAAGGTGGATTCTCAAGTGAACTGGTGGTAAATCATTTTTTGAGGAGGTGAGAATTTGCCAGTTCAAGTGAAGCAAATGCCAGTGTGGTTTCTCAAGAAACGACTTCTGCGTAGTCACATTCTGGAGTCATAAATCCTTTTTTAAAACCAAAGGCTTGTTCATAAAATCCGAGTGTTGCTTCTACATCTTTTACATAGAGAATCGTATAACCATATTTCATAAGGAGAAAATATTACATGATATTCATAGGCTATTATATGAATAAAAAAATGAATAGAAAGTTTTTATCCCCGCTTCCCTAACACCACACTCAAAAGAAACATCACACCCAGTAAGAGCACCATGGTCGCACCAGCGGAAGTATCGAGCAAGTAGGAAGCAAAGAGTCCCAGAATTGTGGCCAGTATTCCAGAAGCAAAAGCGATCAAAAACATGGCCTTCAGTGATTTTCCAAAGTGCTTCCCGATATTGGCTGGAAGCACCAGAAAGGCACTGACGAGCAGTATCCCAAAGATGGTAATAGCCTGAGAGAGAAACAGTGTGAGCAAGAACAGATACCCGAGTTCATAGGCCCAAACTCGCATTCACTGTGACTTGGCTATATCTGGAGCGAGGATAATTCGCAAAAATTTCTTCCCGAAAAACAGTGAGACCAGACAGATGAAGACAAAAAATCATCCCAAAAACCAGAGATCGTGCTCTGCCAGCAGGAG